>JAFRMB010000036.1 GCA_017430945.1 Clostridia bacterium | reverse complement strand
GCAGGACCTGACGAGCGTGTACATGGACGCAAAAGCGTCCGGACCAAAGGGACGGACTGACGGCGAGCGATCCGAAGGACTCGCCGCCGGAAACCCGTCACCCGCCCTTTGGCGAGGGGACGGGGCGACAAGCGTGAAGGGGTACGAACGCATCCCGAAAAGCAGCGGAAAGAAGATCACGTTCTCGATGTCGGAGATCAGGAGCGCGCCGGATGCGGTGATGCTGTCCATGGCCGGGGGAAGGCCGCAGGCGCCTGCGGGAAGCGGGGCCGGAGCGATCCCGCCCGCCGGAGCCGGAGGCGGCACACCGGGCGGCGTCTCAAGCGAACGCGCACCCGAGGCCATTCAATTATACGAAGGCGTGCAGGATGTAACCGAAGTCTATCGGAGCAACGCGACGCCGGGCGCAGGGGAGATACTGCGAGAGCGAGGCTACAGGGAGGACGTGCACCGCGCCGAGATCGCAGACGCAGAGCTATTGGTCAGAGAACTCGGCGGTTTTCTTCAATTACGGGCGGAGCGTAACGGGCAAAACGAAAAAACGCCGGACTATACCTGGAATGGAAAGGACTGGGGGCAGAAAACAGTATCTGGATCAACTTCTGTTGACAATGCCATACGAAAAGGTGCGAAGCAGATTGCCGAGAACCCGGGCGGCATTGTGTTGAATACCACAGAAAGCGTAATGAAGGACGAAAGCCTTTTGTCTGCGATTCAAAAGAGGTTTAAACGAGTGGCACTGAGAGAAATGGATGTGATTATCATCAGCCACGGGGAATTGACGAGAATCCTACGGCTGGTGAAATAATGAAAAATGTGGAGCCGCCCCCGCACCAGTAGGGGTGCGGGTTCGGCTCCATGGGACATATGCCCTAATAACAGTATAGCACGAAAGTGCAGGAAAAGCAAGAAAAAAAGTGAATTTCGATGAGGTAAGAAGTGGGTAAAGAAAAGGCAGGGGCGTTTAGCATTGTATTCGGGCAACTGATCGGAACAGCTATAAAGCTGGGATACTACATCACGGTCACACTGGCAATGCTGAAGTATCTGCGCGGATAGAGATGCGGTAAACAGAACGAGGCAAAACGCCGGCAGGGTCTGATCAACCCAGCCGGCTTTTGCATATACGCCCCGCGTCCACGCAACGGATTGCGGGCCGCGGGTTTCGGGCAGCGACATCTTCGATCCGCTCGCCCTCAGTCCGGCATCCGCCGGACGCTCATCAGCCGACGGGCTCAAAACGGAAACACAGGCGACGGCCTAAAAACGGAACGGAGGTAACAGCATGGCGGAGACCGAGAAGAACATGGACACCACGAACGTCACCGGAGAGGAGACCGGCAACGAAGCGGCCGAGGAGAAGGGCCGCGTGTACACGCAGGCGGACATCGACGCGCTGATCGAGAAGCGGCTGGCCCGCGAGAAGCGGGACCAGGAGAAGCGGCTTCAGGAGGCGCGGACGGCCGGGGAGAAGGCCGGGGAGGCCCGGGCGCGCATGAGCGAGGAGGAGCGGCTGCGCTCCGACCGCGAGCGCGCGGAACAGGAGGCGGGCGAGCGCGAGGCCCAGCTGCGGCAGCGCGAGCAGGAGCTCGTGAGCCGGGAGCTGCGGATCGACGCGCTGGACGGCGACATCACCATCGATTCGGACGCCGGTGTGGCCTACACCGTAGAGAACGGCGAAAAGGTGTGGGCGGGCGAGCTCAGCCGTCTGACAGCACCAATGATTCGATGATCCCGGCGACGCCATCCTCGTCATTGCCAGCGGCAATCACATCCGCCGCAGCTTTGACTTCTTCGGGCGCATTGCCCATAGCGACGCCGATGCCCGCATCGCGAAGCATGGGGATGTCATTGGCGCCGTCTCCAAAGGCCATGATCTGTGCGCGCGGTATGTGGAGGTGCGCAGCCAACGCGAGCAGAGCCGCACCCTTGTTGGCGTCTTTGTGGTTGAACTCGACGTTGCGCTCCACGGATGACGACACCGTGAGGTTTGGAAAGGGCGTGTGAAAAAGCAGGTGCCGCTGCGTCCGGACATCGAGACAGAAGGCCTGTATTTTCTGGACGTCCATGCACCTGGCGCTGACGAACGATTTCAGGTCGTCGACGGGCGTCCTGATGGATCGCATGTAGTCGACGACGATCGGGTCGTATGCATAGGTCGCGATCTGATCGTACATCGTCCGAGTCATCCAGCCTCTGTCATCCATGTAGCAATCGTAGATGACGGGCAGACCGTCGAGCCACGACATCATGCGGACCGCCTGTGAAAGCGGGATCTCGGCGTGATATAGGACGCTGTCGCCATCGACGTCATACACGGACGCGCCGTTCGAGTTGATGGCATACTTTAGCCAGGGAAGTCCCAGGACGACCTGGGGCAAGCCGCTGAACAGCCTTCCGGTAGCCGGCACGATGTGGATCCCGCGATCGCTGGCCCGCTGCAGCGCGATCCTGTTCCGCTCGGAAAGCCGCTTGTCGAAGGTCAGCAGTGTGCCGTCCATGTCGAGCGCGATGAGTTTGATGTCTTTTTTCATGTTCATCACCAAATAGTGGATAGTAATGTAGAAGGCGCCGGCCGCGCACGCCGTGCACGATATGATTATAAACGTATGCGAAGAGAAAAGCAACCAGGATCACACGCGTACGCCTTGATCCTGTGCAGATCTTGTCCGATCCTCATTAAGCCGACCATGGATAAAAAAGAATAAATGTGTCATCTGCAGTGGGTTGACTGTGCGCAGCTTTGTGATAAAATGAGCATACAGATCGAAGATCGAAGGATGCCATGAACATCGTTCCAAGCGGCCGCGCAGATGGCGATGGAGACGCAGTTTACGGGAGAAAGACGGCGGCGCGTGAGCGGTCGGAGCGACAAAGCCTTCTCAGAAGAAGCGACCCCGCATCGCCCGGGATGCCGGATCAACGCAGATGGTGAGTAAAGAGGGGGAGAGATGATCGTGAAACGCTATATCGCGTATTGCGGCCTGGATTGTGAGACCTGTGAGGCCCGCCTGGCCACAGTCAACGGAGACGACGCGCTCAGGGAGCGGGTCGCCAAGGCATGGTCAGAGCTGAACGGCGTTGAGATAACGCCCGATATGATCGACTGCACCGGCTGCAGGATCCCGGGGGCCAAGACGCCGTACTGTGACGCCATCTGTCCCATCCGCAAATGCGCGGTGAGCAGATCGGTTGAGACCTGCGGCGACTGCCCGGAGATGAGAACGTGCGATAAGCTGGCGGCGATCACAAGCAACAATGCGGATGCCCTTTGCAGGCTTGAGGGGGATCGATAGATCCTCACGCTGAAGGCGTACACCCCACACTGCGAAGATTATCCACATTATCCACAGAGATATTAACAATTTATTACAAAATATTTCAATGATATGAGTTATTTGCTTGCTGAATTGAAACAATTGAGCTATGGGGCGAGGGCGTCATCCGTCAGCGTCGACAGGTCCGGACGATGAGCTTTCTGATGCGGCATTCTATGTGTGCGATCATGCGCTTCGATGCCTCACACCAGCAGCCTGTTTTGTTTGCTCAGTGCGTCCCGAAACAAATAACGGCTGACAGTATAGCGGAACAGTTCTAGACCTGAGATCCTGTAGTACGGAAGCTCTCGCCGGAAAACGCTTCGGACCGAGCCGCAGTGGGAGATGTGCGGTGATGAATGACGAACGATAAAGCGCGGCGTTCGTAAGAGATCGGATCCGGTCCGGTTGTGTGTGGAGAACGTTGGCAAGAAGCGTGCTGCATGCCGGCCGATGCCGCTGGAAAGCTTGACAATAGCCCTGCGAAGTGGTATTTTGAATCCGTGTTAATTTCATGTTTATCATCAGATGAAAAAGCGGGGGAGTGCCGTGAATAAGAAGTCGACGATCCGCGACGTCGCGCAGCTGGCAGGCGTTTCTGTTGCCACCGCTTCAAGGGTGCTCAGCGATTCCGGTTATCGCGTCAGCGAAAGGACCGCCCAACGCGTCAGGGAAGCCGCGCAGTCTTTGGATTACGTGCCAAACGACGCCGCTCGTGCGCTGAGGCGGGAGTCGAACCGGGATATCGCGCTGGTCATCCCAAATGTATCCAATCCATTTTATCTTCAGGCGATGCTTGGGATCGATGACGTGCTGCGAAACAACGCGCGCAACATGATCCTCTGCAACACGATGAGCAATGTAGAGCTCGAGCATCTCTGCCTGAGACAGCTGTATGAGCGCCAGGCGTGGGGCGTCATCCTCTCGTCGGTGGATGAGAATGCCGAGCAGATCGAGCGCTATCGCGCCAAGGGCATGAAGTTCGTCATGCTGGATCAGATGATGATCGGCCAGGAGAGCATGGGTATCTGCTTTGACTCGCGCGCAGGGGCGCGCATGGCGACCGATCACCTGATCGGCCGGGGGCACCGCAGGATCGCGTTTGCCACGCTACCGCAGGCCCGCTGGACGCGCACGGAGATGCTGCGCGGCTACACGGATGCCCTGTCGGCAGCCGGTCTGCCGTTTGACGCGAGCCTTGTCTACGAGGGTCGTCCGGATCGCGAGGAAGCGCGCAGCAATCTGGAGCTGAGGGCCGGACAGTGGATCGCGCGGGCTTTCATGCGCGACGGCTGTCCCGCGACGGCCATATTGTGCATCAACGACATGCTGGCCATCGGGGTCATGCAGACGCTTATGAAGAGCGGCGTCAGGGTGCCGGATGACGTGTCCGTGATGGGCTTCGACGACATCCCGCTCGCTGAGATATACCTGCCCGCGCTGACGACGGTGCGCTATCCCGCTGTCGAGGCAGGCAGGATGGCAGCGCTGCTGATGCTCGACAGCCTGAGCGATCAGGCGTTCGACCCGCACTTTTCGATGCAGGTGTCGCCTCAGCTGGTCATTCGGGACAGCGTGAAGGACGCGGACGCGCGAAGGGTGAACGAATTGGCGGCTGCGTGTGCTCCGGATCCCCTATGACAGGCGATCGCCGGAGTATGTTCGGCATGTTTATATAAAGCAAACGATTACTTTTATGAGAACCATACAATATTAAGTATGTTGCTTGCATATGTCTGGATTATATGCTATAATGCACAAAAATGAGCACAGAAATCATGCGCATCAATCCACAAATGAATGGAAATCTAACATGACGGGTCTTGGACAGGATACAGGATTAGAAAACGTTTACTTTTTTGAACCGTTTGCGCACCGCGCATCACGATAGATGAAATGGAGGTAAGAACATGAGAAAGATCCTAGCACTGCTTCTCGTCGCGATCCTCGCTGCGGCCCTTGTGAACTGTGGTATGGCAGAAGGCGATCCAATAAAGATCGGCTGCATCCAGGACACCAGCGGCGGCGCTTCCATCGCGGGTCAGCCCAACGAGTGGGGCGTCAAGTATGCCGTTCAGTATCTCAATGACAACGGCGGCATCAACGGCCGCATGATCGAGCTGTACTGCCGCGACTGCCAGAACGACACCGAGGTCGGCGTGACCTGCTATCGCGAGCTGGTCGACGAGATCGAAGTGGATGCCATCATCGGCCCGCCGCTTTCCAATCCTGCGTCCGCATGGGTGGAGCTGGCCACAGAGGACGAGATACCGATCGTCGGACACTTCATGGACGAGGTCTGCACGACGGATCCCGATACCGGCGAGCCCTATCCCTATATGTTCCTGGCTGAGCCGTCCTGCTCCGTGCAGAGCTATATCCTCGGCGAGTATGCGATGAAGGAGCTGGGCGTGAAGAGCGTCGCGACGCTGTTCAACACCTCGAACGCCTATGCCGTCGCGCATGAGAGGCCTTTCGTCGGCTACATCAGCGCCAACGGCGGCGAAGTCCTGGCGGAGGAGACCTTCACCTGGTCGGATACCGACTACAGCGCTCAGGCGATGAAGATCGCGCAGCTGAAGCCCGACGCCGTGCTGCTGTGCGACTACTGCAACCAGATGGTCACCGCCTATGACAACCTGCGCGAAGCAGGCTTCGAGGGCTACATCCTCGGCGCGAACACCATGTATCCGCCCTTCAACACGCTCATCAAGAACAAGCTGTACAACTGCTACTTCGTTCAGAACTACGATCTGAGGAGCGGCGATATCGCGGACCTGCTGGCCATCCAGATGAAGGACACCGGAACGGACTATCCGACCTCCAACGTCGGCTTCGGCTGGGACGCCACGATGGTCCTGGCCAACGCCATGAAGCAGGCCGAAGATCCCACGAACGGACCGGAGGTGCGGGAGATCCTCGAGAACAACACCGTCGAGGTGCCTTCCATCGGCGGCGCGAAGATCACGATCGATCCGGCGAACCATCGTCCGACCAGGGACATGGGCATGTACATCGCGACCTATGACGACAAGAACGAGGTCGACTGCCTCGTCTACATGACCACTGACTACGTGGCGGAATGATCGATCCCGGTGCAGATCCATGCATTGAGGCGGGGCGGGCGCTTTGCCCGCCCCTTTCACTAAGGAGAGAAGGATATGCTGCTCCAATTATTCATCAGCGGCATCTCGCTGGGCTCTGTCTACGCGCTCATCGCGGTAGGCTTTGCCATGGTCTACAGCAATCTGAAGTTCAGCAACTTCGCGCACGGCGGTATGATCAGCGCTTGCGCCTACATCGGCTTTTACTTTCAGAACGCCTTTGAGTCGACGCCGCCGATATGGGTCACGATACTCTTTACCGCACTCTGCGGCGTGATGCTGGCACTGCTGATCGACCTGCTCGCCTATCGCCGCATCCGCAGGAAGCAGGCGCACAACCTCTATTACTTCCTGGCGTCGATCACCGTGGCCATCCTGATCGAACAGATCCTGAACGTGTTCTTCGGGAAGAACACCTACGCGTATCCGGCCGTGTTCTCGAGCACGACGTTCTATATCGGCGGACTGCGCTTTTCATCCATCGACACGCTGATCCTCGGCGTCTCGCTGGTGATCCTGGGGATACTGATGGCCGTCATCAACCGCAGCAGGATCGGCCTTGCGATCCGGACCGTCGCCATCAACCCGCAGACGAGCCGGCTGATGGGCATCAACTCGGGCGTCGTCATCATGACGGTGTTCGCCATCGCCGGAGCGCTGGCCGGGATATCAGGCGTGCTGCTGGGCATGCGCTATTCGGTGTATCCGTCCCTCGGACAGTCCATGATGATCAAAGGGTTCATCGCATCGGTGTTCGGCGGGCTGGGGAGCCTGAGCGGCGCGATCCTGGCAGCCATCGGCCTTGGCGTCATCGAGATCTTTTTGACTTACTTCACCGGTGCGCTGGTGTCGCCGATCGTGTTGTTCGGGATCATGCTGGTTTTCCTCGCGGTGCGCCCGGAGGGCATTTTCGGCCGCTTCGCCAAGGACAAGGTATAGGGGGGACGTCATGAGCAACTATCAGATCTCGCTCATCATCATGGCCTGCGTCTCCATGATCACCGTGTGCGGCGTGTTCTGCATCACGAGCCTTGCGGGCATGTTTTCGCTCGGACAGGCGGCATACATGTCCATCAGCGCGTATCTCACGTTTTGCCTTGCGCGCTACCTGAAGCTGCCGCTGCTGCTCACCTCCGCCATCGGCGTGATCGCGAGCGCCCTGGTGGCGCTCATCATATCGCTGCCCACGCTGAAGCTGCGCAGGGACTACTTTGCGCTGCTTTCGGTGGGCTTCGCGCAAATGGTGTCGGCCATTGTGATCCTGCTGGGCAAATGGACGAACGCGTCGGTCGGTTTTTCAAAGATCCCCAAGGTCAAGGGTCTGGTGTACATCGTCGTCGGTATCACGGCGCTGCTGATATTCATGGTGCGCAACCTGAAGTACTCGCGCTTCGGGCGCATGCTGATCGCCCTCAAGACGGACGAGATCGCAGCGCGCAGCTTCGGCATCGACGTCTATCGCCTGAAGGTGAAGGTCTATGTGTTCGCCTCGATGCTCGCGGCGGTGGGCGGTATATGCTACGGCCTGCGCAATCGCGTGATATCGCCGGACGCCTTTGACTGGTCCCTGTCTGCGGAGATGCAGATCCTGTTGTTCTTCGGCGGCACGAATTCTCTGACAGGCTCCATGATCTCTGCGGCCGGCCTGAAGGTGCTTCCGGAGTTCATGAAGGGCATGAAGCTGTTCGAAGTAGACCTTCAGAGCTGCAAGACCATCATCTACTGCGTGCTGATCCTGGTCGTCATCAACTTCCGCACCCACGGCCTGATGGGCGAGAGCGAGCTGTCGCTGGCGCCGCTCAGAAGGCGCGCCGAACGACGGCAGAAGCTTAGCGGGGGAGGTGAGAAGCGATGAGCGATGCGGTACTGCGCGCGGAAGGGCTGTGCAAGAACTTCGGCGGCGTGACGGCGGTCAAAGACTTCAGCTTCTCTGTCGGGCCCGGCAGCCTGACGGCCATCATCGGCCCCAACGGTGCGGGCAAGACCACGATCTTCAACCTGATCTCCCGCATCTACCGGCCCGAGGCCGGGACGATATGGCTGGAGGGCCGGGATGTGACCGCCATGTCACAGATCGAGACCGCCCGCATGGGCATCTCCAGGACCTTCCAGAACACGCGCCTGTTCACTGGTCTCGATGTGCTGGACAACGTGAAGGTCGCGCTCGACTTCAACGCAGGATACAGTATGCTCGAAGCCATGCTGCTCATGCCGCGCCGATGGAAGCGCGAGAAGGAGATCCGGCAGCGCGCCAAGGACTGCCTTGAGCTTTTGAACCTGCACAGCTATGCCCGGATGCGGCCGGAGAGCCTGCCGTACGGCGTGCAGCGGCGCGTGGAGATCGCGCGCGCGCTGGTGGCGTCGCCGAAGGTATTGATGCTGGACGAGCCGGCCGCCGGCCTGAACCCCGAGGAAGTGAACCAGCTGTCGGTATTCCTGGCGGAGATCCGCCACAAGTATCCGAGGCTGGCGATACTGATCATCGAGCATCGCATGGATCTGGTCATGAATCTGAGCGATTACATCTACGTGCAGGACTTTGGCGAGACCATCGCCCAGGGACTGCCGGATCAGATACGAAACGATCCTCTGGTGCTGAGAGCCTATCTCGGAGAGGAGGCTTGAGCATATGGACAACATACTGGAGATCCGCGGGCTCAGGGTGTTCTATGGGGTGCATGAGGCCGTATGCGGCGTGGATATGGAGATCCGAAGAGGCGGTATCACGGCTATCATCGGGTCGAACGGCGCGGGCAAGACCACGATCATCAACGCCATATCCGGCATGGTCGAACGACAGGGCGAGATCCTGCTGGAGGGCAAGCCGCTTTCCGCGCAGGCCCACCGCGTGGTGCGGGCGGGCATCGTGCAGGTGCCCGAGGGGCGAAAGGTGTTTGCCGGGCTCACGGTCGAAGAGAACCTTCGCGCCGGCGCCTACACGGTCAGGGCGCCTGAGATCGACGGGCTGTTGAAGGCGCAGTATGCCATGTTCCCGAGGCTTGGCGAGCGCAGGGATCAGGATGCGGGCACGTTGTCGGGCGGCGAACAGCAGATGCTGGTCATCTGCCGTGCGCTGATGGGAAAGCCGAGGGTCCTGATGCTGGACGAGCCCTCGCTGGGCCTTGCGCCGGTCATCGTCAACGACGTGTTCGACAACATCCAGCGCATCCGGGACAACGGAGTCACGATCATACTGGTCGAGCAGAACGCAAAAAAATCGCTGAGCATCTCCGATCACGCCTATGTGATCGAAAACGGACACGTGGCGATGTCCGGAACAGGACGTGAATTGATGGAGGATCCCGATGTGGCGGCCGCCTATCTCGGCTCCGGAAGAAAGTGAGGATGAAACGCAGATGAAAGTCGAATCGAGGCAAGTGGGCGCGCTTTGGGTCCACATCTATGAGACCCGCGCGGAGCTTGGCGCCGCGGCTGCGGCGGACACTGCGGCGCGTCTCAGGGGCATCATTGAAAAAAACGGCGCGGCAAACGTGATCTTCGCCGCCGCGCCTTCGCAGAACGAACTGCTGGCCGGCTTGCTCGAGGCGGACGTGGAATGGACGCGCGTGCGCGCTTTCCACATGGACGAATACATCGGCATCGACGCCGACGAACCGGCGGGCTTTGGCAATTTTCTGGATCGTGCCATCTTTACGAAACTGCCGTTTATGGAGCGCCACTATCTGCGCTGTGAAACAGGTGACGCCCGGGAGAAGTGCGATGCATACGCAGCGCTCCTGAAGAAGTATCCGCCGGACATCGTATTGCTGGGCATCGGCGAAAACGGACATCTGGCCTTCAACGACCCGGCTGAGGCGGATTTCAACGATCCCCTCATGATCAAGATCGTGGATCTGGACGAGGTATGCCGCCGGCAGCAGGTGAACGACGGGTGCTTTGCACGCATCGAGGATGTGCCGAGACAGGCGATCACGATGACGATGTCCTGTCTGATGAAGGTGCCGGAGGCCGTGTGCGCGGTGCCGGGCGCCAGAAAGGCCGATGCAGTGTACGGCACGCTGCTCGGGCCCGTCAGCACCCGCTGCCCGGCGAGCATATTGCGGCAGCACGGCAATGCGGCGCTCTATCTGGATGTCGACAGCGCATCCAGGGTGCTGTAAAGGAGGCGGCCACATGTTCCGAAAGACCGCAGACGAGATCATGGCGATGGATCCGGAGCTGGCGATCATTCCGGTCGGTTCCATCGAACAGCACGGCCCTCATCTGCCGATCATGACCGACTGGTCGATCGCCACGGAGCTGGGCCGCCGCGTGGCAGAGAAGATGAATGCGTTCCAGCTGCCGGCGCTGCCCGTGTCCACCAATCGCGAGCAGATGGGGAAGAAGGGCACGGTCTGGATGGAACCTGTCACGTTCTATCAGATGATGACGGACATCATACTGTGCCTGAAGCTGCAGGGATTCAAACGCGTTGGCATCGTGCAGTGCCACGGCGGGATATTCATCATGACGCCGCTGGTGCGGGACCTGAACGCCAGGCACAACCCAGACCTGATGGTGGCCGTCGCAGACACCTGCGCGTTCAACGATACGCTGTACAGGGAAGGCATCCTGGAAGCCGATACCGAGCTCCACGCCGGGGAAGGCGAGACCTCTGAAATGCTCGCCATCGCGCCCGATACGGTACACATGGACCGTGCGGTCGACTGGGTGCCGAAGGTGCCGCGCCCCTATCTGAACTACGGCAGCATCTTCCGCTGCTGCCCGGACGGGGTGTGGGGCCAGGCGACGCTCGGCAATGCGGAAAAGGGCGAGCGCATCCTGGAGAGGAGCGCCGAGCTGGCGGTGGAGACGCTGGAACGGGCGTTCGATTACATGGCGCACAAGGAAAAGATGAACTACAGCGATTTTTGATCGAGGGAGGTGTATGGCATGAACAAGCTGCGGGTGCTGTTGATCGGCGCCGCATTCTCCGCCGACCTGCATTCCGATGCCTACAGTCGCATCCTGGACAAAGTGACCATATCGGGCATCTGCGACAAGGATACGAGCCGCGTGCGCGCGCTGGCAGAGCGATATGGATTCGAGGGCTATGAGACCTACGACGACTATGATGCGGCCATCAGGGATTGTGACTGCGATCTGGTGGACATCTGTATGCCGAACTTTCTGCACCATGACGTCGCGATCAAGGCGCTGAAGCGGGGCAGGAACATCATCTGTGAAAAGCCGCTGGCCACGACCGTTGAGGATGCTCAGGACATGGTGGACACCGCGGACAGGCTGGGCCGCCACATCTATTATGCTGAAGATTGGCTGTTCGCGCCGGCCTTCAGGAAGGCGCGCTCGATCCTGGAGAGCGGACAGCTGGGCCGCCAGCTGTACATCCGCGCCCGCGAGTGCCATAGCGGCTCTCACAGCCCCTTCGCACAACGCATACGCTACTGCGGCGGCGGCTGCATGGTCCATCTGGGCGTGCATCCGGTCGGCTTCATGCTGGCGCTGAAGGACAATCGATGGCGTGAACTCGTCGCCATGACCTCCGGCGGCAGCGACGCGAATCTCGTGCACCGCCAGATGGAGGGGGAAGATTGGGCAGGCGCCTTCATGCGCTTCGATGACGGCACATTTGCAACGCTGGAAGCCAACTACACCACCGTGGGCGGCATGGAGGACGTGCTGGATATCTACTGCGAGCAGGGGTGCATCCACGTCGATCTGTCCTTTTCCGGACCGGTCAGGGTGTTCTCCATCCCCGGGCTCGATTACACGGTCGAAAAGGCGGAGATCACCACCGGCTGGTCTACGCCTGCCGTGGATGAGAAATACAGCCTGGGTTACTGCGGCGAGATCGAACACTTCGTTGAACGTGCGCTGGAAGATCGGGACGCGCAGATCGGCCTGCGGGGCAGGGACGGCCTCGAGACGCTCAAGGTCATCAACCTGATCTACCGCTCTGCGCGGGAAGGCGTGCGCGTGACGAACGATTCACTGGAGGCCTAGATCATGTGTGCTGATCGTATCGACGTCCGCATCCCGGTCACGGTGGGCGGCGTGACGTTCAAAAATCCCTTTTATGTGGCCTCCGGACCGACGACAAAGTCTGTCCGGCAGCTGCTGCGCATCGAAGAGACCGGTTGGGCGGGCGCCAGCATCAAGCTGACGATCGATCCCGCGCCTTACATCAACCGAAAGCCGCGCTACAGCCTGTTCCATGATCGCAACGCGCTGGCGTTCACGGCCGAAAAGCGCTTGACGTTTGCGGAAGGCCTGAAGCTCATCGAGGAAGCCAGGCCGAAGCTTCGCGAGCTGGTGCTGATGGCAAATATCACCTATGCCGGCGACGACGGTGTCGAAGGCTGGGTGAACATGGCGCGCCGCTTCCAGGAGGTCGGGGCGGACATCATCGAACTGAATATGTGCTGCCCCAACATGAGCTACAACCTTGAGCTGACCAGCGGCGGCAGCCAGACGGCCGCGAAGCAGACCGGCGCCAGCATGGGTCAGCACGCCGACATCGCCGGCGAGATCGTCCGGGCAATCAAGCAGGAGATCTCTATACCGCTGTTCGTGAAGTTGACGCCGGAAGGCGGTCAGATCGCGCATGTCGCCAAGGCGCTCTTTGAGGCGGGCGCCGACGCAGTCGGCGGGACAGCCAACCGGTTGGGGATGCCGCCCATCGATCTGGATGCGCCGGGGAAAGCCTATTATCATCTCCAGGAGGAGATCTCCATGGGCTGCCACTGCGGGCCGTGGCTGAAGCCGTTGGCGCAGCGCGATACCTATGAGATCCGCAAGGTCTGCGGCATGGAGCCGGCCGTCACGGCCACCGGCGGCATCGCGAACTGGCGCGACGCGGTCGAGATGGTGTTGTGCGGCGGGACACTGCTGGGCGTGTGCGCAGAGACGCTGATCTCCGGCTACGATATCGTACGCCCCATGATCCGCGGTCTGGACGACTATATGAAGGCCCACGGTTATACCGGCCTGGACGAGATGCGCGGCCTCGTGGTGCCAAAGGTGCGCACGGCCACCGATGTCACGCTCCATGACGGCTATGCCCGCATACGGGAGCCTGACCTTTCGGCGCCCTGCAAGAGCGCCTGTCCGCACCATGTGCCGGCACAGGCCTACGTTCAGAAGATCGCGAAGCGGGACTATCGCGCGGCATACGATCTGATCACCGAGGCGAGCCCTCTGCAGGGTCTTTGCGCGATGGTCTGCAGTCATCCGTGCGAGGATGCCTGCTTGCGCGGGAGCATCGACGCGCCGCTGAAGATCCGCGAGCTCAAGCGCTTTGTGCTGAACTATGGCAAGGCTCGCGGCTGGAAGCCGGCAGGCATGGCAGAGGTCCCCAACGGTATGCGCGTCGCGGTAGCCGGCGCCGGTGTCGCGGGACTGGCCTGCGCGTCGGAGCTGGCGCGGGCAGGGTATCATGTGACGGTCTTTGAAAAGGCGCAGAAGGCCGGCGGTCAGCTGCGCTGGGCCGTGCCGGACTACGCGCTCGACAAGGGGCTTTTGGACGACGAGATCGCAGGACTCGAAGCGCTGGGCGTCCGATTCGCATATGGCAAAGCGCTGGGGACCGATCTTACCGCTTCAACGCTCGAGAGAGACGGCTTTTCGGCGCTGTTCGTCGCCACCGGCTCGGGATCTTCGGATCGTATGGACGGCCAATGCCCGGAGGAAGAGGACTGTCTGGCATTTCTGAGGTCTGTAAATGACAGGCAGACGGAAGCGCTGAGCGGACGCGTCGCGGTCGCCGGGAACGGATATGAGGCATTGGAAGCATCACGATGTGCGTTGCGGCTCGGCGCGGAGCAGGTGCTGCTGCTTTGGACGGACGCGCATCCACGCGGCAGCGCGGCTCGCGAGGGCATCGCCCTGGCCCGTGCGGAGGGCGTCTGTGTGATCGAGGGGGCAAAACCGATGGGTTTCTCAGACGGCATCGTCACCTTTGAGCGCGACGGTGCGAGGCTGACGACTGAGTGTGACATGATGCTGAAAGAACATGCGCGCACCGCAGACGCAGTGGCTTTGGCGGCAGCGGAAACGGACGGCGTGCCGGATGGCTTCATGCTCGTCGACGCAGGCGCATCCAGGCCGCGCAGCGTCATCGATGCGATCACCGCGGGAACGAACGCAGCAGCGGATATCGACAGCAGGCTTCGCGGTGACAGGGCCACGGTGAAGCGCATCAAGCCGGTCCATACGGTCGATGTGGAGCGTGTGCGCAGCCGAAATGGGTATGTCAAGCGCGACCGGAACGCGATCGCGTTGGACGAGCCGCCGGAGTTGCGCCGCAAGAGCTTTGAGCCTTATCGCCGGGATATGACTGAGGAGGAAGCCGTTCGGGAATCGGGGCGTTGCCTGAACTGCGGCTGCGGCGAGGGTTGCCAGCTGTGCAAGACCATCTGCTGTGATTTCGCGCCGCAGATCGTCGCACCGGACCGACTCGGGATCGATCGCAGTGCCTGCGTGGCCTGCGGCATGTGCTACAATCGGTGTCCGAACGGCAATATCGAAATGGTCGATCTCGGCACCCGGGTATGAAAGCTTCGGCAACAACGGAACAATAGATCTGATCGTTTAGACGACCGACAGGCTGCCCCGTGAAGAGGCAGTCTGTCTTTGCGAAATCGGGGATGTGCACACATGAGTAAGCGCTGTGTGATGCCGATAACGGTTTGACATCGATCCGGAACGATAGTATAATAGCCTATGAAAGTTGGCTTGGACGGGAGAACTTGATCCGGGAGGGGATTCTTGGTGAAAAGTGACAGATCGAGAACGATGGTCATCCTGCTGATGCTTCTGCTGGCGATGCTTCTTCCTGCGGCACTGGCCGAGGAGGCGACGGAGACTGTGGCAGCCCCCAGGTTCTATCAGACCTTCTGGTCCCTCGTGCCTCCGATCATCGCCATCGCACTGGCGCTGATCACCAAGGAGGTATACAGCGCGCTGTGCGTCGGCATCGTCGCCGGAGGTCTGCTGTATGCGAATTTCAACCTGGAGGGCACTTTGACCCACGTGTTGGTCGACGGCATCGCGACCTCTCTTGCGGATACGTACAACGTCGGCATACTGTTCTTCCTGGTGATCCTCGGCATACTGGTCATACTGATGAACAAGGCCGGCGGTTCTGCAGCCTTTGGACGATGGGCATCCGGACATGCCAAGTCTCGCGCGGGCGCTCAGCTGTCTACGATCATACTGGGCACGCTCATCTTCATCGATGACTATTTCAACTGCCTGACGGTGGGATCCGTCATGCGGCCCGTGTCGGACAAGAGCCGGATCTCCCGCGCCAAGCTCGCCTATCTGATCGATGCCACGGCCGCGCCGGTGTGTATCATCGCGCCGGTGAGCTCCTGGGCAGCGGCGGTGAGCTCATACGTGTCCGAAGGCAATGGGCTGTCGCTTTTCATACGTGCCATCCCCTTCAACTTCTACGCGCTGCTGACGATCGTCATGATGGTCTTTCTGGCGCTTACGGGCATGGATTACGGGCCGATGGCGCGTCACGAACGAAACGCCATCGAAAAGGGCGACATATTCTCCGGCGTCCGGAGCCAGTCTGAGGACGACAGCTCCGACGTCAACGCCAAGGGAAGGGTGCCGGACCTTCTGGTCCCCATCGCCGTGCTGATCACAGCCTGCGTCATCGGCATGATCTACTCCGGTGGCTACTTCAAGGGAGAGAGCTTCATCAACGCGTTCTCCAATGCCGACGCTTCCATCGGCCTGATGCTCGGCAGCGCCGTGACGCTGGTGATCACGATGATCTACTACGCGGTGCGCCGTACGCTGTCGTTCCGTCAGATGATGGACAGTGTGCCCGAGGGCTTCAAGTCGATGGTCCCGGCCATACTGATCCTGACCTTCGCGTGGAGCCTGAAAGCCATGACCGACAGCCTGGGGGCGAAGCAGTTCGTCGAGGCGATCGTGAACGATTACGCGGCTGGCTTCAAGACCCTCCTGCCCGCCATCATCTTCATGATCGCGTGCGGTCTGTCCTTTGCCACCGGTACCAGCTGGGGCACTTTCGGCATACTGATCCCCATCACGCTGGGCGTGTTCCCGTTGACCGACCCGCTGGGCGTGGTGTGTGTCAGCGCGTGTATGGCCGGCGCAGTCTGCGGCGACCACTGCTCGCCCATCTCTGACACCACCATCATGGCATCTGCAGGCGCCCAGTGCGACCACGTCACGCATGTATCCACACAGCTTCCTTACGCGCTCACGGTGGCCGGGGTCAGCTTTGTCGCATACGTCATCGCGGGACTCGTGCCCAATGCCGTCGTTGCGCTGCCCATCGCCATCGTTCTCATGATCGGCACGCTGTTCATCATACGCAGGATCATGTCGAAGTCTCACGCGTGAGCGGAGAGACATCGGCTTCACTTCAGTTCATACATGTCACCCGCGAATATCGATCCACTGTATATACGGGATCGCAGGCGGGGAGTGGAGGCGTCATGAGCAATCCAACGTTCGACAAAGACGGGATCGATGGATACGCCGGACTGGCCAGGGCGCTGTGGGGCGCAACGCCGGCGTATCGTGAATTCGAAAAGAGATCTCCGGGCAGGACGCCGTCAGAGGCTATGGAGCTGCAAGCGCAGATGATGCAGATCTTCGCCGGATTCGGCACGATGAGGAGCGGAGATCCAGCGTCTGAAGAGGCACAGCGGCAGGTCGGGAAGCTTCAAGGCTTCATAACGGAGCACTTCTATACCTGCACCAAAGAGATCCTTGCGGGACTGGGGCAGATGTATGCTGCCGGCGGAGACATGTCTGCGAATATCGACAAAGCCGGGGGAGACGGGACGGCGTCGTTCGCGCACGAAGCGATCAGCGTATACTGCGGCGGTTGAACCGGGCTTGATGATGTTTCATCACCACGGGCCGTGTGGCATACTGGATCGATCCACGAGCTGACAGTACATTAAAACAGGGCGGTGGCGTTCGGCCATCGCCCTGCATTCGTCGTGCGTTTGTATTTGTCTGCCGCTATGCGACGGGTGGTCATCCGTCGTGTCAACGGCATGGCCCGTCAAGACAGCAGTTGTTCCGTGTGGATGATGATGTCCGCATGCCCCTTATCACGGAGTTTGTCCCAGGAAAAACCGGCCGCAAGCTCCGCAGCGGACAGGCATTCCCACCGATCGATCAGGCCGTACAGCCACGCGATCAGGCCGATGACCCTTTCAGGCGGCCACTTCCCGCGCATGCTCCTGATGCTCAGATCTCCGTCACGCTTGCTGAGTCGGCGTCCGTCCGCGGCCAGAAGCATCGGAACATGGAAGAACGTCGGTGCGGTCAGCCCCAGCGCTTCGTAGAGCCAGAGCTGGACCGGGGTGGAGGACAGCAGGTCTCGCCCGCGCACCACCTGTGTGACGCCATTGTCCGCGTCGTCGACGACTACCGCGAGCTGGTAAGCTGCCACGCCGTCGGCGCGGCGCACGATGAAGTCCCCCCATTCGCGTGCCAACGAAATGGACTGCGGCCCCTGAAGGCCGTCCACGAACGCGACGGTCTTGTCCGGCACACGGACGCGCAGGCAGGGCGGCTTGGTTCGGGTCGCGCGCTGCGCGGGCGTGAGATCCCTGCACGTGCCGGCGTATATGACTCTGCCGTCAGATGCGTGGGGAGCCGAAGCGATATGGAGCTCGTCACGGCTGCAATAGCAGGGGTATATGAGACCGGCTTCTTCGAGCCGGGCCAGAGCCCCGGCATACGCGTTCCCACGACGGCTCTGGTCTTCGGCCCGGCGATCCCAGGCCAGCCCAAGCCAACGCAGATCATCCATGATGGCCTCGGCGTATTCTGCGCGGCTGCGTGACGGATCGAGATCCTCGATGCGCAGCACGACCTCTCCGCCGCTGGACTTCGCAGACGCCCAAGCCAGAAGCGCGACAGCCGCGTTTCCAAGGTGCATCGACCCGCTCGGGCTTGGCGCAAAACGACCTACGATCATAGGGATCACCTCGGGCAAAAAGGATAATGTGTTCTACCGGACAGTAAGAGATCAGCTGCCGGATCGCGTGTTTTTGCCCAGCAGCCAGCCCAGCTTCTCCCTGCGGTTGCTGACGGAATCGTCCTCCCGTGCAAGCGCCTTTTCAAGCGCCGCGCGCAACGCCGGACGTTTATCGATCTGCTGAGGCTGTGACTGCCTGCGCAGGATGTCCACCGCTTCCCAGCGTACGAAACGCGATGGGTCGTCCAGCGCCTTTGCGTAAAAGGCCATCGCCTGATCCGCGAGCGGAGCTTCCTTGACGTTCCCCATGGCGCGTACCGCCGCGCGCCGGATGTTCACGGCCTTGAACATATCGGAAAAAGCGCTGTCTGGATCCGAATAGATGTTGGCTTTTACGAAATCGTAGAAAGCATCTATATAGGCCGTGCGTCCGGGGTCCGTGAAGCGGCCGATCAGGTTTATGCCGCCTGAAAGAGCTCCGGAGCAGCCCTCGATGATCGCCGCCTTTTGACGGTCATCGTCGCGCCTGAAATCCAGGCTGCTGATCCCGTCTGTAAAGCTGTTGAACTGTGACAGGAGACTGCTGACATAGTTCTTCACGGCGATATAAGCCGGCGCGCCCAACGACAGGAGACCCGCTTCGATGCGTTCGCGCCCGGTCGCGTTTTCGCGCAGATAGTGCTCCAGCAGCAGGGGTATGGCGGAAGGACCGCAGGCAGCACACGCAGGGTAGTCCCCGCGGCTGGCCCAGTATTCCGGGGTCCCCTCGGTTTGCTCGGCGGCTTTGCGCGCAGCCTGAGCTTCTGCGCGCTTCGCTTCGGCCTTTGCCGCACCGGCGGCTTCTTCACGGAGGATGCGCTTGCGCGCCCAGGGCGATCTGCCGCGCAGTTTGGCAGCGCGCATGTCCGCCAACGTACGCGCCTCCTGGAAGCGGCTGTCCTTTGCGATCTGCTCGAGCCATTTGAGGCTCGTGCTGTTGCGGGCCGCTTCTATCGCATGGGCGCGCGCCCTGGCCTCGCCCAGCGTGATGACGTTGAGGTTTTCGATATCGCCGTAGCGCCTGTTGAAAAAAAGACCCATATCATGCTCCTGTATCCATTGGCGTTCGGCCCGGCAAGACCGAGCGTGTAGAGAAGACTCTTAAGACAGATCCTTATCGGGATTATACCACGTATGAGGGGCTGCTTTCAACCTTGGTTTTGCATGACGGGATCCCGATTGCGCCGGGATCGTTCGGATCAGATCGATATCGATCACAGGATAGGATCAATAGAGATACATCTCCCTCGCGCTTGCCATAAGTGACGGCCTGTGCTATAATGCCAAAAAACGAGCCAGAGGAGATATCCATGAACAGATCAAGAGCTGTCATCATCGTAGAGAATCGTCCGGGGCTGCGCGTGGCAGCGGCCTCTGCCAGGATCTCCACCCAGCAGGGTACGGCGATGGAGATATTCGACCGGAGCCTGGGGGATGAAAAGGACCTGAAGCTCATCGGCAAGGTGCTGTCATCGGGGCACAAGTCCGTCATAGAGCATCAGAACGTATCCATCGCGTTCAACGACGTGTCGGTACTTGTTGAGCAGTTCGTGATCGAATGCCGTCTGGCTTCGTTCACGGTCAAATCGCGCCGATATGTGGATTTCAGCGAGGCGGGATGGGTATGTCCCGAAGGCTTGAGCGAGGCGCAGAAGGCGATGTTCGACAGGCAGATGTCTGCGCGCTTCGAGGACTATCGGCGGCTGATGGAGATGGGCGTGCCGAAGGAGGACGCGCGCTTCGTATTACCCTACGCGCTCAGAAGCAACTTCTTTATGACCGTCAACGCGCGGGAACTGATCGCGCTGATCGGAGCGATGCTCTATGGGCGCGGTAAGGGCTATGCCGAGATCGAGTCGCTCGGGCGGCAGCTGATGGCGCAATTCGACGTGCTGTATCCGGGCGTGTTGGAGCGGGAGGCCGCTCGCTATCCCGGATGCGCGGCACTGCCGCTGCCCTCTGACATCGCGCCAGGCACCGACAGAGCCGGCGACGCCGTGCTCGTCGCTGCGCCAAAGGATCCCATGGCGCTGCTTGATGCGGGGCTCGCGTTCGGGGGCCGTTTCGACCGCGACGATCTCTGCGGACTGCTCCGGGACGCGCGTCCGAGAGAGCTGGAGCTTCTTGACTACACGTTCCATATAAAGCGCATCTCGCTGGCCTGCCTGACCCATTTCACGCGGCACAGGATCGTATCGCTGTTGATCCCGCCGGTCGCTGCGGCGCTGGCAGGCGGCGACTACGTGCTGCCAGCGACCGTCAGTGCGATCCCGGGCGCGGAAGCGATCTATCGTCATGCATTCGAGGACCAGGCGCGCGAGGCGCAAGCGTCCGGCCTGCCCATGGAAGTGCTGTCCTATTACGCGATGAGCGGGCATGAGCTGGATGTCATGCTGACAATGAACGCGCGCGAGATCCAGCATTTCATGATGCTTCGGACCTGCTCCCGCGCGCAGTGGGAGATAAGAGGCGTGGCCATGCGCATGCTGGAGGCGCTCAAAGCGTCTGCGCCGGCATTGTTTGGCCTGTACGGACCGAGCTGTCGCTTTGGCCCTTGTCCGGAGGGAAAGATGAGCTGCGGGAAGCCATGGGCGCGCATCGGAGGTGACGGCAGAGATGAAGCCTGAAGAGCTTCTGAAGGCGATGCACGTGGCGGAGAGGCTGAAGGACACCACGCGGCACTGCTGGACGTCCGGCGGCCGGCGAGAAGACGTAGCCGGGCACAGCTGGCGAACGGCGCTGATGGCCTATTTCATATCTGACGAGTTCCCGGACGCCGATATGGACAAGGTGATCCGCATGTGCCTGGTCCACGACCTGGGGGAGTGCTTCACCGGCGACATCCCGGTGTTCAAAAAACAGGAGTCAGACGAAGCGCGGGAGGAAGCACTGCTGATGGAATGGATCGACAGCCTGCCGTCGCCGTTCTGCGCGCAGCTGCGCGCACTGTATCAGGAGATGACCGAACGAAAAACGCTGGAAGCGAAGATCTATAAGGCGATGGACAGCCTGGAGGCCGTCATACAGCACAACGAATCGGATCTTTCGACGTGGGAGCCGCACGAGTATCAGCTCAACCGCGATTATGCCTGGGAGCGAGTGGCTTTTTCGGGTTTTCTCACCGATCTGCGAAAAGCCATATACCGGGAGACGGAGACAAAGATCGAACAAGGGACGGACGAACAGAGATAAAAAGAGCGCCGCGGTCGCGCCGGGGAAGAGCCCGGGCAGCCGCGGCGCTTTGAATTCAGCGGCTCTCTGAACGGGTCGAGCCGTAAAGCGGCGGGGCGAAGCGCTGCTGATGAAGCTTGAGATCGATATAGCGGCGCAGATGCGCCGCGGCTTCGGGCCACTGCGGACGGTCTGCGAGCAGTTGGAAGCGATCGAACTGAGTCCGCGGCGCCTTCAGCAGTATGCGGCGCGCACCGTTGGTGATGCGCGGCGCGGAAGAGGGACAGTCGGCGCAGACGACGCCGCCCAGATCGGCGTCAAACCGCGCGTCACCGTCCACCGGACGGCCGCACCTGACGCAGGCGCTCATGCCGGGAGAAAAACCGTTCAGCGCCAGATAGTGCATCTCGAACGCGAAGGTGACGAGCTCCGGCGGCAGCTCGCCCCAGTTCAGATGCGCAAGCGCACGCAGCGTGACGATGAACAGCGTCTCGGCCGCGGTATCCGGCAGGATCGCTTCGTCGAGCAGCTTCAGCCAGTATACGCCGTGGCGCAGCCGGTCATAGTCGGCCCTCAGATCAAAATAACTCTCCGAGATCTGGCATTGCTCGAGCGTGTATCTGCCGCGGTGTTCAAAGAGCTGGAATTCTCCGCTGGTAAAGGGCTCCACGGCGTTGACGAGCGGGGATTTGGGGCGCCTGCAGCCACGCGCGATGGCGTCTATCCGGCCGCGATCCGGCGAGAACAGCGTGACCATGCGGTCGTAGTCGGAGTAGTCGGAGCGCCGGATGACCAGTCCCGTCGTAATGATCTGAGGCATACGTCAATCCTCGTAGCCGAGCGTGCGCAGATCGCCGGCGTGATTGCGCCAATCCTCACGCACCTTCACCCACAGCTTGAGCATCACCTTCGTGCCCAGCAGGCGTTCGATGTCCACACGCGCTTCCGTGCCGATCTTTCTGAGCATCGCGCCCTGCTTCCCGATGATGATGGATTTATGGGAGGCGCGTTCGCAATAGACGTCCGCGTGGATCTCGGTGAGCCCGTCAGACAGCTTCTTGATCTGAAGCATGTCCACGCCGATGCCGTGCGGGATCTCATCGCGGAGATTGCGCAGCGCCTTTTCGCGGATGATCTCGGCGCACATCACCCGTTCCGGCTGGTCGGTGATCATGTCGTCCGGGAAATACTTCGGTCCTTCGGGCATTGCGTCGATCAGCATCTGCCGAAGCATATCCACGTTTTCGCCGGTCCGGGCGGATACGGACACCACCTTGTCGAAACCGCTCACGTCGAGCTCTGCCAGCTGCGGCATCAACTGCTCTTTGCTGACGATATCGATCTTGTTGACGGCCAGGAATCTCGGGCAGTTCATGCGGGCGATATCCTGCATCACCGCGCGGTCGCCGGCGCCGATATGCTGCCCGTCCACGACGCATAGCACGGCGTCCACGCCCTCGCGCGCGTCCTCGGCGGCCTTCATCATGTATTCGCCCAGCTTTGTACGGGGCTTGTGCAGACCGGGCGTATCGACGAACACCAGCTGCCAGTCGGGGCCGGTGGCGACACCCAGCAGCTTGTTGCGCGTGGTCTGCGGGTGGTTGGAAATGATGGCGACCTTTTCACCGACAAAGCGGTTCATGAGGCTTGATTTGCCGACGTTCGGGCGGCCGAGAATGGCGATGAATCCCGAATGAAATGCTTTTTCAGACAACGGTCTTTCCTCCAATGGTTTGATCTGACGGTCCCGTCTTCAGCAGCCGGCGGGATCGATGCCCAGTGCGTCGGGCGTGAATGCTTCGGGCAGCAGTTCGCTCAGCGTTTTTACGGTGTAGCCTGAGCCGCAAATGCCTGCGATGACGGGCATGTCCGCCGGTGAAAACTCGCTCAGGACCTGGCGGCAGATGCCGCACGGCCACGGCAGCCCCGACGCGCTCTCTATGGCGATGGCGATGGCTTTGAACCGTCTGGCGCCATTGACGACGGCGTTTCCGACGGCGCATCGCTCGGCGCAGATCGTCGCGCCGTAAGAGGCGTTTTCGAAGTTGCAGCCCTTGAACATGCGCCCGTCATCTGTCAGTATGCAGGCGCCGACCCTGTATTTCGAATAGGGCGCGTAGGCATTGCGCATGGCTTCACACGCGGCGTCGAACAGCGCGTCATGATCGATGTCGGGCTCGCGCGTCATGCCGATGGAACCCAGGGCCTTCTCTTCCATTTCACGCATCATCGCTTTATCCTCACTTGTCATATGATCGTACCCCATCAGGTGGAAGGCAGAATGGGCAGTCAGATAACTGAGCTCACGGCAGAGGGAGTGGCCGTATTCCCTCGCCTGCTGGGTCGCACGGTCAAGATCGATCACGCAGTCGCCAAGGTTGACGTAGCCCAGGTAAGGATCGTATTCCCTGCGAAGCCGCTTCGGGCAGACGGAAGCAGTCTTGCCGGGCGGATAGCTGACCGTAGGGAAGGATAGCACGTCTGTAACGCGGTCGATGCCGCGCATATCTCGGTTCAGGCGACGGATGTGCTCGTCATCGGTGATGCAGATCGCAAAGCCGGCGCCGGTGACGCCCTCTGCGCCGAAGCACGCTTCGGCCACGCGTGAAAGCAGCACATCCAGCCGCTCAAGGCCTTCCGGAGCGGATATTTCCCACTGAAGATCAATCGGCAAGGCTGCCCGCCTCCTTCGGCTGCGCTTCAGGGGTCGAAGCCTCGGCTGAAGCTCCCGCTTGCGCAGCGTCGGCCGAGCTCTCAACGCGTTGGACCGGCTTGTCCGAGGGCGGCACGGTGCTTGCCGCATGAGCAGGCGTCGGGGCCTCCGGTGCGGCAGGCGCGATGCGGGGTTCGGACGGTGACGGCGCACCTGCGACAGCCGCTGCTTCAGAGAGAGCGCCGGGTCCAACTTCGGGGCTGTTATCAGCAGCGCCGCTGTCGGATGGAGACTTCGGCACGACAGGCTTTTGAACTGCAGGATGTGGCTTGGACGCTGGCTTCTGGGTCTGCTCTCCTGCGTCGTCAGGCTTGTCTGTGCGCGGAGGTATCGCGACATCCGGGTATTCGATGCGCTCGTGGAAAACGCCGGTAAGAACGGTCGAGAAGGCGCTGCAGATCCTGTCGAGATCGCTGAAGGTCAACTCGGATTCGTCCAGCTGGCCGTCGTCCAGCTTGCCGCGGACGAGCTTCCGGATGAGCGCGTCGACCTTCTCCGGGTCGGGGTCGGGGATCGAGCGCACCGCGGCTTCGATGGTGTCCGCGAGCATGACCACGGCGGCTTCTTTCGTGCGCGGACGCGGTCCTCCGTAGCGGAAAGCAGCGATATCCACCTGGTCCGCGCCGTACTGCTTGACCGCCTTGTCGTAGAACCACAGTGCGACGCCGTCGCCGTGGTGCTGCCGGATGATATCGACGATCGGCTCCGGGATATGAGCCTTCTGAGCCATGGCGGCGCCGTCGCGCGGATGGGCCGTCAGGATGGCCGCCGACACGCGGGGATCTGTGCGGTCGTGCGGATTGTCGCCCATCTGGTTCTCAGAGAAGTAGATCGGGCGCTTGAGCTTGCCGATATCGTGAAAATACGCGCCTACGCGGGCGAGGAGGCCATTTCCGCCGATGGATGTCGCCGCGGCCTCGGCCAGGTTAGCCACGATGATGGCGTGATGATAGGTGCCGGGCGCCTCGAGCAGCAGGCGGCGCAGCAACGGCTGGTTGGGGTTCGACAGTTCGATGAGTTTGGCATTGGTGGCCAGATTGAAGATCCACTCCATGAGAGGCTGCACGCCGATGCACAGCACGGCGCTGAGCAGGCCGCCAAAGAAGGCCCAAACCGCATTGGTGGTGACGGCCGACAGCTCGGCGGAGTTGATGAGGCCGACCGCGAGCGTGACCAGGAAATTCGATATGCCCGCCAGCACACCGGCGACCAGCGTCGTCGTGCGCTGCATGCTGTGCGCGAACACAGACAGTATGACGGGGGCCGAGACCATGCTCATCATCACCACGGAGAACATCGCCACGGTGAACAGGCCGCCCGATGTGTCGGCCAGCAGCGATACCGTCAGGCCCAGGGCGAAGTTGAAGTACAGCGCGATCCTGTGGTCGACGAGCAGCGAGATCAGCATCGTGCCCAGTGCGACGGGCATGAGATAGGTGTTGCGATAGCTGATGGACAGCGACAGCGCAACGACCAGCACATAGACGAGGCACAGCAGCGACAGCGGCTTCGGCTTCAGCAGGTCGCGCCGGAACCTGTACAGATAGAGCGCCAGTGAGCCCATGATGAGCAGAAGCGTCAGCGCGATGCCGGCGAACAGAGGGACGTCCAGATCGTCTTCCTTCAAAAGCCCCAGCGATGAGAGCATCTGATACTGCGCGTTCGAGACGATCTCACCGCGCCGCACGATGACCTCGCCCTTCACGCAGGTCACGGTCTCAACCAGGTCGCGCGCCTTCTGCCGGTTGGCTTCGGTGGCCTCCTCGTCGATCAGCATGTTCGGACGCATGCATACGCGCAGGATCTCAAAGCTCAGCGCGGTGAGCGGCATGGGATAGCCGGCGGCTACGAGCGAGCGGGAGACCGTTGAGATCGCGGAAGCCTCCTGACCTTCAAGCAGTGTGCTGTTGAGCAGGTTGCGCACGAGCCTCGAGCAGTCGGAAAACAGCGCGTTCAGCTGTTCTTCGTCAGACTGCAGCAGGGCGACCAATTGATCGCGGCTGATCGAGAAGCCGAGTTGTTCCGACAAATCGGTGATCTCATCATCTGTCATATCGGTGACCTGTTCGACGGTATGATCGCTTCGAAGGCCCATGAGCGCCGTGAACCTGCTCTCGAGGTCTTCCGCCACCTCGCCGGCCACGGAGCTGTCGACGCTCCTGTAGCTCGGCTCGACCTGAGCGGCCGCCTCCTCGCGCTTTTGTTCGGTCGTCACGATATCGTTGACATCCTTGGTGGCCATGATGTCGACGGTCGCCGGAGATCCGATCTGTATGTCGTGCTGTTCGGGCGTGACGGCCAAGAGCAAAAGCGACACCAGCAGGACATAGGTGAACACGCCGATCAGCACTGTCTGGAATACCGGCGCGACGCGCGCGGTCTTCGCCGCGCGACCTTTCATGATCTTCATGCCTCGCTCCTTTACGGACGGAATACGCGCCGCGGGCGCTCCGCCTTCTGTGCGTGCTTTTCGTATGCCTTGACGATGGCCTGCACCAGCTCATGGCGCACGACATCGCGATGCGTCAGCTGTACGATGCCGATGTCCGGCACATCGCGCAGCACCTCCAGCGCTTCGACGAGCCCGGAGCGCTTGCCTGTGGGCAGGTCGATCTGGGTGACGTCGCCCGTGATGACCATCTTTGAGCCCATGCCCATGCGGGTCAGGAACATCTTCATCTGCTCGCTCGTGGTGTTCTGGGCTTCATCCAGGATGATGAAGGCGTCGTTCAACGTGCGCCCGCGCATGTAGGCCAGCGGGGCGACCTCCACAGCGCCGCGTTCCAGCAGCCGCTGGTATGCGTCGACGCCCATCATCTCATGGAGCGCGTCGTAGAGCGGACGCAGATAGGGATCCACCTTCTGCGCAAGGTCTCCCGGCAAAAAACCGAGCTTTTCGCCGGCTTCCACGGCGGGCCTTGTGAGTATGATTCGCTCGATCTCCTTGTTCTTCAGCGCTACCACCGCCATGGCGATGGCGAGATACGTTTTACCTGTGCCGGCGGGGCCGACGGCAAAGGTGCAGGTGTTGTTCTTGATGGCGTCGACGTATTGCTTCTGACCCAGCGTCTTGCACTTGACCTGTCTTCCCCGATAGGTGATGGCGATCACGTCGCGCATGATCTCGCCGATGCGGTCGCCCTTGCCCTCAGCGGCCAGCTCGATGGCATAGCGGATGCGCGTGCGGTCCACCTGCTCGCCGCGCATGACGATCTCGCTGAGGCGTTCCAGCGTCTCGCGCGCCAGGGCGACCTTGTCCGGATCGCCGTTTATGATGACGTCATTTCCGTGGGCGTGGATATCCACGCCGAGCTCTTCGCGGAAGATCGGGATGTTTTCCTCGCGTATGCCGAAGATGCCGATAAACTGCTCGGGCGTCTCCATGGTCATGTGGTCTGCACGGCTGAGCTCCTGGTTTTCCAAATCGTTTATCCTCCCTTGGATCTGCCGGACGCCTGTGGCATCCGGTAAACTTGCGCTCCCTAAGATCGTCCGGCCTGATCGGATCCGGACCGATCGAAGCTTAAAATCTACGTACCGTGCTTGTATCCAATGTGCGTCACTATGAGAACGCGACACGGTCTATGAGCGCTGATAATAAACCAACTTTATTATATCGAACAGATACCGAAAAATCAAGCACATCCCCGGGATCGATCGAAATTGTCGGTATTTGTTCGCATGTCGATCTCATCCGGTGACGGATGTGCGGCAGGGGCATTGATAAATGGACGGGGCGGTGTTAGAATAGAAGACACGGGAGAGATGAGGCAACGATATGTTCAGCATTGAGGAAATGACAACGAAGCGCGGTGCGGGACTGGCGCCGATGGCCGGCGTGACGGATGCCGCGATGCGGCTTTTATGCCACGAACAGGGTTCGGCCTGGGCCGTCAGCGAGATGCTGTCTGCGAAAGGCTGGGTCTATTCGGGCCGCAGGAACAAAAATGCCGCTGACCTGATCAGGCGCCTCGACGGCGAGGGCCCGGCAGGCCTTCAACTGTTCGGCAGCGACCCAAAGTACATGGCAGAGGCGGCGAGGCAATTGGAGGACGAGGGCTTCCAGTTCATTGACATCAACTTTGGGTGCCCGGCGCCGAAGATCACCGGCAACGGTGAGGGCAGCGCGATGCTCAAAAGGCCGGATGAAGTGGCGGCGGTCGTGCGGGCCGTCACGTCTTCAACGCGCCTGCCGGTCACGGTAAAGATACGATCCGGTTGGGACGCGGCACACGTCAATGCGCCGCAGATCGCGCGCATCTGCGAAGACAACGGTGCCAAAGCGGTGGCCGTGCACGCCCGGACGCGCGAACAGCAGTACTCGGGCGAGGCGGATTGGTCGGTCATACGCGAAGTGAAGCGTGCCGTGAAGGTGCCGGTGTTTGGAAACGGCGATGTGCGAAGCGGCGCGGATGCGGTGAGGATGATCGAGGAGACCGGCTGCGACGGCGTCATCGTCGGTCGGGCTGCGCAGGGCGATCCATGGATATTCCGCGAGATCCGCGACGCGCTGACGGGCCGGCCGTATCAGGCACCGTCTCCGGAAGAGCGGGTGGAGATGGCGCTTCGCCACTTCGATCTGGAGGTGGAATTGTACGGCGAAAAGCGCGGTTTGCTCGAGATGCGCAAGCACATCGCCTGGTATGTTCATGGCATGAAGGGCGCGACGCGCTTTCGCGACAGGATCAACCTGCTAAAGTCGCCTAAGGACGTTCGGGACGCGCTTACCGCTTTTGCGGCTTCACAACGGGATGCAGAGGGCTTGTGACAAGCGATCCGACGGCTAAGCGCTGCAAAAGACCTGTGGGGCTGAAAAGAGATCTGGCAGGGAGCAGATCGGGAAATACAGCATCCCTGATCCGATCCCTGCCGAATGAACGGGTCAGAAGTCTTCTGCATACGGTCATCGCCGTCCGCGGCGCACAGGTACGTGGCGTAACGCGCGCGACCGACGTGATGGCCGAAACTGAGCCATCATCGGTTCATTCAGATACTCTGTGACGCCTGGACGGGATCTCGGCGTGCGCGCGCCTGACCAGCTGCGCGATCTCGGCGTCCGGGATCATCGCATCGCACCCTGACGATGGGAGCAGATCGGCCAGGAATTCAAGGTTGCCGCTGCCGCCGGCGATGGGCGAGAAATCGAGCGCGCCGACGCGCCAGCCGAGCGTTGGCAGGAAGCGCACGAGCGATCTGAGCACGCCTATGTGTGTGTCCGGATCCGACACGATGCCGCGCTTGCCGAGTTTGGCTCGACCGGCTTCGAACTGCGGCTTGACCAGTGTCAACGCACGCCCGTTCAGGCCGAGGATATGAAGCACAGCCGGAAGGATCAGCCGGATCGATATGAAGGATACGTCCATGACGGCCAGGGTCGGCTTCTCCGGGAAGGCATCCGCGGTCAACGCGCGGGCATTGGTGCGCTCCATATTGACGACCCGCTCGTCTTTCAAGAGGCGCGGGTCGAGCTGCCCCGTGCCCACATCGATGGCATACACCCGGCGGGCGCCGTTTTTGAGCAGCACGTCGGTGAAGCCGCCTGTAGACGCGCCGATGTCCATGCAGACCAGTCCGGTCGGATCGACGCCGAACACCTTCAGCGCCTTTTCAAGCTTCAGCCCGCCGCGCCCGACGTAGGGGTGCGCTTCCCCGTGGACGACCAGGACGTCGCCGTCCGAGACCGGGCGGGAGGGTTTTGACAGCGCCTCGCCATTGACGGTAACGAGCCCTGCCTCGATGAGTGCGCGCGCCTTCTCTCTGCTGGCCGCCAGGCCGCGCGCGCTGAGCGCGACGTCGGCGCGCATCGTGCTGTCATCCATATCATTCAGCCCCTTCTCCGACCATGTTGTTCAGCCATACACCGCGCCGGATCAGCACATGCCCGAAGGTGACCTTCAGAAGGTCTGTGGCCTGTACACCCAGGTAGATGGCGCGCACATCGAGGGACGTGAGATGCACGAGTATCCATGCGACAGGCACCATCACAGCCCAGGTGAACCCGCTATCGAACAGGAACGTGATGAGCGTTTTGCCGCCGGACCGGAGGATGAAATAGGCCGTGTTGGCATAGGAGAAGACCGGCATGCAGCAGGCGTAGATCGTGAGAAGAGATGTGGCCAGTTCGCGCACATGCGCCTCGGTCTGATATAACCTGGGTATGAACGGCGCGACAGCCAGCATGACCAGTCCCGTCACCGCGCTTACGAACATGCCGAAGGCGGTGAGCTTGGCGGCGTGACCGCGCGCGCCCTCCAGATCGTTCGCGCCCAGCGACTGACCGACGATGATGCTGGTGGCCGAACCCATGGACAGGAACGATACGGCGAAAAGGTTGGAGATGGTCGAAGAGATGTTCATGGCAGCGACCACATCCAGCCCGCGCACGGAATAACACTGGATCAGCGTGGCCATGCCCGTTGACCACAGCGCTTCGTTGATCAGAAGCGGCATGCCCTTGAGCGTGATACGCCGGACGAGCCTGCCGGGCACCCGCAGCGTGCGGTAGATGCCTTTGGCGAAGGCATAGCGGCCCGTGCGAAGGTGTACGGACAGGGAAATGACAGCCAGCTCGACATAACGGGAGAGCACGGTGGCGACCGCGGCGCCCTCGACGCCCATCCTGGGGAACCCGAAGTGGCCGAATATCAGCAGATAATTGAACACCAGGTTGACGAATACGGCGATGATGCCCGCGCGCATGGGCAGCGCGGTCTGCCCGGTCTCGCGCAGCGTGCCGGCATAGGTCTGGGTCAGGGCGAACGCGGGCAGCCCAAGCAGCATCACCTTCAGATAGCGAAGGCTGTGATCCAGCGTCATAGCCAGCTTTGCGGGGTCGTCTCCTTCGTGGAGGTAGAGACTGATCAGGTCCTTGCCCTTCAGGAGGAACAGTGTGATCGCCGCCGCGCAAAGCCAGAAGCACAGGTGCAGCTTGTAGCGAAAGCAGCTGCGCACGCCCTCCTGATTGCCGGCGCCGTGGTACTGCGCCGAGAATATGCCTGCCCCGGAGATGCCGCCGAACACGCAGAGGTTGAACACGAACAGCATCTGGTTGGCGATGGCGACGCCGGACATGGGTTCGGTGCCCACCTGTCCGACCATGATGTTGTCCAGCAGGCTGACGAAATTGGTGATGGCGTTCTGGATCACGATGGGCACGACGATGCCGAGCACCAGCGCGTAAAAGGTGCGGTCACCGATATACCTTTTCCGGAAGCTCTCCAGCCTGCTGCGCTGCATGATCCGACCCTCCACAGTGCAAATCTGATCTAAGTTTACCATAACTGTCTTTTCGATGATTTATGTATGTATTAAGATTGTGTCCGGGACGACACCGTTAAAGCCGCATCCGGCAGAAGGGAAGCGTGGGAGATGGCCAATGATTTTCGGTCGGCGCGATTCTGGGCGTCAGAGCTGATCGGACCGGCACTGTACGAAGGCGCGCGCGCTGTGGACGCGACGATGGGCAACGGACATGACACCTGCTGGCTCTGCGGGCTCGTGGGCGAAGCCGGAAGGGTATATGCATTCGATGTGCAGCCGGAAGCGCTGACGCGCACCCGCGAGCGTTTGGAGGCGGCGGGGCTTTTCGGACGCGCGAAGCTCTACTGCGCGGGGCATGAGCACATGGCGGAATACGTTGCTGAACCTGTCGATGTCATCATGTTCAACCTGGGCTGGCTGCCGGGGACGGCGCACGCGGTGACGACGCGCGTCGATACCACGCTCACGGCGATCGGCGCAGGGCTCGAACTGCTCAGGCCGGACGGGATCATGACCATCTGCATCTACCCCGGCCACCCGGAGGGCGCGCGTGAGCTGGATGCGATCACGCGCTGGACGGAGGGGCTCGATCCCAAAGCCTTCGACGTCATCCAGAAGAGATACCTCAACCAGATGAACGACCCGCCGCAGCTCATCGCCGTGAAACGGAACCGACAGCGGCACAAATGACGTCGCACCTGTGTGCATGCGGCCAGTCAGGACAGGGGGAGACGAATGTCAAAGCTCAGGCGCTGCGCCGAACTGTTCGGCGCGTTCTTCAAGATCGGCCTTTTCACCTTTGGCGGAGGCTATGCGATGATATCGCTCATCGAGGATGAGGTGGGCGAAAAGCGCGGGTGGATCGGATCGGACGAACTGGCGGAGGTGTTCGCCATCGCTGAATCCACACCGGGTCCCATCGCCATCAATTCCGCGACCTATATCGGCTACAGACAGGCGGGCATATGGGGCAGCGCCTCGGCCACGCTGGGCGTCATTTTGCCCTCATTTGCCATCATTTATCTGATCTCCCTGTTCATCGAGGCCTTCATGCGGCAGACCGTGGTCGCCCATGCCTTCCGGGGGATACAGGTCGCCGTCGCGTTCCTGATCCTGCGCGCCGGGATCCGGCTGATACGAAAACTGCCACGGCGACGTATGGCGTATACCGCCTGCATGCTGGCGGCTTTGGCGACGGCCGGCATCAACCTGCTCGGCTGGCATCTGTCCACGATCTGGATCATACTCGCCGGCGCGCTGCTCGGGATATCCATGTTGGGCTCGGTGCAAAGGGGAGGTGACGCTCCGTGAGCGCTGTGCTGGAGCTGTTCCTGACTTTTGCGAAGATCGGCCTGTTCACGTTCGGCGGCGGCTACGGCATGATCCCGCTGATCCAGCAGGAAGTGACATCGCACGGCTGGCTGGATGCGGAAACGCTGTATAGCTACATCGGCATCTGTGAATCCACGCCGGGTCACATCGCCGTCAACATGGCCACGTTCATCGGCGCCAGCCAGGCGGGATATGTGGGCGCCATGTGCGCCACGCTGGGCGTGGTGCTGCCTTCTTTCATCATCATACTGCTGATCGCGGCCGTGCTCAGGCAGTTCCGACGGAATCGATACGTGGGTGCGGCTCTGTCGGGCATCAAGCCGGTCGTGGCGGGCATGATCTCGGCGACGGGGCTCTGCACGTGGCTTCGGTGCCTGTCGATGGATCCGGATGTGCTGGCGGGCTATTCCGTAGATGTGCGACAGGCCGCCATCGCGATACTGCTCCTGGTGTCGAGCCTGGTGTGGGTGAAGGGGTTCAAACGGCGCTTCTCGCCGATCCTTCTGATCCTGCTTTCGGCGGGGCTCGGGATCGCGATGTACGGCTGAAACAGACCGAAGTATGATTCCTTGACACACGATCGCCATAACTGGACGATTGACATATGCTGCTCAAAGAAGTATAATATAAAGTAGATTATAAGGCGGTTCATACCCTTTTGATATGGAGCTGGTTATATGAAGCGGTGGATCAGTTTCGCGCTGGCGTTCGTGATGATACTGACGCTGGTTCCGACGGACGTTTTGGCAGAGATCGCCGACGGCTATGTCGGGTATGACCTTACAGAGGTCGGTCAGGAAGATGAGGTATTGAGTGCCGGGGAACTTGAAGAGCTGCCCGGTATGCTGGATGCCTTCGAACTGTCGGATGACACCGCGGATAACGACGGCGGCGCGCCGGTCGACGATGGAGATGCCGTCGCGATCGGCGGCGATGACGATGCGCCTGTAGAGGAAGAGCCCCTGATCATCGCGGATAGTGATGATGCGGACACCGGCGATGGGGAAGAGACCGACGGTGGTGAAACAGATGCGGCCGGCGAAGAAGAGACCGACGGCGATGAAACAGACGCGGACGGCGAAGAAGAACTTGAAGAGGAACCCGTAGATGCGGATGATGTGAATGGCGGCGAGACTGAAAGCGATGCCTTAAACGCGGATGAAACGGATAAAGAAGAGACTGAAGCCGACGCCTCGGATGTTGATGATGCACCCAAGGATGAGACCGAAGTCGATTCTGCGGTCGCAGATGATGTGATCGATGCCGATCAGAACGAAGCTGACGGGTATCCTGAAGAGGCCGGCGACGATGCCGAACCGACGGACGATGAGATCATGGCCATGTTCGCATCAGGAGAGGCCATACCCGGCAGAGGCATTTACCCGAACAAGACCGAAATTACGCTCTACATGGACGATGGACCCTTTGAGCTGCATGCCGATGTGTATGACGGCGAGCGACTGGAACGCCAGGACATCGTCGTCACATGGACTGTTGTCGATGATGGCGAAGATCCGCATGTCGCACTCGACGCGGAAAACGGTGTTTTGACGGCATTGGCGGTCGGCAGTGCGACCGTTACCGCCTCGGCGGAAGGATATGAGACTATTGATATCCCTGTAACGGTCAAGCCGCGCAGAGAGATCCGTCTGAGTGAAGAACTGCCGCGCGGTGTGCTTGGCGTGGGCGACAAGTTGACGGCCGCTGTTTACTGTGAAGGAGAAGATGATCCCACAGAAGACGCGGGTATCGTATGGACATCTGACAAACCCAAGATCACAAGCATCGACAGAGCCACGGGTGTGTTGACCGCGAAGGCTGCCGGCACTGCGACCATCACGGCCACAGCAGATGGGCGCAAGCCCCTCACTGTCGACATAACGGTCAAGAGCGCGCCGAAGAGCGTGACAGTCAAGCTGGACAGCGCTTCGCTCGTCATCGGCGAGCAGGCGCAAGCCTCCTGCCAGTTCAACAGCGGCGCTGAGAGCCGGACCGTGACTTATGATTCGAGCGACGAGACCGTCGCCACGGTCGACCCGACGACAGGCCTGATCACCGCAGTCGGCAAGGGCACTGCTGCGATCACCGCGAGGGCGTCCTGCAACGGCAAGACGGGGAAGGCGACCGTACGCGTGTATGGCACGCCCGATCACATAGAATTGCGCGACTGCGGCAACACGGACCATAAGGACTTCGATCTGCCGGTTCTGGTGGCGCACGATGAGGCCGTACAGGTCGTCGCGACGCTGGTCGACGCAGAAGGAGAAGCGACACTGGGCGCCCTTTCCTGGTCGGTGAGTGAGGATGAGACCGCAGCGCCGGATGATGTGCCCGCCATCTCGGTGACTCAGGTCAGGATGAGCGAAACACCTTGTGTGCTGACGCTTTCGATCAGAGGCAACAAAAACGGGAACGCATCGGTGACGTTCGCAAGCGGTGACATTGCCGTTTCCGATGCCGTCTGCGCGGTCCATGTGGTGGATCCGCCGAAGTCGCTGCGCTTCAACAGAGGATCGATCACCATCGGCGTCAAGGAGAGCTATGGCGGCGCTGTGGTCGAGATGACGCCGAATGATGGCGGATCAGAAGAAACATCGGCTACCGTGACCTTCAGGTCCGCAAATACAAAGTATGTCAAGGTCACCATGGTCGACAACCGGCATTGCGTGATCACCGGCGTGAAGGCTACCAAAAAGAAGGTCAAAGTCACTGCCTCTCACAAAGGCAAGACCGCCACGATCTACGTCACCGTGAAGAAGGCGCCTTCAAAGGTCTATGTCAGGCCGTCGAGCATCAGGATGATCGAAGGCGACAGTGCGGTACTTACGGCGAGCACCAACAGCGTCAGCAACAGTTATACCTTCACTTCGAGCGATGCGGGCGCACTTGAGACCGGGGATGCCGGTACCGCCGATCAGTGTTCCTTGACGGCGCACAGGAAGGGCGATCATAAAGTCACGGTCAAGGCCTATAACGGCAAGAAGGCCACCGCTTCGGTCACGGTCTACGGCGCACCTGTCGGCATCGAAGCCCAGGCGACGTCGCTCCACCTGATAGAAGGTCAGAAGAATATCGCCGCGCCGATCACGGTCGTGGACGCGGACGGGAATACCGTCCCGATCCAGCTGCTGAACGATCACGTCGACGCGCCGCGATTTGTTGCGGACATCACAGGCGACGCACCGGATTGCGTGTCGGTCGATCCCAACACAGGCGCGATCACCGCGCTCAAAAAGGGCACGGCTGTCATCACCTACGGGTGTCGCGTGAAAGACGAAGACGCCGAAGATGGCTATAGGGTCGCCAGTCAAGCGGTATCCGTCGAGATCGCTCCGGCGCCGAAGGCGCTGGAGTTCAGCCGCGGCAGTTTCGCGATGGGATTGGGCGAAGTCTACGGGGATCTTTCCTGCCTGCTCGTTCCCAAGGAGGAGGGGGACGCGCCCGAGTCGAAGCTTTACTGGGCATCCAGCAAGTCGTCGGTCGTCAGGGTGGTGTCTTCAAGCGGCGAAAACGGAGAGCATGTGGTGCTGCAAGCCAAGAAGACCGGCAAAGCGAAGATCACCGTCCGGGACCGGGTCAATGCGAGCCTGAAAAAGACCGTCACGGTGACTGTCAGCAAGAAGCCGAAGAAGGTGACAGCCTACATCAGTCCGTCGACCATCAGCGTGGGCATGGAGCGCAAGATCCGCGCAAGCGTGGGGAAGGGGACGGGCTCCGCGGGGTACACATACCTCATCGACAGTGTATCGTCAGAGGACCCCGATTGCGTCTCCGTCGATGAAAACGGCGTTATCACTGCTATTAAGCCGGGTTCCGCGTTCGTTTGGGTACACACGTATCTGACAAAGATCAAGACAAAGATCAAGGTGACGGTGCTGCCCGCGCCCGCGAGCATCACGAGCGTGCCTGTGACTTTTGATATCATCGAAGGACTGTCGGCCACGCTGGATCATGCGGTCCTGGACGCCAACGGCGACCCGACCGTTGCCGATTATGAATTTAAGAGCAGCGATCCGGAGTGTGTGGCGGTCGACGTGCAGACCGGCGCGATCACCGCGCTTAAGAAGGGTCGCGCGACCATCACGGTGACCACGCAGGATCCGGACTGTCCGGCGGTCACCTGCGCTGTAAGGGTATACGGCAGGATCAATCGATTTGAGACCAATATACCTGAGACGCTCCGGGCGGGAAGCTCGCTGCAGCTTCGGGTGACAAAGGTGTTCGACAGTGATGGAGATGCCATACCGCAAACGGCCTACACGCCCGTTTTCAAGGCCAGCACTGGCTACGCGACGGTGGATGCAGATGCCAGGCTGACGGGTGTCAGCGCGGGCAGGGTGACGATCACGGTATCCATGTACTGGAACGGGAAAAGGATCCCCGATTGCCTTGACAGCCTGTACCAGTTGGTCGTCACGCAGAAGCTGAGGGTCTTTGCGGCATATGGTTACTACTCTCCAAGCAAATCAGGATATCTGAGGTTCCCCAAAAACAACGCCACGGGCGTATTTGACGTATTCGATCATCTGGAGACAGATACCTGCGGCCTGCAATATGTGAAAAGCGAAAGCAGAATAAAGAACGTATCCAAAAAGGCGGACGTCACGGGTTTGCTCGATGTTGCTTCAGGGGCAGCCGGAGAAAACGACCTGACCATCGTATATCTGTGCTCGCACGGAAAGTATGAGGGCAGCCAATACCGTATGTACTATCCCGGCTATGACAAATACAGTCCATCGACGTACATCACGGATCAGGAGATCCTGAATGGCGTCAAAAAGATCAAGGGCAAGGTCGTGCTGATCATAGACTCGTGCTACAGCGGTGTGTTCATAACGCATATGAAGAGCCAGCTCAGCGAGCTATACGGGAAGGTCGCAGTGCTGACGGCTGCAAAAAAGACGCGTGCCTGCTACTATACCGGCTCCGAAGAAAACGGCGCGTGCGATTTCTTCACGCACAGTCTTCTGCAGGGCATCGGCTATAAGATCCGCATCGAGAATGGTGTTCATAACCGATATGTCGGCGGCATGCCGGCGGATTCGGGCAAGACCAGGAACGGCATGGTCACGCTGAGCGAGTTCTTCAACTACGGCAACACCTGGACGAAAAAATATGTGAAGAAATACAAGGGAAAGTCCGTGCTGCATGGCGATCCCAAACAGAAACCCCAATACTACGCCAACGGACTGGGCAGCCTGGTGCTGTTCGGCAGTTGACGGCCACAGAGATCATGGTACAAAACAGGGCGATGGAGCCGTTGATCAGGCTTCATCGCCCTGTTGCTATGCCGGAGTCGACCGGGACAGGACTTTTGAAAGTGAACAGGGGAGACGACGTGCCTCCGCATGTGGGTATTCAGTCGATCCGGAAGCATCGACAAATGAAGGCCAGGAAACGATCTGGACAACGATCGCGTAAAGACCGGCTGCGCGCAGTCGATCTGCAACGAACGGTATGATCTGTAACACACACGAGCCGCGCGACCGGGAGACGGACAATCTGCGGCTTTATCCGGCGTTGATCTCGACTGCGTCGTTCATCGGTGCCTCTGATGCTTTCGTGTTTTCGGGATCCGCGCCGCGATCGATGCCCGCGTCCGGATCGACCTGTGATGGGTCGCCGGTCTGCGTTCCGGCGGCGTCTCCTTCTGCTTCGTGCTCAGCATCAGGCTCCAATTCGCCGGCGAACCGATCCGGTTCTATCGCATCGAATTCGACATCCAGCGCGTCGTTTTCATCGTCGATCTCCCCGGGATCCTGTGTATCCGCATCTTCGCTAGCCGATTCTGGTGCGTCTTCGGCTGCCGAGAGCAGCGCGGGATCGTCCGGATGACCGTCGGTTTCAGGCGAAGTGAATTCAGCTACGTAGTCGACGTCTGTATAGAATCTCAACCAGCTGTTTTTAAGCCATCCGGTCCTTGTGCCGTATGCAACGCGGGACCACTTTGCGCCCTTTTCGAGAAGCGGGAGACAGGCGTTCTTTTTGAGCGACTTGACAGAGCCGGCCTTCGTGCTGGCGCTTTTGCGCAGCTTTTCCGCTTTGCGCAGCTTGACCATCTGTGTCCTGAGCTCTATGATCGAGAGCCGATAGTTGCCGCTGCCGTATTCGGACTCGCAGAACTCGTATTGTTCGCGTATGGCATCCTGGATCTCAGGCGACGCGACAGATCGTTCGCCAAAGCCGTTTGCCTTCGTGAACAGCCTGACAGCCTGCTCCGTCGCCTGGTCGAAGCATCCGTCGCATTCGCCGCTGTAGTACTGAAGCGACTTCAGTCTGTTTTGCATGGCTGCGACAGAGGGTCCCTCAGATCCGAGCGATCGGGTGACCGCGGTACCGGTCGCGGCGCCGTCTCTCATGACCAGCTCCTGGGATCCGACGTCCATAGAACCGGTGGCGTCAAGCCCCTCCGCCTGTTGCCAGGCGATGACGGCTTCCTTAAGCGCGCTTCCGAAGCGGCCGTTGGATCCTCCTGCATAGAATCCGAGCGCATTCAGCCGTTCCTGGAGCGCGATGACGGCGGGACCGATCCGGTCCTCGTCGAGCGTCTGCGTGCCGAAGTCCTGTACCGGTATGCCCCAGCAGATGCTGAAGCGCGTCGTGTAGATGCTCTTCAGCTTGTTGCGGTGGATATAGCCCGTCTTGCCGCCGTACTTTACTTTATAGTATTTGCTGCCTTCCTTGAGGAGCGTCACAGTTTTGCCCTTTGAGATCGTTTTGAGCTTCCTGGAGCCGGAGCTTGCCGAGCGGTACAAGGGCGTTTTGGCCTTTGTTTTAACGGTGCGCGTGGTCGTGGCGTCGAGCAGACAACCGAACGCTTCTCCGCCAAATCGATCGTTCAGTTGATCAAGCAGCAGCGCGGCTTCGCTCTGGATCGCGGGCGTCGCTTTGTGTGAACCGCCGTTGCCGCTATAGATGCTGAGTATGTTCACAGCTTCCGCGGTGGCTTCGTCATAAAGGCCGCTGGCTTCGCCGCTATAGATGCCTATGGCCTTAAGCGTTTGCTGAAGCCTTGTCACCACCGGGCCGTTCACGCCCTTCTGGAGCGTACTGAGCGCGTCGGTGTGCGCGTCATCGTTCATGATACTGTGAATGACTGCCTCGGTGGCGATGCCTGTCGGTTCAAGGCCTGAGGCACTCTGATAGCGAAGAACAGCGGATATGGTGGCATCGTCGTACACGCCTGAGATGTCTCCCTCGAGCATCCCAAGGCCAGCCAGGCGGTTCTGAAGATCAATTACGCGCTGCCCGTCCGAGCCGCGTCCGAGTGCACCGGGCTCGCGTGTGACATAGTGGCTGGCGAGGAATTCGTCGTAAGTGAGACCGGACCCGACGGCATATGTGGCCCGCATCAGCGCTGATTTTACCGGCTTGTTCAGAGCGCCGGTCGTGAAAATGTGGACGATCGTACCGTCGACGCAATTGTCAGAGATCCATTTTGCGTTCTCCCACGCCAATCGAACACAGCCGTGAGAAGCTTTTGTTCCGAGCTTCCTGTGTTCGGCCTTGACGGGCTTTGAAAGGTTTGGTTTGGTGTAGGGCAGCGAGTGGAACAGGTAGGGGCCTTTGATCCGGGTGGCGTAGCGCACATACCAGGGTCGCGATATGTGATACCAGGGTTTGCGGTCTGTGGACTTTCGCGTCTTTAGCCGGAATGTGCCCCTCGGCGTGCGGTTCTTTACACCGCTTGAGCAGATCATTTGCCGAACGATGGCATCGTCTGAAAGGCGGTAGACCGTAACGATCTGGTTTTTGATATCGACATCGATACGGTATTCCGGGGTTGCTGCCAAAGCTGACGGCATTGCGAGCGCATAAAGCGCCAATAAGGTGCAAACGGTCAACAGGAAAGATCTGAAACGATTCGCCATGCAGCATCACCCCGAGGGAATATTACAATTATTTTAACACTATTTCGTAATAAATTCAACCGAGCACTATTCAAATTAACGTGGAAATAAACGCGTGTTTCGATTTGAGTTATTGACATCCCGCGCGTATCGGGTGTATAATAATCAAGCAATCTGGATCTGCACCTTTAGCTCAGTTGGTAGAGCACCTGACTCTTAATCAGGGTGTCCAGGGTTCGAGCCCCTGAAGGTGTACCACAGGGACAGTCCGAAAGGACTGTCCTTTCATTATGTTCCGGGCATGTCCTGCGTGGATCCGGCATCGGGAACGAAACGTGAAGCCTCGGAGCGATCGCTTAAAAATGAAAAACCACCGGTCATGCCGGTGGCCATCATCTCAGACAGATCAATCGAGCCAGTCCATGAGTTGCTTCATGCGGACGATGGCGTCGCTGCCGCCGGAGGTCTGGTATTCGATGGAGCCGGGTGAATCGTCGGACCGGAGCCCATATACCTCCAATTGCGACTTCAGGCGCTGGACCGTGCCGCTTCGGCCGTCGAACAGCTCGGCGTCAGGGAACACCGCCTGGATCTGATGCCGCAGATAGGGGTAATGCGTACAGCCGAGCACAACGGCGTCGACCTGCATGGAACGATAGGGGGACAGCAGCGCTTCGATCCGGGCGTCGGCTTCTGCGGAATGTGAAAGCCCGGCCTCGACGAGCTCGACGAGCCCTTCGCCCACAACGGGGATGGCCTCATCGCCGTACTTGTCCATAAGGCGCCTGAACTTCTCGAGGCGAAGCGTCGCCGCGGTGGCAAGAACGATCACCTTGCCGCCGTGGCGTGCGTAGTGCGCGGGCTTCAGCGCCGGTTCCATGCCGATGATCGGAAGCTCTGGATGGGAGGCGCGAAGGATCTGTGCATAGGCGGAGGTGACGGTATTGCACGCGATGACGATGGCCTTGACGTCGCGGTCGAGCAGGCGCTGTATGCCCCTTTCAGAGAGCGCGCGGATCTCCTCGAGAGATTTGGTCCCGTAGGGCGTGTTGATGTTGTCACCGAAAAACAGATAGTTCTCGTTCGGCATGATCCTGCGGGCCTCGTGCAGAACGCTGATGCCGCCCAGGCCGGAATCGAAAAAACCGATCAGATCCTTCATGTCGAAAGTGCTCCTATTGCTCGTATTTCATGTGATACGCTGTCGTTCCCGCTCGCCCCCGAGGCGCCGGACCGCGGGCGCTGAAAGCTTGTCTCGTGGATGATCTCATTATAGATGCTTTTGCCGATGATTGCAAGTCCCGGCAACGGAGGACGCGCTGCGGCCGCCTTCCGGAAGCGGAAGGCACCGGCAGGAGCGCTCAATCGGTTCGGCCTCTGCGATCCGGCAGCTGCGCGATCATAGATGCAGCCAGCATGAGCACGCACCCGAGGATGCGCCGTGCGTCCAGCGACTGGCCCTGGAACCAGCCGAGCCTCGTGGCAAGCCACTCGCCCAGTGCGGCGAACACCGATTCAAGGCACATGATCAGCGATGCGAGCGCAGGCGACGTATACTTTTGACCGAACAGCTGGAGCGTGTAGCCCATGGCACCTGAGAAAAGGGCGGCGTACAACAGACTCGGCAGACATGCCTTCAGGCCGGAGAGGGAGGGCGTTTCCGTCAGCAGCATCACGATGCCGGCAGAGAGCGATCCGAAGCCGAATTGTATGGCGCTGAGGCGTATGGTGTTCAGTTCGCCTGCCAGCCTGTCCACAAGCGTGATGTGCACGGCGAACACAAGGGCGCACCCCAGCGTGATCAGATCGCCCGGGTTGACGGTGAAACGATCGTTGACGCACAGTAGGTATAACCCAACGAGCGAGACCAGCACGCTGAACCAGACGATGCGCCTCACGCGTTGACCGAGGAAAAGCCCGATGATGGGCACGATCAGGATGTACAGCGCCGTGACAAAGCCAGAATTGGTGGGCGAGGTATGGACGAGCCCCAGTTGTTGGAGCATCGAAGCCACGCCGAGCACCGTGCCCAGGATCGCACCGACGATCACATGCTGCTTTGAAGGCAGGTCACCTGAGCGGTCATACCGAATCATGCGTTCGATGAGCGGTGCTGCGGCCATGAGCACGATGAACGTGATGGCAAAGCGCACGCACACGAACGTGGCCGGTCCGACATGAGCCATGGCGCTGCCCTGCGCCACAAAGGCCATGCCCCATACGAACGAGCACAGCGTCAGATACAAACTGCCCTTGAACTGCCTGCTGATAGTGATCCGTCCCTTCGCTGACATGTTGCCATTATAGCAGACCCATATTGCGTAATAATTAATTTTTCCGTTTTTGGAAAAGAGTATTGACAAAGGTCAGGAAAGGTGTATAATAACACCAGAAAGTCAAAGAAAGTCAAAGTTATGACGGGCTTTTGAGTATCCCTGAAAGGGGGAGGACGTATGAACGCCGAGAAATTCACACAGAAATCCATAGAAGCCATACGCGACGCCCAGAGCTGCGCGATACGAAATCAGAACATGCAGATCGACCAGCAGCATTTGCTGTACGCGCTGCTCAGCCAGGAGGGCGGGCTGGTCGCACAGCTGATGAAAAAGATGCACATCGACTCCGGCCGCATGGCCCAGGCCTGCGACCGCGAGATCCAGCGCATCCCGAAGGTCTCCGGTCCAGGTCGCGAAGCGGACAGAGTGTATGTGTCCCAATCGGTCGACGCGGCGCTGCAGGAAGCGGAGCAGCAGGCGAGCTACATGAAGGATGAGTTCATATCGGTCGAACACATCCTGCTTGGCATGATCGAAAAGCCGAACGGCGCGGTCAGGGCCATCTTCAACGAAATGGGGCTCACGAAGGAAGCCTTCCTGGAGACGCTTCAGAAGGTGCGCGGCAACGCCCGCGTCACGAGCGAGAATCCCGAAGATACCTATGACGCTCTTTTGAAGTATGGCACCGACCTGACGGCGCTCGCGGCAAACCAGAAGCTCGATCCCGTGATCGGCCGTGACGACGAGATCCGCCAGGCCGTGCTCATTCTCTCGAGAAAGACCAAAAACAACCCCGTCCTGATCGGTGAGCCGGGCGTCGGCAAGACAGCCGTCGTCGAGGG
>JAFRMB010000004.1 GCA_017430945.1 Clostridia bacterium | reverse complement strand
GCCGTCTGGTAGATCGAAACGCGACCGTCTTGCGGTCGCGACGCGACCTGGAAGAAGCGCTCAGCAGATTGCCTCAAAAAGCACGCTTCTCGTCACGGCGGCGTCACCGCGCGACCGCCCAGCCCCAGCGCCTCGGCCAGCAGCCGGGCCGTGACCGTCTTTCCGCTGCCCGGCGCGCCGGTGAGCATGAGCACCGGGCTCACGGCCAGGCAGACGCAGAAGTTCGCGGCGGCGGCGCGGGTCATCGGCAGACCCTCGGCCTCAAAGCGCCGCTGCACACGGCCGACCATCGCCTCCATGTCGATGCGCTCCGGCACGGGCGGCACGCTGTCCGCATCCTCCCCGGCCTTCAGCGCGTCCAGCCGCTCCAGCACCCGTCGGGTGAGCGCGACGTCGCGGATCTTCCGCTCCAGCTGTTCGCCGGTCAGCTGCTCCAGCAGCGCCTGCGCGTCCTGCGCGGCGATACGGGCGTCCGCCGCCTGCTGCTCCATGCGCTCCGCCTCTGCGCGGGCGGCCTCGGTCTGGCTGCGCGCGCGCATGAGCGCCTGGTCCTCCTCGCGGCAGATCTCCTGCCTAAGCTTCCGGCGCGTCTCTTCCGAGGCGGCCTTCAGCGTCTCCAGTTCCGCCATCAGCTGCAGCTTCTGCGCCTCCAGATTGTCCAGCTCCTCCGTCACGGCGGCCTGCTTGCGCGCCTCGCGCTGCGCGTCCAGCATGCGATCCATCGCGTCCAGCTCGCAGATCGCCGACAGCAGCGGTCCCCTCAGCGCGGGCGACTGCCACGCCTCGCGCATGGCGCGCACGGCTGTGTCGACGGGGCTGTCCACCGGCGCACCGGTGGCGATATCCTGTACGCACTGGCCCAACTGGTTCATGCGGGATTGCTGCCACTTTTCGTCGATCAGCTCCTGCAGGCTGCGGCCGCGGCGGGGGTTCAGGCCCACCTGCTGCGCCATGAGCTGCTCGGCGCGGCTCATGCGCACGCTCGCGCCGGGTGTGGCCGCGGGTTCATCGGGCTTTGGTGCGCGCTTCTCCTCCGCCGCGCGGACGCGCGGTGAAGGCGTCGGCCTGGCCCTGGATGCCGCGTCCGGGTCGGATGCACTGGCGACTGGCACCGAAGGCGGTTCGGGCTTTACCTCTTCCGGCGATTGGCGATCGGGCATGTCGCTGACCTTTTCCATGCCGCTTGCGGGGCGGATCGCAAAGGACACCGTCTCCCCGCGAAAGCCGGTCATGTCGAACAGCTGCATCTCCTCCAGCGGGCAGACGGCATCGCCGGCCACCAGGCGGCCTTCGCCGTCGCAGCCCGGGACGACCTCCCAGCCATAGCGCCGCGGATCCACTCCGTCCGCCTCGCGCAGCAGCACAGACTCGGAACCGGGCCGCGGCAGCAGGCGGTCCACGGCGTCTGCAGACAGGATCTGAAGGATCATATCCCGCGCCGGCGCGCGCACGACGTCCGAATAGATGATGTTGGCGTTGATCTCTTCCCCATCGGGACGATAGTTTTTGTTGGGGCGGATCTTGTCGCTCTCACCCGGGTACTGGCGCAGATCCACCACGCAGAACAGGCCGATCTCCCGCATGCGCGCCTTGAAGTGATAGGATTCGTTTTTGTCCGGTACGATGCGCAGGCAGCCCTCCTGCGGGAACGATAGATCCCCACACGGCGCGTAGCGGCCGTCGACATCGATCAGCAACGGTTTGAATCGAAAATACGACCGGAGGGGGTTGTCCTCCTCCAGCAGGCCGATGCATAGTTTGCCGGGCAGTGACATCATGATGACCTCCCTGAAGTCCAAAACGCCGTCGACGATGCGTCATACAAAGCGCGTGCGTCGACGGTGCCTTTATCCGCAAGCGACCACGAAACCGATTGTTGCCGGCTCGAAGTTATGTTCATGCTCAAGTACCATTAAAATTTTTTAAATTGTAGCATCAACCGGCATAACTTGTCAAGCCATTGGACGCGATATTAACACAATGAGCATAAATCCGGCTCGGGTGAGCGCTCCACCGGGGCGCCCGCCTTGTGTTTGCGCGCGCCAAATGCTATAATGGGCTCAGGCCGGCGCGCGAACAGGCGCGCGGCGCGGGAGGCAAGGCATGGCAACGATCACCTTCAGGACCAATGGCGGCGATGTCCGCATCGGCGCAGACGTCGGCGAGCGCCTGATCGACGTCGCGCGGCGCGCAGATGTGGCCGTCGACGCGCCCTGCGGCGGGAATGGCATCTGCGGCAAGTGCCGGGTGCGGCTGCTCTCCGGCGTGCTGGACCACCCTTGCGACCGCCGCATCGACGAGGCGGCGTTCGAACAGGGCTGGCGGCTCGCCTGCCTGAGCCGCGTGTGCGGCGATGCCGTCATAGAGGTTCCGGATGCCGCTACAGCCTATCGCGGGGCAGACCCGGCCATGGTGCGCATCGATCGCGCCCGGGTCGCGCTCGGTGCCGCCGGCATCGCTTTCGAAAGCGGCATCGCCCGCGTTCGCGTCGACTTGGATCCGCCCTCCGACGGCGACGCCATGCCCGACAACGAACGGCTTTCCCGGCAGCTTCAGGCGCTCACCGGCGTCAGGCGCGTCACCATCGGCTTCCCGGCGCTTCAAAAGCTCGCGAAAACGCTCCGACAGAGCGATTTCAGCGTCGACTGCGTCATCGAGCGCGCGGATGACACCTGTGCCGTTCTGGATGTGCTGCCCAAAGCCGGCGGCCCCGCATGCGGCCTGGCGGTCGATCTGGGCACCACCTCGGTCGCCGCGCTGCTGGTGGACCTTTCGGACGGCCGCGTGCTGGCCGGCGCCTCCGCGGCCAACGGGCAGGTCCGCTATGGCGCAGACGTCATCGAACGCATCATCGAATCCGGCCGGGAGGGCGGCGCCGAGCGGCTGCAGCGCGCGGTGATCGACGCCACTCTGCGACCGTTGATCGCACAGCTGTGCGCCGACGCGGACATCGCGCCGGCGCAGATCTACCGCGCATGCATCGCCGGCAACACCGCCATGAACCACCTGCTGCTTGGGCTGTACAGCGAACCCGTGCGCATGGCACCCTATGTCCCGACCTTCTTCCGCTGCGACGACGTCCCGGCGTCCGCGCTGGGCCTGGGCCTCTGCCCCGCCGCGAAGATCATGCTCGCGCCCAACGTGGGCAGCTACGTGGGCGGCGACATCACCGCGGGCTGTTTCGCATCGATGCTATGGCAGCGCGAGGAGATGTGTCTGTTCATCGACCTGGGCACCAACGGAGAGCTGGTGTTCGGCAACCGCGACTTCATGATGTGCTGCGCCTGCTCGGCAGGCCCGGCCTTTGAGGGCGGCGGTATCTCCTGCGGCATGCGCGCCATCGAGGGCGCCATCGACCGCATGTCCGTCGATCCGGAGACCATGGAGCCGGATCTCTCCATCATCGGCTCGGCAGTCTGCCCGCTGGGGATCTGCGGCAGCGGCATCATCGACGCCGTCGCCGGGCTGTTCCGCGCGAAGATCATCGACGGCAGGGGCCGGTTCATCCGCCGCGGCCGCCGCGTGCGCTTCGATGAAAACGGCATGGGCGAATACGTCATCGCCTTTCGTGAGGATACCGGCGCGGCGCGCGATATAACCATCAACGAGGTGGACATCTACAATTTCATCCGCGCCAAGGGTGCCGTATTCTCCGCCGCCATGACCATGCTGGGCGCGGCGGGCATGGACCCGCAGGCGCTCGAACGCGTATATATCGCCGGCGGCATCGGCTCCGGCATCGATATGGACAACGCCGTGGCCGTCGGCATGCTGCCGGACATCGATCGCGGCCGCTTCAGCTACGTCGGCAACACGTCGCTCACCGGCGTCTGGGCCATGCTCGCCAGCCGGGAGTGCCGCGAAAGGGTGGATGCTCTGGCTTCCGGCATGACTTATCTCGAGCTGTCCTCGGAGCCCGGCTATATGGACGCCTTCGTCGCCGCCTGCTTCCTGCCACACACGGACGGACGCCTGTTCCCGAGCGCCACATGACGCCCGTTTTCCCGTTTGTGCTTGCTTCCTTCATATTCTGCTGGTATAATGCGGGATGTGACGAACGATTCGGAGGACATGAGATATATGGACAACAAACAGCCGCCCCGCGCGCCCTCAAAGCGGGTGACGCGCGTTACCGCAGCGATACTGACCGTGGCGTTCCTGGGCTTCGTATTCGCCGCGCTGGCCGGAACGCTTGCGAACAACGGCCATGACGTGTTGAATTCCCTGCGCATGACTCCCACCGTCCGTGCGACGCTGCCGGAGCATCCGGACCGGCTGGACCGGCTGGCCGCGCGCATCAACAGCTTCACCTCCAAGATCTCCGAGGTGATGTGGATGAAGGATGAGCTGGGCTATGTCAATTCCGACTTCCAGTATGCGCTGGGCAAGCGCATGATCAACACCGGCAGCCAGAACATGATCCGGCTGAACACCGGCCACCTGTACGATCTGGTGCCCTACAAGTCCCTTGTCGAAGGATCCGAGGGCATCGCAGATCTCGTGCAGACCACCCTGAAGGACATCCCTGCGCTGTTCGTCTACGAGCATCCCACGCTGTACGACGCCTCCATGATGCCCGCGGAGTACGCCGCGCTGGACCACTCCGCCGAGATGGCCGACGAGGTGGTGTCCACGCTGCGCGCGCGGGGCGTGCGCGTGCTGGACAGCCGCGACGTGCTGCCGAAGTCCGGTTATCCGCTGGATGACCTGCTGTGGGTCACCGACCAGCACTGGTCTACGCTGTCGGCCATCACCATGGCACGCGCCATCGCCGGCGAGCTCAACGGTATGACCGGCGCGGAGCTGGAGCCGGACCGCATCGACCCTGATACCATGGAACAGTATGTCCACGAGAAGTTTTTTCTCGGAAAATACGGCCAGCGGGTCGGTACGCGCCGCGTGACGCCGGACGACATCATCGAATATTGGCCCAGGTACGATACGAACATCACCCGCGAGACCAAACGCAGCAGCACGGTGACAGAACATGCGTCCGGTCCCTTCCGTGAGACGTGTATCCGGCGGACCTACCTGGAGCCCGACCCCGGCAAGACCTGGAGCAAACTGGCCTACACTTATTACGGCCAGGTGGAATACTACAGCGTCTTTGAAAATCCCGATGCACCTGATTTCACGATCCTGTTGCTCAAGGACTCCTACAGCGCACCCATCGGCACATTCCTGTCCCTGCTGGCGCGCCACGTGATCTTCGTGGATATGCGCCAGGACGTTGATCCGCTACCGGTCTGGCTGGAAAAGTATCAGCCCGATGCCGTTGTCATCGCCTACAGTCTGCAGATGATGCGCGACGACAACTACGAATTCGCGAATTGATCTTCTGCTCGAACGCATGCACAAAGCCCCCGATATCCTTTCGATACCGGGGGCTTTTCCAATGATCGGTTTGGCTTTTTGATCCCTCCCGCTCTTTACTTTTCGAGCGCGGTATATACGGAGGATACCCAGGCGTTCGCGCCGCTCTTCGTGCGCACGCTGTACCAGTCGATCCCGCGGGAGTCCCTGCTCACCTTCCCCGTGAACTTAAGCGTCTCGCCCTTTTTGAACGTCCCAAGGCTCTTCCCAGACAGGCTCGCCTTCGTGCGGATGTTGCACTTCCCCTTCGAGACCACCTTGCTGTATCCCTTTACCCCGTGCGCCTTGCCTTCTTTCGACAGCTTGCTGCCGCCCTCGCTGAACGCGATTTTCGAGGCCTTCGCCTTCTTGTCCGCCTTCACCAGCTCGCTCTTCACCCACAGCTTCGTCTTCCCGTTGACCTTGACCTGTGTGTAGCCGCCCTTCGTGTCCACCTTCTCCGCGACGGACCCCTTTTTGATCACGGTCTCGGTCTCGCCGGAGCCGGCTTTTTTGTAGCAGTGCGCGTTGCCGGTGAATTTGACGAATCCCTCTGCGAACGCCGCGCTCATGGCGAGCATGCTGACGACCAGTGCGACGGCGACGATCTTCCTGATGATGTTCATGGTGTTACCTCCTGTATCCTCAAGCGGTGTGTTGCTCTTCTTTATGGACACAGTTTATCACACCCTCCATCACACTTCTGTCACACCGGATGCGCTACTGCCATGCCGATCCCGCCTGCGCCTTGCTGCGGCATGCGTTCGACAACCGTTGGATCAATCTGAAAGTTCAAAGTACATGCACATGGAGTGCCTGGGATCACTTGCTGATCCACACCCGGCGCGTCGACACCGCGGTGCGCATGAACGTGCTGGATGCCATGCGGCGCATGAACCAGCGCGTCATGGAGGAGGTCGGCAGGCAGTTCGGCGCCGACGGCGTGGAGATCGACGCGCACATGCTCTGTGCGGAGGACCACCTGCCGTACCAGGGGCTGCAGTTCACGAACGAGGAGTTCGAGGACATCCAGGGCAGCCTGCCCCGGCCCTTTGGCGAGTGGAACTGCCGGCACACCTGGGCGCCGATCATCATGGGCCTGAGCCCGCGGGCCTACACCGACGACGACCTGGCGCGCTTCGAGCGCTACTCGACGGAGCCGGTCACGATCGACGGCACCACGAAGACGCGCTACGAGTGGAGCCAGGCCATGCGGCGGATGGAGACGGCGATCCGCGAGAAGAAGGACACCGCCACGCTGGCCGCGGCCGCCGGCGACGATCAGCTGCGGCGGCAGTGCCAGGGCAGCATCAGCGCCATGGTGAAGGAATACGAGCGCCTGAGCGACCGCACCGGGCTGGGGCCGGACTTTAGAAGGACGTACGTGGCGGGGTTTGGGGATGCGAAGAGCGGAAAAGAGTTGACAGGGGCAAAAGAAGACAGTATACTTAAAAGGGACGACATTCTGGTTCTGCGTTCATTGAGCGCAAAAGCGACTGCACCCGATGACGAGGAGATAACTGTACCGAGTAGCAGGTTTCCTGCCTATTTTGTTTCGGGCGAATACATACGCAACGTTGAGGTTTTTGCCGGGAGCGGCACAAAAACACCCATCAGAGAACGTTTTGACCTCGCGGATTTTTACAAGGGTACAGACCCAAATGATTGGGAAAAAGTCAAAGGGATAGCCCACGTAATACATTTGGGCGAGGAACATATCGCCGAAGTTCATTGGTACTACGAAGTGAGCTATGGTGGTGTCGAGTATAAGGTCAAACCGCAAGAGGGCGGGAGGTTATGGCTTGATGAGCGTTAGATATGTCGGAGATTATTACAGAGTATCCTTGAAAAAGGGAAAGATATACTCTGTTCAAAAGGAGATTGATGGCATGTATTTGATAGCCGACGAGAGCGGCGAAATATATGCCTTTCCAAAAGATGAGTTTGAGATAGTCGGACCGTAACCGCCCACCCGGGCGGTTTTTTGATGGGAGGCGAGAGGATGGCGGACGATGTGAAGACCAGGATCACCGGAGATGACCGGGAGCAGGCGAAGACACCCGACCATGAAGAAGTGGAATGGCACAGGATTGGGTATTCATTTGCGCAGGGCTTTATGATGGCCGTTGCCGATGCGATAATTGCCATACACGAAAACGCGGATGGGAGGCGAGAGGATATGGCAGATAATGTGAAGATCAAAATCCGCGCTATCGGTGTCGACGAAGCACAGGCGAAAGTCGATGCGCTGAATGAGAAGCTGGCCGAAGCCAGGGCGCTGATCGCTGATCTGGCTTCGGCGCTGGATGAGTTAGGGTTCCATTTTGACAGGGAGTGACCACGATGATCTAAGCACCCGAGGGTGCTTTTTTCATACCCAAATTTGTCCGGAATGACGCAAAACTACCAAGGCCGGGCGGAAAGAGACCGCGACACCAAACTGCAAGCCGAAGAGAGGAAAGACCATGACCAGAGAGGACATCACGAAGCAGTTCCCCGAGGCGACCAAGGAGCAGATCGACGCGCTTTTGAACATCCATTCCGCGGACATCGGCAAGGCCAAGGGCGACGCCGCGAAGCTCCAGGGCGACCTGAAGGCCGTCCAGGACCAGCTGACCACGGCGAACGCTACCATCGCGGAGATGGAGAAGAGCAAGGGCGACGTGGCGGCGCTGCAGAAGCAGATCGACGACTACAAGGCCGCCGACGACGCCAGGAAGCAGGCCGAAGCGGCCGCGCAGGCGCGCCAGGCGCTGCTTTCGCGCATGGACAAGGTGCTGGGCGAGCGGAAGCTCATCCACGAGCGGATGCGCCGGACGCGATGTCTGTTCTCCGTGGTTCGAACAGGCTGACGACCGCCGTAGGGAAGCCATTCATGGCGTCCGCCGCACAAAAAAAGAGACCATCCGTAACGGATGATCTCGTGGGATCCGGCGACGACCTACCCTACCGGGCCGTTTCCAGCCAAGTACTATCAGCGTGCTGAGGCTTAACTTCTGTGTTCGGGATGGGAACAGGTGGATCCCTCAGGCT
>JAFRMB010000035.1 GCA_017430945.1 Clostridia bacterium | reverse complement strand
CTTCGCATCCTTCACGGCGTTTAACTCTTCGAATCTGACTGTTCCATCCGGCCTCCGCGCTCCCCTCCTTCCGAAGGATCTTCGCACCTCGGCCCGATGCCTTGTTTCTCTCTTCTCTGTATCGTTTTCAAGGTTCGCCTGCCCGCTCGGGCCCGCTTTTCGCGGCTCCCTCGCTGACAGCTTGACCATTATAGCAAACCACCTGTCCCACTGTCAAGCAGCTCCGGCAATAAACAACAAACACATAACACCTTTCGCTAAATTTGCCCGAATATCCGAACATTGCGTGTGAGCGTATCCCGGAACGTCCGGCAAAATCGAGCCTCCGGCGCCCGCGGCGCGCGGCCCGTGCCTGATCGATGTCCTTCATGCAACCTAAAACTAACTTGAGTAAACGCGGCATTGCAACTATAATAGATGTGGATGCGCACCCATGCGCACGACCGAGGAGTGAATGATATGAGACAGAGCGGCATACTGCTGCACATCACCTCTCTGCCCTCCAGGGGCGGCATCGGCACCCTGGGACAGGCAGCGTATGATTTCATCGATTTTATCAAGGCCTCCGGCATGACGATCTGGCAGGTCCTTCCCATCGGACCTACCGGCTATGCCGAATCGCCCTATCAGAGTGCCTCCACGTTCGCGGGCAACCCTTTGATGATCGACTTCGATCTGATGACGTCGGACGGCCTGCTGCCGGAGGGCGCCTACGAGCCGCTGCCCCAGACGGGCAAGGTCGACTTTGAAGCCGTGAAGGCACAGAAGGCCGCGCTCCTGCGCGTGGCCTATGACGGCGAGCGCGAAAACCTGTCGGCCAGGCTTGCCGACTTCGAGGCGAGCCATCCCTGGGTCAGGGACTACGCGCTGTTTCGCGCCGTGAAGGCTTACTTTGGCGAGAGCTCGTGGATGGATTGGCCCGACCGGAACATCCGCCTGCGCAAGCCCCGCGCGCTGGCAAAGTATCAAAAGGAGCTGGCCGCACAGATCGACTACTATATATTTGAACAGTATCTGTTCTTCGATCAGTGGCAGCGCCTTCACGATTACGCGCGTTCGAACGGCGTCCGGATCATGGGCGACATGCCCATATACGTGGCGGAGGACTCCGCCGACGTCTGGCTGAACCCGGACCTTTTCGAGCTGGACGAGGACTGCAGGCCCATCCGCATCGCGGGCGTGCCGCCGGATTACTTCCAGGCGGACGGCCAGCGCTGGGGCAATCCCCTGTATAATTGGAAGAAGCACCAGGAGACGAAGTACGCCTGGTGGATCGAACGCCTGCGCGCACTGGGCGACATGTTCGACATCCTGCGCATCGACCACTTCATCGGCTTCGCCAATTACTACGCCATTCCCGCCTCCGAATCCACCGCCCGCAACGGCAAGTACGAGCTGGGCCCCGGAAAGAAGCTGTTCGCGCGCATCAAAAAGGTGCTGCCCGACCTGAACATCGTGGCGGAGGACCTGGGCGTGGTCAGCAAGCGGGTGAAGAACCTGCTGGCCTATTGCGGTTATCCGGGCATGAAGATCGTGCAGTTCGCCTATGGCGGCGGCGACGACAGCCCCGACCTGCCGGAGAATCACATCCAGAACTGCATCGCCTACACGGGCACCCACGACAACCAGACCACTTTGTCGTGGTGGCGGGACACCTCTGAGGCGGTGCGCGTCCGCGCACGGCAGAAGCTCGGCATGCCCGCAGACAGCGACGACGTGCTGCCCTACATCCTGAAGGCCACGTTCGCCTCGAAGGCCGACACGGTCATCATCCCGATGCAGGACCTGCTGGGCCTCGACGACGACGCGCGCATGAATTACCCCGGCACCGTCGGCGGCAACTGGCTGTGGCAGATGGCTGCCGGCCCGGATTATGATGGCATCGCGGCCTTCATCCGCAAGCTGAACCGGCAGAGCCATCGCGGCACGCTGAAGTGCGCCACCCCTGCCGAGCTGATCGCGCAGGCGGAGGCGTTCAGCCTGATGGATCACCACGTCGAACTCAAGTACGCCATCCTCGAGGAACTGCACGACGCCATCGCAAAGGCAGCCATGATGGATATCGCGCCCCAGTGGGCGGACGACAGCTATGTCAACAACAGCCGTCGCCACGCCGCCTACCTGTCCGCCGAGTACCTGATGGGACGCGCGGTGTACAACAACCTGTACAACATGGGCGTGCTGGAAGACGTGAAGGCCCTGCTGCTGGACAGGGGCATCGACCTGGCGGACCTCGAGGACATCGAGGACGCTGCGCTGGGCAACGGAGGCCTCGGCCGCCTGGCCGCCTGCTTCCTGGACAGCGCCGCCACCCACGACATCCCGCTGGACGGCTACGGCCTGCGTTACAAGTACGGCCTGTTCAAGCAGTGCTTCGATGAAAACGGCGCGCAGGTCGAGCTGCCCGACGACTGGTCCGCGGCCACCGATCCCTGGAGCATCCGCGAGGACAGCGAGCGTCAGCTGGTATTCATGGAGGACCTGGTCGTATGGGCCGTGCCCTATGACATGCCGATCATCGGCTATGACCGGAAAAACATCGGCACGTTGAGGCTTTGGCAGTGCGAGGCCGTGGACGAGTTCGACTTCCAGGCGTTCAACGATCAGGACTACGCCGCTGCCTGCCGCGAAAAGAACCTGGCCGAGGACATCACCAAGGTCCTCTACCCCAACGACACGCTGGAAGCCGGAAAGCTGATGCGCCTCAGGCAGCAGTACGTGCTGGTCAGCGCTTCGCTTCAGGACATGCTGGATAAGTACATCGCCTTCCACGACAGCTTCTGTGACGCCGGCTTTGCGGACTTTGCGAAGTATCAGGCCGTTCAGCTGAACGACACCCATCCCGCCATGGCCATCCCGGAGCTGATCCGCCTGCTGACGGAAGAGGAGAGATGGCTTGAGTATCACGACGCCATGACCTTCGACCAGGCCTTCGACATCGCGCAGAAGACCTTCCGCTACACCAACCACACCGTGATGCGCGAGGCGCTGGAATGCTGGGATCTGAGGCTCTTGAGCAAGCTGTCGAAGCCGCTGGTGCGGATCATCAAAAAGATCCAGGCGAAGCTCAACCGCGAGCTCAAAAAGGCGAAGGTGGCCGATCCCTCGGCATACGCCATCATCGACGCGAACAAGCGGGTGCACATGGCCAACCTGTCGGTATACGGCTCATCCTTTACCAACGGCGTGGCGGCCATCCACAGCCAGATCCTGAAGGACGACGTGTTCAGGGAGTGGTACGCGCTCTATCCGGAGAAATTCAACAACAAGACCAACGGCATCACGCAGCGGCGCTGGCTGGGCCTGTGCGATCCGGAGCTGACGGCGCTGCTGAAGGAAAAGCTGGGCTCGGACGACTTCCTGACCGACCTGTTCAGGCTGGACGACCTGAAGCCACTGATCGACGATGATCTGGCCGAAGCCTTCATCGCCGTGAAAACCGGGAAAAAGCGCCAGCTGGCCGATCTCATCCGCGATCGCGAGGGGATCGACATCCCCGAACACTTCGTGTTCGACGTGCAGGTGAAGCGCCTGCACGAGTACAAGCGCCAGCTGATGAACGCGCTCTCGATCCTGGACATCTACTACAGGCTCAAGGACGGCGAGCTGACCGACTTCCCCGCCACCGCTTTCATATTCGGCGCGAAGGCGGCCCCCGGCTACCGCCGGGCCAAGGCGGTCATTCGCTTCATCAACCACATCGCGGACCTGGTCAACAGCGACCCCGAGGTCAAAGACCGGCTCCGGGTGGTGTTCGTGCAGAACTACAACTGCTCGTACGCCGAGCGCATCATCCCGGCTGCGGACATCTCCGAGCAGATCTCCCCCGCGGGCACCGAGGCCAGCGGCACCGGCAACATGAAGCTGATGCTGAACGGCGCGGTGACGCTGGGCACCCGCGACGGCGCGAACATCGAGATCTTCGAGCAGGCCGGCGAGGAGAACAACTTCCCCTTCGGCGCGACGGTGGACGAGATCGAAGCCATCCGGGCAGACTATGACCCCGTGGCGATCTACGAGGCCGATCCGCATCTGAAGCGCGTGATCGACGCGCTGGACGATCCCGCCTTCGATACGCCCTTCTTCGACATTGAGGACGAACAGGATGATCGGGAAAGTGCGGCATCCGACGGGATCCCCGCCGATGAAGCGACTGCACCGGCGGATCCCGCGCCGCTGCAGGAGGGCGACCTGCCTGAGCTCAAGCAGTCCCTTCTGAAGGGCGCGAGCTGGCACCGGCCGGACCACTACTTCATCCTCAAGGACTACGCCTCCTACTTCGAGGCGAAGCTGGGCGCCATCCGCGCCACACAGGACCCCGTGGCCTTCGCGAAGATGTGCCTAAACAACATCGCCGGCGCCGGCAAGTTCTCCAGCGACCGGACCATAAGGGAATACTGGGATGAGCTTTGGGCGAAGTGACGACCGACGATATGATGCGACACAGGCTCCGGATCTGATGGACAGATCCGGAGCCTGCTGCTTTTGCCGCGTGCGGTGCGGACCCCGGTCCACAACCCGCACCGGACGTATTTGTCACAAAATCTTCATGATTCGGAATGACAAACGGCCTTGTCCATGGTATAATTGAAATGGGTAGTTTTCGTTAAGTTTCACAAGGTCCCCAGGCATACGGCCTCGGGACCCGGACAGCTCATGGACACCGCCCCGGACCGAATGACGATGGAGGAAAGGCATATGAAAAACAGAAGGATCACAGCCATCGCACTCATCCTGGTGCTGCTGATCAGCGCACTGCCCGGCACCGCGCTGGCCAGCAGATCCCCCTACGGTCATACCCACACCTGGACGGAGGTCAGCCGCACAAAGGCGACCTGCACCAAAAAAGGCAGCATCAAATACATATGCAGAGGCTGTCAGCAGACCAGGACCGAATCCATCCCCAAACTCAGGCATGACTACGGCCACTGGAAGACCACAAAGGAACCGACCTGCACAAAGGAAGGCGAAAAGGAACGCAAGTGCAAGGTGTGCCGGCACGTAGACAGGCAGAAGATCGACAGGCTGCCGCACAAATACGGCGCATGGACGGTCATTCAGGCGGCCACCTGCACCGAAAAGGGCAGCCGCGAGCGCACCTGCGCCGATTGCGGCCATGTCGACAAGGGCAGCATCAAAATGCTCGATCACGACTTCGGCGAATGGGAGATCATCGTCGAGGCCACCGATCATTCCTCCGGCACGCGCGCCCGCACGTGCCGCATGTGCGGCACGCAGCAGACCGAGGACTACGATCCCGAGGGCACGCTGCGCCGCGGCGCCCGCGGCGATGCCGTGAAGGCGCTCCAGCAGGGACTCATCTGCTACGGCGCGCTGAAGGGGCGCGCGGACGGCAGTTTTGGCAGGGGCACCGAACGCGCGGTAAAAGCCGTGCAGGAGGCCGAGGGACTCGAAGTCGACGGCGTGGCCTGGCCGCAGACCCTCGCCTTCGCGCAGCACCTCTTCGGCGAATGGCGGACGATCACGCCCCTCACGCGCCTTGAGGACGGCCTCAGAGAGCGCGTCTGCGAGCGCTGCGGCCTGGTCGAAAAAGACGTCATCAAGGCGTTGCCGACCTTTGAGCGCGGCGACCGCGGCAAGCCCATCGAGGTCATCCAGGAGATCCTCGGCGACATGGGCTTCGAGGTCGGCCAGGTGGACGGCGATTACGGCCGGCGCACGGAGCAAGCCATCGAGGACTGGAGCTATATCCGTCCCGACCCGATCCGCCCCGGACGCCTGCGCCCCATCGACATCGACCATCTGGTGGACGACTGGATGAAGCTCCAGCAGGAAGAGGACCGGGTCAGTGTGAGCGGCGTGGATACGCCGGTCAGCCTCCGGCTGTCTGTGGAGCTGGTCAACGTGCTGCCGCTTCGCTACGTCGGCGAGAAGATGACCTTCAACTGGACGGTCGTCAACGACGGAAGCGAGGACTGTAAGCTCGGGCCGATCCTGTTGAGCTACGGCCAGGACAACACGTCGAAGGATGTGCACCACATCTTCCACTCCGTCATGAGCATCGACGGCAATCTACTGAAGGCCAACGGCGAAAATACCCTCTCCGGCACCTTCTCGATCCAGATCGACCGCAAGCACGTCGCCTGGCCTGAGGGATCGCCCAACGCCAACGGCGATCTCTACCTCAATTTCCGCGCGCTGGGCACTTCCGTCGTGACCGGCAAAAAGTGGGTCAGCAACACGGTCACCGACCACTATATCGTACAGGACGACAAGCGCGATATCGACGAAAACCTGAAGCTCACCGCCCGCATCTGCGGCGAGCTCCCGATATACATGCCCGGCGATACGGTGAACGTCGAGGTCACGGTGTCCAACGGGACCGGCGTCGACCTGACCGACGTAGCCTACGAGGTCTGCCTGGACAACGGAGAAGGCATCATAGACATCGGGACCGGCAGCGCGAAGCTTCTGCCGGCCGGGGCGTCGTTGACGCGATACGCCACCTATATCCTCGAAGCTCACGACCTGTACCCCGGACAGCAAGAGGCGCATCTCTTCTGCGAGGCTTCCGCGAAGCATCCCGACGGCCACCGTATCAGCGCGGAGCGATTCCCGCTGACCATCCGGGTGGGCAGGAACCGGACGCCGATGCAGCTCACCGTCGAGCAGGTCTCTCCCGTGAAGACGCTCTATGAGGTGGGAGACAAGGTCGAATTCAAGTGGACGCTGGAAAACAAAGGACAGGTGGATCTGTCGCTGGATTCGCTTTGGGTCGAATCGCCCAACGATGAGAAGAGCGTCGAGCTCATCCGCAAGGGTCCCTTTGCGCTTCCTGCGCACGGTTCCCCTCTGACGGGCACCCACACCGTCACGCTCAGCGAGAGCTGGCTCAGCGACGACCTCTATTTCAATGACGGTCAGATGAACTACGGCCGCTGGTGCCTGTTCTTCGAAGCCGCCGCCACACCCGCTGACGGGCCGGCCGGCAGCGCGCATTCCAACAGGGTGGAGATACGGCTGAATTCCGGATCTGCAGGCAGCGATCTCGTGCTCGAGGTGGAGCAGCTCTCGCCTGAAAAGCCCTTCTACGAGGTCGACGACGAGGTGACCTTCGCTTGGAAGGTGACCAACGTCAGCCCGTACGACGCCGTACTCGAACAGATCGAGTGCACCACGCCGGATGAGCAGGGAAGCCCCGTCTCTCTGCAGCCGATCGTCCTGCCGGCCAACGCTCAGGCCTCCGGAGTGGGCACGCATACGGTGACGCTCTATGACGATTGGCTCCGAAGGGACTACGGCAAAGACGAGGGGACTTGGTCCTTCTTCTTCGTCGCCTGGGCCGATTTCGTCGACAAGTCCCTCGGAGGCATCCGCTCGAACGAAGTCCACTTTGCGCTGGAGCCGGAGCACTACGAGCGCACGCTGCAACTGGCCGTGGAACAGACCTCCCCCGTGAAGGAGAACTATGCCGCGGGCGAAGAGGTCGAGTTCCAGTGGGTGCTGACGAACACGGGCGGCAAAGACCTGACGCTCGACCAGGTTTCGATGGCGTGGGGCGAGAACGCCGTGCTCCCCGTGTGCGAGGGGCCCGCGAGCCTGCCGGCCGGCGGAAGCCTTCAGGACACCTGGAAGCTGACGCTCGATCCGGATTTCACGGTCGATGATGAATGGCATCTCCGCTTCCAGGGCACCGCCACGGAGACGACCTCTTCCGGCAGCTATCCCTGGTATTCCAACGATGTCTATCTGACGCTCGATCCCGTTTATATCAAGCCGAACAACCTGCCGCTGCCCGACGGCTACAACAAAATGAATCTGAAGAGCGGGCCCATGCCCACGCTCGGTCCCGGTGAACAGAGGCCCGACAGCTGGCGCAGCCTGGTGATCGTGGAGCAGACCAAGGACGAGAGCGCCTATTACGATGGTGCGAAGATCCCCGTGAAGATGCGCCTGAGTATCGACGGCTATGACAGCTACCGATTTGTCAGCATCACCAACAACAACACGGACAGCATCAGCGAGATGGACTGGACCGAGAGCGACCTGGAGCCCGGCTGCAGCTACGATTTCGTCTATACCATGTACCTGGATCCCGATCATAACGGGTGGACGACGCGCAACGTCACCATCAAGCTCATCAGCCTGACGACGGACAAGTATGAGACCGAATCCTGCGAGGTGCGCCCGCCGTTCACCAATCCGAAAGTGACGCTGGTCGGCGGCGACAGCCACGTCATCGACTACCCGGCTTTCCTCTACCTGACGGTGCACAAGGAAGCCTTCTCGGTCTACCCCTATGAGTCCCTGGACATCCCCGTCACCGTCACCACGAACGCAGCCGATGAATTCAGCAACGTCAAACTGGTGTGCGAAACGGACTGGGAGGGAAAGGCCGCCTTCAAGAGTACGAAGCAGCTGGCAAAAAAGATGGCTGCCCATGAGAGCCGGGATTTTCTGGTCAACCTGCCCGTCTATACCCTGAAGGACAAATGGAAGGATTACACCGTCACGTTTTACGCCACCGGCCAGGTCACCAATGTCAAGGGGAATGTGGAAGAGATCAAGTCCCTGCCGGTCACGCTGCCCATGGAGGTGCTGGACCCCGATGAGCAGGAGGGCAAGCTGCAGCTGAAGTATCAGCTGGTGCCCAGCAGGACCACCTATCTGCTGAACGACCCTATCAAGCTGCGGCTGATCGTCCGCAACAGCGGCTCGGTCCCCGTCGACAAGGTGCACCTGGAGTACGCCGAGGATTACGCGCATCTTCAAAAACTGATGGGAAAGATCGGTCCCGTGCCGATCAGCGATCTGCTGGAGCCCAATGAGCAGCGCGTCGTCGAGCTGAACTACGTTGTCCGGTCTGCGGATGTAGAGGCAAAGAGCTTCAGATGGGGCTTTGTGGCGAAGGGCGTCGTCCAGGACAGCGGGACGCCTGTGCGCTCGAACGTCGCGCACGTCGAACGCAATGTCACATCGAAGGCGCCCGACGCGCTCATCGAGCTCTCCGTCGATCCGAAGCCGCCCATGGATAAGTACCCAGTGGGTACCGCGCACGGCTGCAGGCTCCACATCAAAAACGACACCGGAAAGAGCATCAAGTCCATCCGCATCTACGCGGTGGGCGACAACCGCTTCTCGCCGGCGGATCCCGCTGCGCCCTGGTTCGATCTGGGGCACGGCGTGAAGGGCTGGCAGTGCGCCGGCGACAAGCATTTCGATCTCGGGATCGGCGAGTCTGTCGGCATGGACGTGACGGTCGTGATCCTCGATCTCTACGTCGACGGCAGCATCTACAAGGCCTGCTGGGCCGCCGACGCGGAGCTGTCTGACGACTCGCCCGCGCGTTCCAACGTCGCCTCGCTCGAAATGCCCGTTGAGAATGCGGCTCCGACTGACGGCGGATCGGAGGACATCGCGGCCGACGGCGGATCGGATATCGCGGCTGACGGCGGATCGGATATCGCGGCTGACGGTGGATCGGACACCGCGGCCGACGGCGGATCGGACACCGCGGCCGACGGCGGATCGGACACCGCGGCCAACGGCGGATCGGGCCCCGCGGCCGACGGCGGATCGGACACCGCGGCCGACGGCGGATCGGACACCGCGGCCGACGGGGAAGAGACCGAGCCCGCATCGGAAGCCCCCGGCCCCATTGAGACGAAGATCAACTGGAGCGCGGTCCACGCCGCAAAAGAAGCGGACCAATCGACTGCACAGGCCGATGGCACAGGTGCGAATGGATCCGCCGACGCCGGCACGCCCGCAGCGCCTTCGGGCGCGGAGGCGACCGGCAAAGACGTTTCTGCCGCGGCGCATGAGGCCGACCAGGCCGACGGCGGCGCGCCCGCTGAGGCTGTTGAAGCCGACGGGACCACGTCCTTCGAAGCCGATAAAGCCGAGAAGACCGACGGTCTCTCCGGCGCAGACAAAGCGGACGATGCCAAGCCGGCCGTCGCCGAAAAGGCCTCCGATGGGACCGAATCTGTGAAGCCCAGCGATGCCGTGGAAGCCAAGCCCGCCGCCGATAAGGCTGACGGCACCGAGCCCACGGTGTCCGGCAAAGACGTGGAAGCTAAGCCCGCGGTCGTCGAAGAAGCCGATGATGCCGGACATGTGGCTCCCGATAAGACGGAAGTGACCGAGCCTCTGAGCCCCAACGATCCCGTAAAGTCCGCGGAAGACGGCCTGATCGGCGGCGCGGATGAGGCGCCTGTCGATCCCGACAAACCCGCGGACGATGAAGGCTCGCCCGATGATGGACCGATCGAGACCGACATCGTCATCCCCGGCGGATCCTATGACATCCCTGCCACGGTCTGCCTGCCTGCGGGCGACGGTCCGTTCCCCGCGGTCGTGATGCTGCACGGCACCGGCTCTTCGCGCGACGAAGCCGGCGACGGCTACAGGCACGCCGCGCCCGTGCTGGCCGATAAATACGGCATCGCCACCATCCGCATCGACTTCCCTGGCAACGGCGAGAGCACCGCGGACTATATGCTGTACGACTTCCACTCTGCCGTTTCGGACGCCAAGGCTGCCGCGGACTACATGGCGTCACTGGATCTCATCGACGGCGACGCCATCGGCGTCATGGGCTGGAGCCAGGGCGGCACGGACGCGCTGCTGGCCTGCGCCTGGGAACCGGAGACCTTCAAGTCCCTCGTGACATGGGCCGGCGCGCCCGACATGATGCTGGACGGCTTCTTCTCGGAGGCCGACTACGCGGAAGCCAAAGCGAACGGATCCTTCGTGATGGAATTCGACTGGCGCGACAGCCTGAACGTCAGCCTCCAGTGGTGCGACGACGTCGCCAATACGGATGTGCTGGGCGAGTTCTCAAAGGGCTACGCCGGGCCCGTGCTGGCCATCGCCGGCACCGACGACGATACCGTCGATCCCTCCTGGAGCGAAAAGATCGTCGCCGCAAGCCGCAACGAACTCTCCAGGACCTGCTTCATCGAGGGCATGGATCACACGTTCAATGTCTTCTCGGAAGAGGACCTCCATTCGCTGTACGAGGCCGTCGACGCGACCGGCGCGTTCTTTGCAGATACGCTGGGGCGTTGACCCCGGACCGACGCGTGGACACATGATTCGACGCGTCCGACAAAAAAGGCCCTGTATCCCGTTCTGGGATGCAGGGTCTTTTGTCGTCGGTTTTCGGCCGCCGCAGCGCCGCTCGGCATTCCGGATGCATCTGTCCGGAAGTACTTCGGTCAGATCTCCTCGTCGACGCCGCTGTCCTCGCTCACAGGCGCGTCTGCTTCGCCGTCGAGCTCATCGGGGGCCTCTTCCTCTTCCGCTTCAGCCCGGGCCACGCAGACCACCTTGCTGCCCTCCTGGACGCGCATCAGGCGCACGCCCTGTGTGCTGCGTCCGAGCGTGGAGATGGTGCTCACAGGCGTGCGGATGACGGTGCCGTCGTCGGTGATCAGCAGGATGTCCTCCGCCTCATCCGCCAGCAGCTGGCAGGTGAGCTTGCCGGTCCTGGCCGTGAGGCGCATGGCCCGGATGCCCTTGCCGGCGCGGCTCTGCACGCGGTACTCGTCGATCTCCGTGAGCTTCCCGTAGCCAAGCTCGGTGATGGAGAGCACCTTCATGCCTTCGAACACCGGGCACATGTCCACGACTTCGTCGCCCGCGGCGGGACGCGCCTCAGATGATCTCCACGAAGACCGGCTTCGGGATCTTCACGGACGCGGCCTTGACGACAGTGCGGATCGCTTTGGCGATGCGCCCCTGCTTGCCGATGACCTTG
>JAFRMB010000034.1 GCA_017430945.1 Clostridia bacterium | reverse complement strand
GGTGATCGCTTATTCCGCCCCGTACCGGCGACCATCGGTCGCCATCCATCCCCATCGGGAGGAAAGCCATTCATGGTGTCCGGATGGTTCGGGAACACGGACGCCAATTATGGCGTCCCTACGATGGGTGTGTGCGCATTGGTCTATGGTGATGCGGGCGATGATGGCATCGCCCCTACGGATGCCGCACCCGCCATTTATCAGCCTCGCAACGAAACGGAAGACATGGCGCCGGGCCGGCCAGCCCCCTTGCCTCTCCTTTCAGGGGAGGTGGCCCGCAGGGCCGGAGGGGTCGCATCTCCCGCTTCCCCGCAGGGACACCATTCACGGTGTCCGGATGGTTCGGGAACGCGGACGCCATGAATGGCGTCCCTACGGCCCCGCGTCATTGCACATTCGTGCAGCCGCGGGCAGCGGGCGGCGATTCCTCCGGATCGCTCGCCCTCGATCCGGCTGGCGCCGGACGCCTATACGACAGGTTCGTTTGAACCCACCGTGGGGACGCCATAATTGGCGTCCGCATTTACGCCTCATCGCCCATGAACGACCTGGTGACGCTCTCCCGCCCCCGCACGCACTTCCCCCCTTATGCCGGCGAAAACAGGGAAAATGCGCGCCGCACCTTGTCCGGCCCGGTCGAAGCGGGGCAGATCGCCGCGCCGCGGGCGCAAAAAGGGCGCCGGCGCGACGCTCGGATGCGCGAAATATGAAACCCGGCGAAAAACGGTTAAGAATAGTTAAAATGTTGCAACTGCAACGGAACAGAAAACGTTTTAGTCATATAATAATGATGTATGGTTGAAATGGGGTAGTAGGACATGAAACGTGATCTTGACCGGTACATCAACACGCTGCTGGGCTGCGAGCTGTTCGCGGGTTTCACCCGTGAAGACGTGGCGGAACTGATGGCGCTGGCGCGCGCGAAGGTCGTCGAATACAAAAAGGACGAGCCGATCTACCACTGCGGCGATCAGGTGCAGTCGATGGGCATCGTGCTGGAAGGCACGGTGGTCGTCGAGGCGGACGACGCCGAAGGCGACAAGACCAACCTGAACATACTGACCAGCGGCGATGAATTCGGCGCGTTCCTGGTGGTGTCCGGGGCGCGGCACAGCCCGATGAACGTGTATGCCGCCGCGCGCGCGAAGGTCATGTTCCTGGACATCGAGCGCCTGGCGATGAGCCCGAACAGGGGCCGCGTGACCTGGCTTCTAGTGGACAGCCTGCTGCACGCGTTCTCCGGCAAGCTGGTGGACCAGTACAAGCGGATGCGCATCGTCGGGCAAAAGCGCGTGCGCACCCGCGTGCGCATGTACCTCATGACCGCCGATCGGGAGGGCGATGTGGTGACGCTGCCCGTCACCCGCACGGAGTGGGCCTCATATCTGGGCGTGGACCGCACGGCCCTGGCCAGGGAGATCAGCCGCATGCAGGCCGACGGCATCATCGAAGCGGACAAGCGCCGCATCCGCCTGCTGGACAAAAAGTTTTTCGGTATCCATTCCGAAGGCGGATTATAGAGAAAAAAATCCATTTCCGGCGGATCTGCCGCGCATGTAACTGTTCGTGTAATCCTGCATCGGTATAATGAACGTGGTAAGCTCGCAGGGGCATCATCGGCGGCCCCGGCTGCACGCGCGGAAAGGGTCCGGGAAATGCGACAAAAACGTGACGGCGGCGCAAAACGGAGCCGAAGAATCGCGGGATCCGATTGACAATCCCCCGCGCGCGTGATAGTATAAGATGTGAACAATTTATTACAACTGTTACTTTTGTGATACGAAACGATGAGGGCTGCTTCAAATGACGGACAAGGAACTACGCAAGCTGCACCGGGAGGATCTTCTGCAGATCCTGATGAACCAGCAGCAGCAGATCGATGATATGGCGCAGGCGCTGGAGGAAAACGAAAAGCGCCTCCAGGACCGCCGGATCGCGGTGGAGAATTCCGGGTCGCTGGCGGAGGCCGCGCTGAAGCTGAACGACGTGTTCGAAAGGGCCCAGCAGGCCGCCGACCACTATGTCGAAGAGACGGTGCGTCGCGCGGACGAGCAGCGCAAGGCGTCCGACGAGGCGCTGGCCACGGCGCAGCGCGAAGCGGCACGGCAGGAAACGCAGGCCCGGCGCGAAGCGGACCGGCTGGTCGCCGAAGCCCGGCGCGAGGCCGAAAAGATCCGCGGCGAAGCCGAGAAGATCCGCGGCGAGGCGGAATGCCTGATGGCCGAAGCGAAGGAGAAGCTGGCGGAGGCGGAACGGAAGCTTGCGGAGGCCAACGGCCAGCCCGACGCGAAGGCTGAGTCCTCAGGCAAGCTCAAGGGCCTGTTTCGGAGGAACAAGTAGCCATGCGAAGGAAAGAATTGGGCAATCCGACCGTCGAACAGCTCGAGGTGGAGCTGCGCAGAGAGCGCTACAAGCGAAACTACCGCGCCACGCTGCTCAGCACCGTCAGCGCGCTGGTCATCGTCGCGGCGGTCGCGGTGCTGGTGTCCATGCTGTGGCTGCCGGTGCTGCAGGTCGTCGGCGAATCGATGACGCCGTCTCTCTGCGAGGGCGAGATCATCATATCGCCCAAGGGCTCGAAGTTCCAGAAGGGCGACATCATCGCCTTCTACTACAACAACAAGATCCTGGTCAAGCGCGTGATCGCCAACGCCGGCGAGTGGGTGAACATCGACCCGAACGGCAATGTGTTCATCAACGATGTGCCGCTGGATGAGCCCTACGTCACGGAAAAGGCCTTCGGCGACTGCAACATCACGCTGCCCTACCAGGTGCCGGACGGCAAGATCTTCGTGATGGGCGACCATCGCGCCACCAGCTCGGACAGCCGCAACACCGCGGTCGGCTGCGTGGCGGAGGAGCAGATCGTCGGCAGGGTCATGCTGCGGGTGTGGCCGTTCAAAAAGATCGGCGCGATCAGGTGACGCGACAGGCATACAGGCAGGATCGGGAAAGACCGTGGAGATCTGGAAGATCAGGAAGACCGGGTGAAAAGGCAGCTCAGGGGAAGATCGGGTATAAGAAGATCGGGTATTACATGGCCGCTTGGCAGATTCACGTAAAAGCATTGCCAAACGGACCGCTCTGGAGGCGTGAGATATGGAACGCTGGAATGACAGACAGACGGACAACATCATCAACAACAGGAGGCGCCGGAACACGGTGAAGCGCGCGGTGGCGCTGCTCTCCGTGCTCGTGCTGCTGCTCACGGCGAACACGCTGAAGCTGCACGCGGACACGCTGGAGCGCGTGGCCATGTGCGGCATC
>JAFRMB010000033.1 GCA_017430945.1 Clostridia bacterium | reverse complement strand
TGGCTTCTGGTGCTGCTGTTCCTGGGCATCGCCGCCGTGGGCGCGGTCATCATGGCATTGACCACACAGTAGGTCGCGGCTCGACCTGAGCCATAAAGGCCGTCTCATCAACTCCCACCCCACGCCCCCTGTTCCCCCCTGTAAGCCGCGAAAGGAAAAGCCGCCCCGTTCTTCAACGAGGTGGCCAAAGCCCGCGACAGGGGCGCTGTGAGCGAGACGTGGGCGCTTAAGGCGCGGCGTGCGCAGGATGGCGTCAGGTTGTCCTGTCACGCGCTGGCTGCTGCAAGCGGCACGCGTACTGCGGCTGCTGTACGATCTCCCAAGGACACAGAGCCGGTATTGTAATCTGCGAAACACTGCGGATAGTCCCGGGGCGATATGGCAAAACTGAAGCTGCCTTCTCCCCCGAGGCATATTCGCTGGTTCAGAATCCCGCGCTCTGCAAAGCCGATGAGACGGAAGCTTGCTGATGACCCGATCAACCCCAATACCATGGCGCTGTTTTCAACGCTGAACTCGCGTTTCTTAAATGCCCGGTAGAGACGTGCGAGGATCTCACGCTGGTTCCTGGTCAAATCATCGCAGCGGACCTTCGGGGGCTTTTCCCTGAGAACTGGATGTGTGAAGTCAAGGACCGACTCAAAGAGTTATCCTGTTGTGCGAAAAGCTATCGTGGCGTTCGGATCATAAAGATAATGTATAATAAATTGCGCAAATTCCAAAGGAGAGGAGGATATAGTCAGCAGACTCTGATCGTTAGATGTGCCGTTTTTGAACAGGATCATAAGGAGGATTGGAGTCGGCTTCCCCAGGTGAACAGCATATGTTAATATTTGAATAATATGCGGAATAATTTGACAGCAATCGCGGTATATGATAGAATCAAGGCGATTCATCAGGGTGAAAGTGAAAACATTTGTGACTTGGCTTTCCACCGTCCTGTCGCAGCATGGAGCAGGAAACAGCACGGTCGACCCGTCAAGTCATCTGCGCTGTATTTGCACGCGTTTCAAATAAAGCATACGGCAAACACGAGTCACCCTGTCAGTCTGATGTAAAACAGAGACCCGAGAGAGGAGGAGATCCAGATGCCGGAGGCATATGAAAAGCCTGTCATGCAGATCGAAGAGATCGACACTGACATCATTTTGGCAAGCAGTAGTAATTCAAGTGCAGACGGAAGCTGCGATATTGGCGGTAAACCTGGTCCCGGCTGATCCTGAAAACCCGCGGTGCTGTTCGTTCGCTCCGCGGGTCTTGTTTTGAAGGGAGATAAGCGCGAAAGGGGGAATTGTGTGAGAGAGCTCTGGCCGGCGGACCCTCTGACAGGCAAAGTGCTGCACGCCCCGTCGCCCAGGGACGGGCGGCGCTACCGCAGATCACAGTTTTGCTATTCGTTTGAGGTGCGAGGTCAGCAGTACCTCTTCCACACACTCACAAGACAGTGTGTGAAGGTGAACGAAGGAGATCTGCCGGAGACGTCTTTTGTCTATGATACTGCTGCGTCGGACGACACGCTCAGGGCGTTGATCGCTCAACGCTTTCTCGTGCCGATGGACCAGGACGAGAACGCGCTTTATGAGGGCACGATCCGGGTACTGCGCACGCTCAGGCAGCGTGGCCGGCTGCGCACATATACCATCCTGCCTACCACTGCTTGCAATGCGCGTTGCGTGTATTGCTTTGAAGCGGACATGCGGGTGGAAACCATGTCGTCCAGGACGGTCGAAGACACCATCGCCTTCATCCTGCAAAGCCATGATCCCGATCGCAGGATTCGCTTACGCTGGTTCGGCGGCGAGCCGTTGTTGGCTGCCGGGATCATAGACCGCATCTGCGCAGCGCTGATAGCGAATGATGTCTCTTTTGAGAGCGGTATGATCACCAATGGCAGCCTGATCGATGCTGCGATGGCTGAACGTATGGCGAACGCCTGGCGCATGACGAGCGTACAACTCTCCATGGATTGCGCCGAGCGGGAATACATCCTTAGGAAGCGCTATCTCGTCTACCACGACGAATACAACACCGTCATGGCCGCTGTAAACCTGCTTACAGACCGTGGGATCGAAGTGACTGTCCGCTGCAACGTTGACGAGGACAACATCACTGAGATGGACACCTTCATTCAGGACCTGGTCCGGATGATCCCCGATAAGACGCTGGTATCCGTTTACTTCCAACCGCTGTATGAAATGCGACAACTCAAATCGAGCGACAGGGTTTGGGCCGCATGCACCGCGGTGGAGCAGCGGATACGTGATGCCGGCTTTACGGTCAAGCATGGATCAAGGGTTCGCCACCTGAGGATCGTTTCCTGCATGGCGGAGTCGCCCTATGAGTCAGTGGTCATCTCTCCGGACGGGACTCTGTACAACTGCGAGCATTGTCCGGAAGCAAACGCATTGGGCACCGTCCGTGAAGGCGTTATGGATCACATGTTGCAAGAGCGTCTGGCCGAAGTAGAACCCACACGCGAATCGTGCCTTGGATGTGTATTTCTTCCGGAATGCATGACTTTTACAGGCTGCCCGGTCCGTTCAGCTATCTGTAAAAAACATCGGCGCGCCTGGCTGGATAGTGCCTTGCTAAATGAAGTAACGCTCGCAGAAAGCGGCGACGCTTCTGTTACTGACCAGAGCGGACCCCTCTCACAATGCTGAAAGGAGCATTTTGCCATGAGACTCAAGCCGAATTTCATCACACAGGATATCGATGACGTCCAGTTTTTGGTGCCTGTAGGTGCAAAAGCATTCAGAGGGATCGTACACAGCAATCGCACCGCGGCATTCATCGTGAATTGTCTGAAGACGGATACCACTGCGGAGGGGATCGTAGACGCCATGTGCGCCCGCTATGATGCGCCGAGGCATGTCATCACCGCGGATGTGGCGGAGATCCTGTCGAAACTGCGCAGCATCGACGCGATCGAAGAATAAATGGATCCTCAGTCCGCTTCCACCATAACCGGCACAAATTCCATCCATTCTTATGCCGATCGTCACAAAGGCCACTTTGTATCAGCATTACCGTCCCCTTGCCACGCGCCAGCGCCGGCCCGATACCGGGCCGGCGTTGTTTTTTGTGCCTGAAAGCGCCCTGTTTGCTGGCGTTTTGAGCGCTTCGCCATTTCACCCACCCGTATGCCGATACATCGAAAACGACCCACCGATCATAAAGCGGGGTCAAAGCCGATAAAACGGGCATAGATTTTGGATCCGTATCGGGATCTGTGCTGATACGCATCCAGATCCTTTGAAACAGATCCGGATGGCCTTTTAGACGCATCCGAATATCCTCTGAAACACATCCAGAGATGCTCCGCAGACCGCTGATTTTGATACAATTTTCAGGGGATATCGATACAAACGTTCAAGGGCGGTTGGATATGCCGACAAAGGGAGAGCGCCTCTCCTCTTTGGTAAGGCACCTGTAGGGGCGATGCCCTCATCGCCTGCCTTCATCAGGCCTACCACGGACAACATACATTCCCTACGACAGGTCCCTGCGATTCCACACCGTAGGGACGCCATAGTTTGGCGTCCGCGTCACCACCGTCATTTTGTATGGGCGATGTCCTCATCGCCCGCCATTAAAGCGCCTCCCCGCCTTTGGAGAGGCGCCCTTTTATTCCTTCATTTACAAGCCGCCCGTCGATTTGACGGTCCTTGTCTTCATTCGCCTGCGGCCGGTCCTTCTGCCGCTTCTTCTTCTGCTATCCACACGGCGGTGAAGCTCCGCGCCGCGGTCGCCTCAAAGCGCTCGCCGGGCTGGAAGACCACCTTCTCTTTCTCCTTTCGTGCCACCCTCTTTGTTGTTCGTGACCGTGCCGATGATCGGGCAGTGTATCACGCCGCGGATCGACGCATTGTTTCAGCGCGTAGATTTCCCGTTTGACTGAACAGCTGTGTCTTCCGCATCCTATTATGTCATCAACAGATTCGCGAGAATGATCAGCGGCCACCCCGAAAGACGGGATGGCCGCAGGCTGTGTCTGTTTTCAACCATTACTTATTGGCTGCCGCCATTTCACCGGCGAGCTTGCCATAAGTCATACAATCAGCGATAGCGTTGCCGCCCAGGCGGTTGGAGCCATGGATGCCGCCGGTGACCTCGCCGCAAGCGAACAGGCTGGGGATCACATTGCCCTCGGTGTTGATGACCTGGGTTTTGTCGTTGATCTTCAGACCGCCCATGGTGTGATGCACGGTGGGCACCTTCTTGCAGGCGTACCAAGGACCCTCGGTCATCTCGACGTCAGCCTTGTTGTTGGCCACGAAGCCCAGCGGGTCCTCGAGCTCACCGCGTACGATAGCGTTGTAGTTGTCGATGGAGGCCTGTAGCTTCTCTGCGTCCACGCCGATCTTCTCGGCCAGCTCGGCCAAGGTGTCCGCCTCGACCACGCTGCCCTGGGCCACCATGTTCTCGATGGTCGCGCCGTTGTTGTCCACGAAGTCGCGGGAGGGATAGCGCACGGAGTTCACGATGACATAATAGGTCTGCTCGTCCTGATCGAAGATGGCCTGGGCCAGGGTGTCGCGGGCCGCGCCCTCGTTGACGAAGCGATCGCCGTGGATGTTCACGAAAATGCGGTTGCGGCCGGAGGTGCGGATATTCTCCATCAGACCGGTGCCGGGGGTGCCGCAGGGATGCAGCTGAATGTCGGACATTCCGGTGACATCCGCGCCCACCTCACGGGCCATCTCGATGCCTGCGCCGGTGGCGGCAAGTGCCAAGTTGGTGCAGCCCAGCTTGGTCACGTCCACATGGGCCCACACGCCGGTATTGTACTCCTTCAGCAGGTCCTTGTTCGCGCCGAAACCGCCGGTGGCCAGAATGACGCTGTTGGCCTTCACGGTGACAGTGGATCCGTCCTTGGCAGTGCCGATGACACCGGTGGCTGCGCCGTTTTCGTCGGTGACGATTTCGGTAGCGGTGGTGCCGTTGAGAACGGTGATGCCATCGTTATCGGCGATGTACTTCTCAAACACGCGGATGTAGCTGTTGCCGGAGGGAGTGGTGGGATAGTGGCTGCGCTGCCACAGTGCGCCGGTGGCGGTTCCGATTTCATCCTTGAACTCGACGCCGATGGATTCCATCCAGCGGATAGCGTCCATGGAGTTCATGCACAGATAGGTGATCAGCTCCAGATCGCCCACGCCGTGGCCGCCCTCGTAGGTCTGCTTGATGAACTTGCCCACGCTGTCCTCGATACCCTGAGCGCCCTGACGTTCAGGGTCGACGGCGTTCAGCGCGCCTTCGGATACATTGGTGGAGCCGCCCAATATGTCCAGCTTCTCCATCACGATCACGTTCGCTCCGTTCTGCTGGGCGGAGATAGCCGACGCCAGACCGGACCCACCGCCGCCGATCACGACGACGTCACAGGTGTATTCCTTGTTCTCGGGCGCGGGCTTCTCAGGCTCGGTTTTCAGTGCGTCCAGGTCCAGCCCGGAATCCTTCAGAGCCTCCTCGGTGCCGCGCAGCACGGCCCGTGAGGTGATGGACGCGCCGGTGATGACGTCTACCGCCAGGCTCTGCTCGTCCACGATGCGCTGGGTCATACGCTCGATGGCGACCTTGCCAACGCCGATGGTCTCGTTCTCGCTGGTCACTTCAACCTTGGCAATCTTGTCGCCGTCCACGGTGACCGCCACGGTGATCGGCGCATTGTGGCCGGGAGTGGTGGCTTCGTACACCTTTTCCTCGGCGAGCACTACGTTCAGGCAATCGATAAGCATGAGCGCAGCCAGAATCAATGACAGAAGCTTCTTCACACAAAACCCTTCTTTCTTCGACCTCGGTCCAGACACAGCCATTCCTGCGTCCAGGAGATAGACGATCATACCCCTGAACTGATTGTATTATACTGCTTGAGCCGGTTTTTTTCAATCGTTCCCCGGAAAGTATTCGGATAAAGAGACCCTGTATTCCCTTATATAGGAATCATGGATCCACAATGGATGCCAGCGACAAATCTTGCAGCCATATAGGCTGTTACCGCGCTATAGTCACGCTTTGGCAGCCTGCATATTACCTCTTCAATAGTGTTTTGCATTAAACACCATCTGTTCAAAGTGTGGATCCTCAGCATATTGTTGATTATCTCATCCTACTTTTCCGTACTTCCCGCTCACCCAAGCGTTTTGCCCTTTGTGCTCTGCCAGCAACCATCCGCCGGACGACACATTCCCGCCGTAGACCGGCTGCCACCTTTGTACGCAACCCCCGGTTTCTTACCACCGGTGTTCGGCGCTGAGCGGTTATAGCAGTTGCCATTGACGATCCTTCCCCCATGAAAAACCGCCCGGAGGCAACTGATGCTTCACATGATTTCGCTGTATTAAGTATCCCCGTACTGTATGTGTTCCGACTTGAGCTGCTTTTGTTCGTTCAAATAACCTTATCATCGGAAATACTGATCCGTGTAATAATAACAACATTTTATACCGCCATAAATTTTACAGAATCCACGTTGCTCTTATCTCCTATCGTATGATAAGGTTCGATTGTGTAGAACAGAACTGCGCTTATCATTGAAAGGGGCCTAATATGAGCATTTTTGATATCATTAGTCTGTTCGGCGGTCTGGCCATGTTCCTGTTCGGCATGCGCATGATGGGCGACGGGCTTAAAGAAAGCTCAGGCAGTTCGCTAAAGAGGGTCATGGAAAAGGTTTCCGGCACACCCATCAAAGCCTTCTTTTTAGGCTTGTTCATGACAGCCTTGATTCAGTCCTCTACAGCCACGATCGTCATCACCTCCGGTCTGGTAGGAGCCGGCATCATATCCTTGCACCAATCTCTGGGTATCATCATGGGTGCCAACGTGGGCACGACAGTAACAGGCCAGATTATTCGATTGTTGGACCTTAATACTTCGGGTACATCAGTATTGCAATTCTTCAAACCCTCAACGCTCGCTCCTCTGGCTCTCATCATCGGCATCCTGCTGATCATGAGTAAAAAGGATTCCGGAGCAGTGGGAAGGATCATAATCGGTTTTGGAATACTGTTCACGGGCCTGATGAACATGACCAACGCCGTTAGCGCACTGACAGAATCGGGACTTGTCGAATCGATGTTTTCCAGACTTGGAGCGAGCCCGCTCCTGGGGTACTTGATCGGTCTGGCCGTCTCCTTCGTATTGCAAAGCTCGTCAGCTTCCATTGGTATTTTGCAGGCGTTTTCTCTGTCGGGTCTCCTGACCTTTCATGCCATCTACCCTGTGCTGATGGGCATCTACCTGGGCGATTGTGTGACGACGGCCATAGTATGCAACATCGGTGCCAAGCCCGATTCCAGGCGCGTTGGTGTGGCCAACATTGCATTCAACCTCGGGAAGACCCTGTTGATCATCATCGGAGTAAACCTGGCCCGCTCCTTCGGCCTGATAGATGGATTATGGAGCAAGGTCGTCAATTCCGGCGACATCGCCAACGCCAATACAGTGTTCAATCTATCGTGCGCTCTGTTGCTTTTGCCGGCTATGGGACTGTTTGAGAAGCTCAGTCTCAAGCTGGTGAAAGATGATCCCGTTGAAGTTCTGGCGATAGATCCCGAGTTGAAGGTATTGGACAGACTAAACCCGGTATTCCTGCAAAGCTCCGGACTGGCTTTGAACGCCTGCTACGACGTCCTTATGGCGATGTTCCTTCTGGCGCGAAAAAACATCAATCGCGCTTTCGATGTAGTAAATCATTTTGATGCCAAGCTCATTGCTCAAATCAGGAATGATGAAGATGCGCTGGACACGATGGCAGATCGGACCAGCAGTTATCTTATGCAGATCTCCGTTCATATCATCACCGACCAACAAACGGAGATAATGAACCATTATTATGCCATTATCTCCGAATTCGAACGACTGGGCGACCATGCCATGAACATCGCTGAGAATGTTGAGAATATGAATAAAGCCGGCGTGTCATTTTCAGATTATGCCTTGCGGGAATTGAGAGTGATCCGCGACCTTATTCGCAATATTCTGAATTACACGGGAAACACCTTCAAAAACAGTGATGGCGACGCAGCCCAACATATCGAGCCCCTGGAAGAGGTAGTGGACGACATGGTTAATGCGCTCAGGGAGAATCATCTGCAACGGCTGCGCCAGCATCAGTGTTCGGTGCTTGCAGGCACGGAGTTTTTGAATCTGCTTTCCGAGATTGAGCGCATTTCAGACATCTGCTCCAATGTGGGTGTATTCACTATAGCTCGACTCAGACCGGAGATCAAGCATGAGGTTCATGACTATGTCTCGAAACTACATTCGGGAAATGATGAACGTTTTAACCGTGAATATCATGCCGCTCATGATCATTATTTCGCGCTGCTGAATAAGGCGGAAAGCATGTCCAGTCCATCTGCGGCCAGCGAGCCTCACCCTACATCGAGCAGAGGCTGATGCAACACGTCAATGATCAACGGCTGCGACAGCATAACTGCCCCTCAGATCACTCAACGGTGCCCAAAGGACAGACCGAGCTGAAATCAGCGGTATTTCCAGCATTGGATAGGCTTCCATCCGGAGTCGATCCGGATCGCGGCATCGTCATCTCTATTCATGCTTTCCATCGACACCTTGCCTTGCGGACAGATGTTTCCCGGAGTTGCCAAAGGTAAACGACCTGCCAGGATCATCGATTTGGGTTAAGACACGATAGCGTCACGCAGAAAGGAAGGCCAGGATGAAGAGGCTTCTTGCGATCCTGTTGACCCTTGCGCTCGTCTATGCCATACCCTCACAGGCCGGGGATCCCTGCGCCGCCGAGTACGGACAAACCGATGCCGCCGGATCCGTCCCCGCTTGGCCAGGCGGGGAATGGCGGTTGAACACGATCCATTTAAAGACCCTCAGCAAGGACAGTCCCTGTTCCATTGACAGCAGACTGAACCTGAATGGCTTCCCCCACTGCGGCGATCGGCTGGTCCTGGCGGACGGCACCGTGGATACTGACATCGACCTGAATGAGCTGCTCGAAGACACGCTCCTGTTGCCCTTCTCTGTGCCCGAGCTCGAATTGACGGCCTATGACAGCTATTCCCTGGACGGCGACACCCTGCGCCTGGCGCCCGGCGATATCGAAATGACCGTGGGCTATGAGAACGATGCCCTGTCCCTCACTTACCTCACCCACGTGGAGATCCGGAGTCAGCACATGGCCGGCGGCCCGCCCACCCAGCCCGGAGAATCGGACCTGAAGGTCATATTGCGCCTCGTTCCCGTGGAGACGACGGATCCTGTTGAGGAGCCTGCAGAGGAGCCTGCGGAGGGATCGACTGAGCCCTCGCCCGAACCTTCCCCTGAGATTTCAGCCGAATACTTCCGGCATGCGGACGCAGGTCAGACCCGCGTCGAATGGAACGGCGGTGAGGAAAGCTTCGAATTGGAACTCTTCGCGTCTCAATGGACGAACTGGGATCTCCTGGTCAACACCATTCCCGGTGGGTTGATGCCTGGCAGTGGCGTATACCTGTTTGTATTGCGCATCCGATCCCTGTCAGAACCGTTGACCTATGACAGGATCAAAAACGAGATCGCTCCGACATTGGCCCTGCGCAGCAAAGCGGACGGAACGCAGGATCTGCCGAACAATATCGTTCTGCCCTTTGATGCGGAAGACGGAGAGCCCGTATGGTGCTTTGATCTCGTTTATAACTTCCGGTATGACGGGAGTGAGGATGACTTTGAACTGCTGTATGATGGCGTGCTTTACCCGCTGAGCGGGCTTCCCAAGGATGGATACGCACTGACTGTACCCTCACCGTCCCCCACACCATCCACCGCACCGTCCCCTATCCCTTCTCCCACTGCCACGTCTTTGCCGGTGGACATCGCTGCATTGAACGAGCTTCACAGGCAGGCGATCAGTGAAAACGGGACAACCATTGACAAGGCAGTGTGCACCGGAGACGTTGTCGTGGCCTATTATTTCTCCGGAGGTGAGAATGTCGATCCGTATCAGGTGCTCACCGCCGATTCTGATGACACATGGGATTTTCCGCGGAAATACCGGGCGAAGGATTATGAGTCGGCCCGCTGGGCAGCCATCATTTATCCCACATATGTGCATGTGGGATGGTACGGCACCATCGCAGCGTATCGGACGATCACCTGGCTCTCACTGTTCGACCTTGAGACAGGCGTGCATTATGAGGAGAAGGTGGCGACAGAGGAGCCGCCCCGGACCGTCACTGTCCAATCCGGCAACGGCTTTACCCGGTCTTCTGAGACGAGCGGCGAATTCCATGCTGCGGCCGCGAGGGCGCGGCTGACCGAGCTCGTGGAAGCCGCTCGGCAAAGGCCCACGTCCACGCCTGAGCCTACGCCTTAGCCCGAGGAGAAGCAGGGATCTGACACAGTCGGCCTCTCCAGCCCGTGTCACAAAACGTAATACTTAATAAAAGGACCGGCTGGCGTGTTCTTCACACCAGCCGGAGAATCGTTAATACGGTTTACTTTGCAAGTTCAGCAGCCTGCTGCCCTGCCATCTTGCCGTTGACAACGGTATCGACGATCGCATTGCCGCCAAGGCGGTTGCCGCCGTGGATACCACCGGTGACCTCGCCGGCCGCATACAGGCCGGGGATCGCATTGCCCTCGGTATCCAGCACTTCAGTGTTCACGTTTATCTCAACGCCACCCATGGTGTGATGCGCGCTGGGCTTGCGGGGAACCGCGATGAAGGGACCGTTCTCAAGCTTGTTGATGAAGGTCTTGCGGCCGAATTCGTCGGTGCTAGCGCCGGCGTCCACGCTCGCATTGTATCCTTCGATCGAAGCGCGGAGCTTCTCAGGATCAGCGCCCATAGCTTCAGCCAGATCTTCAATGGTGTCGCCAATGAACATGTTCCCGCGGGCGATCTCGTCAGTATAGGAAACAAAGTTGTTCGAGTGCAGCTCGTCCAGCGTCTTGTCGCCGTAGCCGTCGTAGCTCTCCAAGGTGTAGAACAGCGCGTCCTCCTGCTGCAGCACAGCCAGGCAGATGGTATCGCGTCGCTCATCCTCGGCCACAAAGCGCTCACCAGCCTTGTTGACGAAGATGATGGAATCTACGCTCTTGCCCTTGTCGGAGTTGTCCTCTGTCGTACCGTACTTCGGGCTGCAGGTATGCAGAAGCTGGATCTGATCCATGTCCACCAGATTCGCGCCGATCGCCCTGGCCATCAGGATGCCGTCACCGGTATCGCTTGCCACGCCGGTGCAGCCGACATTCACGCCCAGGTCAGGCCACTTCTCACTCTGGCAGTATTCCACGCGCATCTCCACGTTTCCTGCAAAGCCGCCCGTCGCAAGCACGACGCCGCCCTTTGCCGTAAAGGTGTAGGTGTTGCCGTCCTTGTCCGTGCCCTTGACCGTATTGCACACACCGTCTGTCAGTTCAAGTTCTTCTGCGGTCACGCCCATGTAATACTGCACCTGATCCACGTAGTTCTCGCCGAGATACTTGATATAGGTGTTGATGAACTCCGCGCCAATGCCGCTTGGGGTATCATGCGTCCTCGGGAACAGCGAGCCCGGTCCCTGGGAGATGGTGGGCTTGAATTCCTGCCCCAAGCTCTTCAGCCAGTCGAGGCCCGCATAGGCGTTGTCGGCCAGATTCTTCACCAGATCCAGCTTCGCCACCTTGTCGCCGCCATTCCACGTCTGCAGCGCAAACCAGTTCGCACTGTCGAAGATGCCGGTGTTGCCTGACTGCAGATAGGCGTCCCAGTCGGCCTTCACGGCTTCGATCAGCGCCGCATGCTCCTCGCTGACGGGCTCCTGGGCTATGGCCGCCTCGATCAGGGACTTCTGGCCGTCGGTCATCTCGACCTGATCCTGAAGCTCGGCGTCCGGGGTGTTGTAAATGCCGCCGTTCACGTTGGTGTCGCCACCCAGGATATCGGTCTTCTCTACGACCACTACGCGCTGCGCGCCGCTCTGCAGCGCGGACACCGCAGCCGCCAGTCCTGCGCCGCCGCCGCCGATTACCACGACGTCGGCTTCAACTTCGTATGACGCTCCGGTCACCTTGTCCTGCGCGACCTTGAACGCCTCCGCGTCGATGCCGGCATCGGTCAGCGCGTTTTCCACTGCGCGCAGAATGCCGTTGGACGTGAAGGTCGCTCCGCTGAGGCCGTCCACGGCGATGGACTGTGCTTCAACGATCTTCTGGGGCATCTGCGCCACGGCAACCGTTCCGATATTGTCTGTCTCGGTGTGCGAGGTCACTGTGACGTCAGCGATCGCTCCGCCCTCGATCGTGACATCCACGTCGATGTTGCCGTTTCGGCCAAATGACGATCCGTGATAGACACCGTCAGGTGCCGGCTCCGCCATGGCCATTGTGGCCAGCGCCAGCAGCAAAACCAACGCCAGAGCAATACGTGAATAGAACTTCTTCATGGTTTCCTCCTCCTTCAAATTTGTTCAGTGAATATATTCACTGAATTAGTTCACTGTTATTCTAGCCCATTTTTTATCGTTTGTCAATAGGAAGTTCCATCGTTCCTGTGCTGCAACGGTACTTGCGCTTTAACGCGGATCCATGCTATAATCTGCACAGATTCTATTAAAGGTGATCAGATATGGGAAAAACCCCGACCATGCGTCAGCTGCAGGCGCAGGCTTCGAAAGAAAAGCTGCGGGACATCGTATTTCAGATGTCCAAGGAAAAGACGCTCGATGAGATACGGATCAAAGACATTTGCGACGAAGCAGGTCTGGCGATCGGTAGCTTTTACCTTTACTTCCCCAGCAAGGAGAGCGCCCTTCTCTATTCATATAAAACAAAAGATGATGATTGGTCCAGGCTCGGTCTGGAGGATATCGACGATCCCTTCCTGCGTCTTTGTCGGATGATCACGACGCACCTCTACTCGATGGTAGAGAATTCCCTGTGCTTCGACACGCAGCTCTATATCTCGCAATTGAAGGTATATGAAGACTACTTCTTCACCGAAGACAGGTTCCTGCATCGGGTCACCTGCAAAGCCGTTTCCGAATGCCAGGAAAGCGGCTTGATGAAGACAAAGCATACCGCTTATGAAACGGCCATTCGCATCCTGAATTTCTCGCGCGGGCTGGTTTATAACTACTGCATCGGTCACAATGAAGACCACGCAAATTGGCTCAGATACGCGATAGACTGCCAGCAGGAATACATACAGTTGTTTATGACGGCTAAAGGGATAGAGCGCCTTGAAAGCGAGCGGGAAACCCTATGGAAGGTACCAGGCAAAGTGAAATGATCCCTCTTGATGACATTTGGATCTTTGATCACCGGAAACAATATCGCGGGGATCCCACTGAAAAGTGAGATCCCACTCTTCGTTTATTCGACTCTGCCGTACTCCCCGCTCACCCAGCCGATTTGGGTCCCCTGAATGCTCGGCTCACTGAAGTGTTCGTTTCGCTTGAATCGCCCATCTGTTCCATAGAGCTGTACAGCGACCTGTCCGCCCCCAAACCAAACCTTTACAAAGCGCCCGCATCCTGTTATACTGGTAGTAACATGGATAAGTGGGCGCTTTGCTCTGTGTGGACGCGGTCGGCGCTTCCCGCATCTTTGGACCTGAATGGAGGATCCCCATGCGCGTTGAAATAGGCTGCTCTCGGTTCTGCTCTGTCTGGCCATCGTGGCTGCGGGCTGCGGGCTCGCGGCGTTGGCCGAGGTCGAGGCGGTGTCCTATATCGATCACAGCTGGAACGAAACCACCAACACGCTGAACAGCGTGACCAGAACCGTCACCAAGTACACCGTCCTGACCGGGCAAGCGACCCGTCCGACCCAGGGCTGGTACGTGGCCCGGGGCACACTGACCTACGAAGCCCGGCTGACCGTGTCCGGAGACGTGCACCTGATCCTGGGAGATGGCTGCAAGGTCATTGCAAAGCAGGGCATCGATGTATCGATGGAAAGCGCCCAGGGGAGCGGGGGCATCGATCCGGCGCCAAACACCCTTGCGATCTACGCCCAGAGCGAGGGCTTGAATATAGGCAGGCTGGAAGCCGAGCCAGCGAACAACAACGCAGCCATCGGCGCAGCGAACGGCAAATCCGGCGGCCCGGTGATGATCTACGGCGGCAGCGTGACGGCGACCGCGGCCAGCGGCGCTGGCATCGGCGGCAGCTACAATGGCGCGGGCACGGTGGCGATCTACGGCGGCAGCGTGACGGCCAGCGCCAAGAACTATGGCGCGGCCATCGGCGGCGGTCAAAATGGCACGGGCACGGTGACGATCTACGGCGGCAGCGTGACAGCCAGCGCCACGGGTTATGGCGCGGCCATCGGCGGCGGTCAAAATGGCACGGGCACGGTGACGATTTACGGCGGCAGCGTGACGGCCAGCGCCAGGAGCTATGGCGTGGCCATCGGCGGCGGTCATAATGGCACGGGCACGGTGACGATCTATGGCGGCAGCGTGACAGCCAGCGCCACGGGTTATGGCGCGGCCATCGGCGGCGGTCATAATGGCACGGGCACGGTGAAGGTGAACGGCGGGCACGTGGAGGCCCACGCCACGGGCGGAAGCGCGGTAATCGACGGCGGCAATTATGGCGCAGGCGAGGTGACGGTGAACGGAGGCCAGGTGTACGCGGTCCATACGACGCGTCCAGGAATAACCGTCAGGGCCCACGTCATCGCCCTGGGCTTGACGGAGGCGGCGGACTTCATGTGCGCGAGCGGGTATGACTTGGTCAAGGATGAACAGTCCAATGAAGAAGGCAGGCTGACGCTGGCGAAGTCCTTCCGGTCGGCGGACTCGGGAACGCAATATGCGGCGCGTGACTGGAGCAGCAGTGATCTCGCCGGACAGCTGCTCATTCCGGACACGGACGATGCTGCGACGCTCCACTTCTGGCCCGCGAAGCCGGATTTCACCCTGCCCGCCGGGCTCACTGAGGTAGGGGTGCAGGCCTTCCAGGGCGTCTCCGCCGGGACGGTGCTGGTGCCCGCAGGCGTGACCACGGTGGGCGCGAACGCCTTCAGTGATAGCGGCCTACAGAAGATCCGCTTCCTTGGCGAGCACACCATCGTGGACGCCACCGCCTTCGCCGGCTGCGGGGACATCACCGCCTTCGCCATCCCCGGCACGGACACATGGATGAGCCTCGGCGACATACCGGGCATCGCCCTCCTGCCCATGACGTGATCCGCGGCACAGTGCTGTGTATGTGCGCAACGAAGCTGGCATCATCCGGATCGCTGTGGTGCGATGGGCGCATGAAAGCGACGAGCTCGCGTGAATCGGCCCGCGGATGGCCTTATGCGGGCAGATCTGCCGCAAAACATCGTATACAAAGGCGCCACTAAAGCAGAGCACATTCAAGCTTTCCGTACTTCCCGCTCACCCAAGCATTTTGCCCTTTGTGCTCTACCAGCAGCCATCCGCCTGACGACACCGCCCCGCCATAGGTAAGCTGTTCGCCTTTGTGCGCGACCCCCAGGATCTTGCCATCGGTGTTCGGCGCTGAGCGGATATAGCAGTTGCCGTTGACGATCGCCGTTCTCGTCGATACGCGCAGATCCGATCTTGTCTGCCATTTTGATGACCTCCTTCATAAAGATGGGGCGGCGGTCATTCACCGTCGCCCGTTCTTGTATCGTTGTACGGCAAACCGGGAGAGCGGCTGCCCTCCCGGTGATTCTGTTCCCCAATTACTTGACCAGCTTGCTGTACCTGCTGGAGACCCAGCCGGTCTTGCCGTTGAAGCTCACCTTGTACCAGGTGACGCCGCGTGCATCCTTCTTCGCGCTGCCCAAGTACTTCGCGGTATTGCCGGCCTTCATCATGCCCGCCTCGGCGTAGTCCAGGCCCGGGCCCTTCCGCAGCTTCACGTCGCCGGTGGCCTTCACGGTCTTGCCCGATGCCTTCGAGCCCTTGTCCGTGCCCTTCTTCGTCTGGTCCACACTGCCCTCGACCTGGGTGGTGTTCTTCGAGGACACCCAGCCGCCCTTCACGTGATACCAGATCACGCCCCGGTTGTCATTCCTGGTCTTGTCGAAGCTCAGCACCTTGCCGTCCTTCAGCGTGCCCACCTTGGCGTATTTCAGCCCTGCGCCCTTGCGCAGGTTCACGGTCCCTTCGATCTGGATCTTCCCGGCGGCCAGGGCGGCGCCCATCAGCAGCATCACGGCGATCAGCATCGCGGCAACGATCTTCATCATGGTCTTCATATCGGTGTACCTCCTTGTTTTCAGTCGGTGTGTTGTTCTCTCTTTGATGGGTACAGTTTAGCACACGCTCCATCACACAACTGTCACACCGTCAGGAGGACTTTTGATCACGTCTCGCTGCTCCCATGGCCTTGCCCTCACTATACTGCTTATAGGCCGGCGCGACCCGGGGCGTCGCGGCCGAGGACACCGGTGCGCGGATGATATAGCCTTCCTGCAGCCGGGCGCCAATTGCCTACATCATCCAGCAGATGAACGATCCCGAGCTCATACACGCCGTTCAGCGTCTCCTTCACCAGCGCGGAGGAAGGCGAAATAGTGCCGATACCGTTGCCGGAGAAATCGGTGCGATCGGGCGGATAGACACAGAGCGATATGGCTCGCCTCCTTCGGGCATAAGAAAAGCGCCACCGCAGTGACGCCGGGTCATCATATACATCTCGACAAACTGGAATAGTCAGGCCGTGAAATCGAATCAATCATCCGTACTTGCCGATAAAAGCGCTGTACTCACTGTGGCATATATCAAATACGTAATGAGCGTGCCGAAACACACATCGGTAAGAAAGTGATTGGTCATGTGGATGCGGTTATAGCCATAGATCAGAACGAAAACGTAGGCGATACAAAATGCGATGATATTCTTTTTCATACTGTGCTTTTTCAAGACATCCGTCAGCATTGGAAGGGAAAACATCATGCTGGCAATGGTCATGTTACCGCTCGGCCAACTCTTAAAACTATCGTTGCTGCCCGCGAGATTTGGGATCATCTGCCACCATTGCCTGAATTCGCTGACCGGATCGTCCAACGTGATCAGATATTTATAGCGCGGGCGCGATGCCACCTGCTTCAGCCAAAGGTTGACGTTATCTGCCACGATTCCCGCGATCAGAATGGCCGCGCCGACCGCAATGAGCTTGTCGGGATCGGATTTGTCCAGCAGACGAACCGTCACAAACGGCACCCATGCGTACAGCGCAACCCAGAACAACCAGCTGAGAACGGAAAGCATCGCGGGGGATTCTCCTGCGGTATAGTCGAACAACGCCCTTACAGCCTTCCCGTTGTAGCTGTTGGAATAGTATACTGCCATAAAGAAACCAAAGATCAGCAATGTCCATGCAAGCATATGGGATCGCTGACCTTTCTTCTTGAATCCAACAAAAAGACAGGCCCCTGCCGCCGGATACAGACAATACGAAAAATAGGAGCCATAGGTCGCGAAAAACGCTCCGATATCGGTTTTGTTTGCAAGCGAAACGTTGATCTGGAAATCCCGGATCGAACCGATGACAATGCCGGTTACACAGACGGCAACGACCGCGAAAAAGCATATCCTGGGAACTGCCATGATCGTTCTGTTTTTCATTTTCTGCATCCTCGCATTAACGCATTAAATTGATGTTTTACTCCATAATGCCCTTGCCCCGGTTCAGGGATACGATGATCCTGAACATGGCTTCTGGACCATAAAACTCATCTCCCATTAGATCCCGGTTCGGATCGTTGCTCCTTAGCGAAAACAGTATAGCACATCGCCAGCGTTTGTGAAAGCCATTTTTCACGACAAATACCACCGGTTCGGTGCAACGACCGGCCTTGTCACACCCCCCTGCGCGGCTGATCGGATCGTTCCCGGCTTCAGGACGGGGAACTCGCCCCCCATCCCTTCGTTCGATAAAGGCTCTCCCTGGCACGATTCCCGGATGACGCTGTTCAACACGATGCTGTCTTCAATATGCATCCCAACTGATTGGAACTAATCGATCCTGTTTCGAAGTGATGTTATTCTTTTCATTTTAAGCCTCGCAATCTGTTTCCACAGTGTCTTTAGCTGCTTCTTGTGAGCGCAGAGCTTTTCCGTACAGTTCTGACAGCGGAGATAATCATTCGTTTGATCTGAAAAGCGCTCCGGGTGCTTGTAAAAAGTGATCTCCCAACGAATGAGCAATCCAACTGAGAGAGCGAGAAGTCCCCAGGTATATGGCTTCATGACAAAGAAAAGCGGTGTGAACATCATCGCATAGTCCCAGTTGTATATCCTGCATGTGGCGCAGCATTTGTTTTTCAGGAACCAGGTCTGGAATGGGCAGAAAAACAGTATGCAAACCATGTCACAAACCGAATAGGCGCAGCTCAACAGCAACATGATTCCGTCATCGAAGACGCCTGCAATGTAAAGCGCGCCAAAGATGGCGTTGAAGCCCAGCCAGATCAGCAGCACGAGGACCGTTCCATTGTTGTCCTGTATGGAGATCTCAGTGCTGCCGGATTTGATATAGTTGCAGGCAAACTGCTTCTGGGAGCCCGGACTTTCCAGTTTGGATGGGAAAAAGCGAAAGATCATTTCCACCGTAAACAGGATGCAGATGACTGCGATTATGATCGGCCTGTTCTCCAGCGTGTCTAGTATGGCAGGGCCATTTTTGCTCCTGTATAAGATGTATTGCACCAGCAGCAACACAAACAGGACAGAACGATATACGAGCCGAAAATAGTGGACGGCGCTGACTGCGGTCAGTCTTGTTTTTCTTGTCATTGTCTGTATTCTCCATATCGTGATGTCTGTTCTCTGATCCAGGGTTTCGTATGCCGACCCGACCCGTGGATCGTGCCCCCGATCTCTCTGCGATGCGATGCTGATACACCTGAAGAAATCAAGACTTCGCGACGGTCATCGCTGAAACTCCTGTACCACCCGGCGGATCATCGGTGCCATCTGCCTGAACTGCGGCAGGATCTGGGTGAGCACACCCTGTGCGCGCTCCGGCGTCAGGTTTTTGGAATCCTTTCCCTTGGCGAGATAGATCAGTGTGAAGAACAGCGTCAGCAGCTGCATGCTCCGTTCATAGGCGGCCAATTGCTGCGCATCGTCCGTGCCCAGATAGGCCTGTACGGTATGCCGATACATGGCAAGCCCTGTCTCCGGTTCCATCCCCATCGAATACCGCATCCCCTCCGGCGCGGCCTTCGCTGCCAGTACGTGTGCCGAATAGTGAGCGGCCAGGTCAAACAGCGGGTTGCCGGTGCAAACGTCATCCAGATCGATGAGGATCAGCTCATCCCCCTGGAGCATGACATTTCCCTCGTGAAAGTCCGCGTGCACCAGCGTGTTTTTTTCGGGGAACGCTGCCAACACGGAGCGCATCAATTCGGCATCCGCATGGTCGATATACTTCTCTTCCAGATAGTCTATCCATGCGGTCATTTTGTCCGTCATCTTTGGCAGCACACTGGATGGCATCTCGGTTGTGTGAAGCTGCCTGAGCAGCGCACCCATGGATCTGCCCATTTCCGGGATCAAAGCCGGATCCCGGTCCACAGCCCTGCCCACCGTGACCGCATTCAGCAGCTCAAACACGATGCCGTACCGATCACCGGACCGTACGGTATCATAGGCGATCGCACAGGGAAGGCCGGCAGTAAAGGCGGCAGTTGCGTATTTCTTTTCCAGTGCGATCTTCTCCAGAGAGGTGCCTTCATTGTACAGCTTCAGGATGGTTTCCTGGTCCAGCCGATAGACCGCGCCATTACCGCCCCGGCCGATCATCTCACACCCGTCAATGCTGATCTGGCGCAGCCGCCTGCGAATATCAAAGAGCGCCGTGAAGCCGGTGACCTCAAAAACATCGTACACTTCCGGGGATGCGTTCATGACTGAGAGCGCCGTCCCTGCCTGTTTGCGCAGCTTCATGAGCACGCGCAGACCTGCGGAGGAAATATACTCCAATTTCTCAGCATCCAGCACGACATTTGCACCGGGTGCGTTCCTGACCGCAAACATGATCTCCCGTTCCACCGCAGGTGCATTGTTCGAATCGATGCGTCCTTCCAGGCAGATGGTCAAATGGTTGTTTTCCAACGCTTTTTCCACTGTTACCACTCTTTCGCTTTAGCTTTTCTCCTGTTTCAAGCGTTTCAGGCCCGATACGTGATCCTGTCTTTGCTCTTAAGCAGTTCTCGTTGCCAGGGAGCAGATGGCGGTGATCGCATAGGCGACGCCCACTATTAATCCCCCGACCAGGAAGACGGAGCCCAGAAGTCCACCCAATGCGTTGGAGGTTGCTCCGTTGCCTTCGCCGATCTTTATGCCGTTGATGAAATAGGCGTATCGCTTGCCGGTGTCGACATCGGAGGATGCTATGACCAGTATCCCGGCGACGATGCCGGCAATACCGGCCAGCGCAAACAGACCGCCTTTGCCGCTACCGATCAGCACAAGCGCTCCGATGCCGCCGAGGATCATCAGTATCGCCAGAACGACGGAAAATGTGTTGAGCCAGAATGCCAACATGCACGCAGAAAGTGCCGTTACGATCACAAGGGAGACGATCCCTTTCTTTCGAATGGCATCGTAGCGATCCTGTGAGATCTGCCCCTTCATCAGCGCTTCGTGTGGATCTGTCAGGCCCGGAACAGCAGCGCCATACCGCTGCCTGTGCTTCAGGACGATGATCATTCCGCCAATGAACCCAAAACCACCGAACGATGCAAGCATCGTCCCCACGACAAGCTTCCATGTATCGCCGCGAACCGGGTAACCTCTTTCCGTCCTGGTCCTGGTTGCCAGGAAGATCCCTCCCACCAGCAAAACGACACATACGAGCGTAAAGATCAATAAGCCGTGGGATCTGCGTTTACGCATGCTTTCCCTCCTCACGCATATGTCTGCGGCACATGATTCCCGTTCCTGCACCTAGTATACCACATGAAAAGCCATGAGGAAAGACATTTCCCATTATCGATCGTCCGCTCTTATGGCTTCGACCCAGGCCATACCCCGTCGATATACCATTCCCCGGATCCGGCCTTTCCCTTCGCCCGGCTTGTGTCCCATGCCCCAGCCTTCAAAAAGCCGGGCATATCCATCCGGTCGATCTCCTTCATCCGCCACCCGGCATCGGGCAGGGAGTCGTAGATTGAGATAAAAAAAGTCCCGCAGCGTGAGCCCATGGTATCTTCAAACAGGGATCCACCGCCCGACTTATAGGATTAGAAGGACTCTTGACGCATGTTGTCGAATTATTCCTTATCGCCCGGCAGGATCGAGGCACAGGCTCCCTCCCCCGCCGGCCATCGCCCATGGTTGGAAATGCTTTCTTTGGCTTACAGGGTTTGAAACGCGCAACAGGTTTCACCGGACATCATAAGGGCTCAGGCCCGGACGGCGGATCCGTCAAAATCAGAAAGGAGTACTTTGCCCCATGAAGAAGCTCGTCTCGTTGTTCCTCTGTCTGGGCTTGATGCTTGGCCTCATCCCGGCCCTGGGGGAGGATGCGCAGCCTTATACCGAACAGCCGACCCCTCTCTGGGATGACGACGGCCAGATCGGCAGCCTGGACCTGCGGTTTTATGCGGATAAGCCGCACATCGCCTGTATCGGGATCAAAGCCTATATGGCCGCGAATCAGGGACTGGATGTGGCCGTTGAGCCGCAGGAGGACGGAACCTGGATCATCGTCCATCCAAACGGCAAAACGCTGGTCGCCAATCCATCTGCGGGGACCCTGTATGCAGAGGACTGGGCGGGTTTTCAGACCCCTGTGCTGCCTTACATCCGAAAGAAGACAGGCATCAAGGATTCCGATTGCAGCTGGACGGAGGTCACTGAGCTCATTTACGAGGATGGACCGGCGCCGGTCACCTTTGATCTCGCCAGATATGGGATAGCCATGTACGCGGACGAAGACGATGTCTACCTGCCCCTGGCGCTCCTCGGATGCATGCTGGAGGATGGCTCTTTGAACCTGATCGCGTACAACGGGGAACGGCTCTTTAAGTACTCCGGGTCCATGGAGAACATCTATACCTTTGCGCCGGGGTACTACGAGGGCGAAAGACTGCGGGCACTGATCAACGGAGAGGCACAGCGCGAAGCGGATCAGATCAGCGAAGCCTACGGAGAGCTCTGCTTCCTGGTCGATTACTTCTATGGACATCCCGGCCCGGCGCTTCTGGATACAGCCATCTCGGAAAAGGGACTCGATGCCGCGCTGGACGATCTGCCCGATGGCCGGGGCGGGAAGATCCGCAGGGCGCTCCACTCCGCCGATTATATCGAATACCTGGCCGGCATGTACGAACTGTTCTGCTATGGCTTAAGTGATGGACATACCGTCGCCATGACGCCCAACACCCTGATGGGGATGCAGGATCTCTATGGGGGTGCCACAGCGCGCCTGTCTGAAATGATGATGGAATCAACGTCAGCTGACAGGAGTTTCAGCCAGTATTACGGCAAGTCTGCGCTTGAGACGGTCCGGCAGGAGCTTTGGGGAGATGAGACCTATCGGGTGTGCGGCAGCACCGCCATCATCCGCATCGACGCCTTTGAGCCGGATGAAGCGGGCTGGCACGCTTGGGAGGACGGAGCGGGCAAAATGCCCATGGACGCCCTGGGCATCACCTGCAGGGGGCTTGAAAGAGCCGCCGCCGATCCCGACATCCAAAACATCATCTTTGACCTGACCGACAACGCCGGCGGGAGCCAGGATCTGATGTGCGCGATCGTCGGCCTGGTCACCGGGGATGTGGACTTTCACGGCTACAACACCCTGACGAAGCAGCACATGCACGCATTCATCAGGGTGGACAGAAACATGGACGGCGTCATTGATGAGAGGGATCGGGAAGTGGCCCGGGATTACAACCTCGGCGTGCTGACGACCCGGTTTGCCTTTTCCTGCGGCAATCTGTTTCCCATTATGATGCAGGAAAAAGGTGCAGCGGTGATCGGCGAGCCCACCGGCGGCGGAAGCAGCATCGTGCAAATGATGACGTTGTCCGACGGCCCCGTGTTCATCATGTCCAGCTATCAATGGCATTTCAGGAACGGAAACGGCGAAGAGGTGGAGTCAGGCGCCGTGCCCGATCTGCCCATCGAGCGAATCGAGACGACGGACCGGCAGAATCCGTATTTCCCGCGCCTGATCCCGGGCGACTATTCCCCATATTATGACGACGCAATGCTGGACAGTATGATGAACGAATGGTTCTCGCGGATAGAGGCGCCCGCGGCCTGACAGACTTGAGCGGAAAGCGATGACATGCTTAGTTGCAGAATAATGAAGAAGCAGATCACGCCATGCATCTGTTGATTCAGGCACTTCGCGCAAGAGGCTATTCGCCTGTCGCCTTAGTCGGATAAACGTGTTTGGCTTCCCTGTGAGGTACATGGCCACGGGGAAGCCTTGTTTGTTATACGTCCTTCACAACAAAACGTCAAAAGGACCTCGCAAAGCGTTATCCTGTCGTGCGAAAGAGTAATCGTGGCGTTCGGATAATACGTATGCGGTTCAAAAAACGCAGGAAGCCGTTACAACTTCCCGTGGATGGTTGGTTGAAATATGTCTGACCGTGCTGCTTTCTGACGAGGAAACGCAAGCCTAATGCTGTGTCGGTACCGATCCCGTCATGCTGTCATTCATCAATGGCTGTTCCCGTGCGCATCAACGCCATGCTTTCTTTGATCAGAATCCTGCATTCAGCAGGGATGATCGGCGTTTCAAAAGTGCGCTGACCCAGCAGATGCTCATACATATACGTGACCGCCGTATACATCTGCTGAAAAGGACGCTGGCATACGGTCGCCCGAATGATATCCTCGTCCATATACTGTTGGGTCATTTCCGTCCGTTCGAAGCCAAACACGTCGATCCTGCCCTGCATGCGACAGGTTTTCACAGCTGCCGCCGCCCATTGTGTAAGACCGTTGGTGACATATACCAGATTGAGGTCGCCGTGCGCCTGGATCTGCTGACGGGTCTCATCAAAAATGGTCTGGTAACCGGCCATTTCATTTTCCAGCGGCATTTGGGCGATCTCAAGGATCTGTGCCTCCGGCGTTTCTGCTTTCAGGAAGTCACAAAAACCCCGAATGCGGGACTGGGTGCCCTGGAATATGTAGTTGGGCGCGAATATGACGCACCGGATCGCCTCGCCACAGTAAAGCGAAGCCAGCCGACCCAATACCTTTCCCATGGCATAATCATCCGGGCCTACGTGGAACAACCTTCGGGTCTGCGGGGTGTCCTCCACGACGGTGGCAAAAGGGATATCATCGGGGATGATATCGTCCAGCTGCGTCGTGATGCCGCCCTGGACCGGCGTGAGCACGATGGCGTTCACGCCCTGACCGACGAGTTCCCGGATGGCGGTGAGCTGCGCATCGATGTCGTAGCTTCCGACCTCCTTCAAGGCCACCTCGACGCCGAACGGCTTTAGCTTTTCCGCCGCCTGATACACGCCGCTTCGCGCTTCTGCCCAGAATTCCCGCTCGACGAAAGGGATGCAAACGCCGATGGTCAGATTGCTGCGACGGGTCACAAGGGCGCGGGCGATCTGACTTGGTCGGTAATTCAACGCCTCAATGGCGCCTTGGACTGCCTTCAAATTGGCCTTTGAGACCTTGCCGCGGTTGTGCAGCACGCGGTCGACGGTCCCAATGGAGACACCGGCCAGGATCGCCACATCCCGAATGGTTGGTTGCGTTGCCATAACTTACCTCGGATTGTCATTATCGATAGATGCGGCCCATGATATCAACAGGTGACGGGACACACAGCACGGAATTCCTCTCTGCCCGCCATCGAGAGGCCGTCAGCAAGATAGATACCTCCGTCGTTCGGATCGGAGGAACCGATAGCGGCGCTGGTCACCATCAGCGCGGACAGGTCATCGCCGCCGAAGCATACGCTGCTCACCTGCGTTGAAGGCATCGGGTGTTCGCCCAGCAGCGCACCGTCGGGCGCAAACACGCGCACGCAGCCGCCGCCCCAGCAGGCCGTCCACAGGTTTCCCTCCCTGTCAACGGTCATACCGTCCGGCACGTCTCCGATCGCACCGGTCAGGGTGACAAGCGGCGCGCCGCCCGTCAGGCTTTGTACGCCGGGCGCATAGTCATATCTGTAAATGGTGCGGTCTCCGGAATCGGTGTGGTACAGAGTACTGCCATCCGGGCTGAACCCCATGCCGTTGGAGATCTTCAGACCCCGGAGCAATCGCACGGGCTCCCGGCCGGCTTCGAGCAGCCATAGACTGCCTTGCGTGTTCGCATCCGTTTTGGTGCCCGCCAGGATGCGACCCTCCGCGTCGCATATGGCGTCGTTGAATCGCTCAGTGGGCAGCATCGGCACCCTCCATAACGGATGATCGTATTCGATGAAGCCCGTGGCATATGTGCAGCGGAACACGCCCGCACAGGTCAGAAGCAGCACATCGCCGCCTCCGTCGAACAGGAAAGCACCCGTCTCATACCGGCATTCGGCCAGTAATCGTGGCGCGCCGTCTCCGGGCTTTACTGCCCACAGCGTGCCCTTCAGGATGTCCGTGAACACGAACTCACCACTCTCACGATGCCAAAGCGCATTCTCGCCCAGCGCGCAGGGCGCCAGTTCAAGTCTCCTTATCATTGCTCTCACCACTCCGTCACGCAGCCGTCCTCCTGATAAAAGACAGGGCTTTTCCATTGAAGCGTCTTGTCATCGCGGCCCCGGATGATCTCTTCGTCCACCTCGATGCCCAGACCCGGTTTGTCCATGAGTTCCACGAACCCGTCGCGATACCTGAATACCTCGTTGTCCTTCAGATAGGCGCTCAGTTCCTGACCCTTGTTGTAGGCCATGCCGATGCTCTGTTCCTGGATGCAGGCGTTCACGCAGGCGAAATCGATCTGGAAACAGGCAGCAAGCGCGATGGGGCCAAGCGGACAGTGGGGTGCGAGCGCGACATCATACATCTCCGCCATGGCGGCGATGCGGCGCACCTCGCTGATGCCGCCCGCGTGGCACAGGTCCGGCTGGATGATGTCCACGCAGCCGCGCTCCAGCATGTCCTTGAAGCCCCAGCGGGTGAAGTTGCGCTCGCCGGTGGCCAGCGGTATAGATGTGAACCTGTGCAGCTGCTCGAAAGCGTCGAGATTCTCCACGAGGACCGGCTCCTCGACGAACAGGATCTTCATCGGCTCAAGCTCCCGAAGCAGCGTGCGCGCCGTACCCTGATGTGCTCTCCCGTGGAAATCGATGGCGATGCCGAACTGAGGCCCCACGGCGTCACGCACCGCCTGCACGCGCTCGAGCAGGTCGTCCATGGCCCGGCGGTCGTTGATCCATCCGGTGGCGCCGGTGCCGAACATCTTGATGTTTCTGAAGCCCATCGCCTTCTTCTCCAGGGCGGAGCGCGCGGCGATCTCCGGCGTCTCGGAGTCGATCCAGCTGTAGACCTCCATTTTGTCCCGAACGTTGCCGCCAAGCAGCGCGTGGATCGGCACACCCAGCGCCTTGGCCTTGATGTCCCACAGCGCCTGATCGATGCCGGAAAGCGCGCTCGTCAGTACCGGGCCGCCGCGATAGAAGCCACCGCGGTAGATGGTCTGCCAGATGGACTCCACATTTCGGGGATCCCGGCCGATCAGGTAGCTCTCCAGTTCGTGCACGCAGGCCTCGGAGGTAGCGGCACGGCCCTCCACCACGGGCTCGCCCCAGCCCACATATCCGTCGTCGGTCTCGATGCGCAGTATGAGCCAGCGGGGCAGGATGCGGAAGGTTTCGATTCTACTGATATTCATGGCGGCACCTCACAGCTTGTCTTTCTTGGCCGGGTCCAGGATCGACGTGGTCTCCAGCGCGTTCTCCGGCACCACCGGCAGCAGCGCACCGCCATCTACCGTCACGCGGGTGCCTGTCATGTACGCGCACTTGTCCGAGGCCAGGAACACGATGATTTCCGCGATCTCCTCCGGCTCTGCGAAGCGCTTGAGTGGTATCCTCGCACGGGCGGCCTGGACCGGATTGTCCAGCGTCCACACGTTTGTGTAGCCCGGAGCCACGGCGACCACGCGGATGCCGTGGGGCGCCAACTCCATGGCCGCATTCTTAGTGAATGTGTCCACTGCCGCCTTACTGGGCGCGTAGACGTTGGCCTCTGGGAAGCATCCGTCGACATGGTTGGACGCCATGTTGATGACGACACCGCCGTGGCCCGCCCGGACCATCTCCCTCGCGGCGAACTGGGTGCCGAAGTAGGTGCCCTTCCAATCGATATCGGTGATGTGGTCCCACTCGGCCTCGGTGGTCTCCAGAATAGGATGAAACTCGCTGACGCCGGCGTTGTTCACCAACAGATCGATGGTGCCGAACTCATCGATGAAATTTCTGAACATCTGCTCGAGCGACCGGTAGTTACCCACATCCCCGTGGAAGATCGCGGCGGTACCGCCGTTCTCGCGGATGATCCTGAGCGTGTCCTCAGCACCCTCACGATTGCCGCAGTAATTGATCCCCACATCATATCCGCTTTTTGCCAATGCTATGGCGATCGCCTTACCTATCCCATGACTGGAGCCGGTGACCAACGCCTTTTTGTTTGTACTCATACTCTCTCCCAGCCTTTCAGTGGATTGTGTTAACGAACACACTATTTGACACTATTATAGCGGCTTCTCACCCTTTTTTCAAGGGGGTAAGGCCTTCATTTTTCGATTTCAGGCAAAAATCAAGGTGAAATGTTTTGAGTGTTGAGAAGCAAACTTCTAAAATTCCAATTACTGTACAAAAAATCGAGACGGGGGTTGACAAGATGACAGGATATGTTGTATAATCCGAATAGTGTTAACGAACACACTCAATCAGATGCCGCCCGCACTCCAAAGGGCGGTCCCAACACACCGAAGTTCCAGACAGAGGGAGGCTGATTCGGTGGCTAGATCCCTGGAGTTTCGAAATATTAGCAAGTTCTTCCCCGGCGTGGTGGCGCTTGACGACATCAGCTTTCGCGCGGAGAGCGGCTGCGTCTACGCTTTCCTAGGGGAGAATGGTGCCGGGAAGTCCACACTTTTAAAGATCCTGAACGGCGACTATCAACCGGACCTCGGCGAATACCTGATCGACGACAAGCCCATCCATTTCCAGACCCCCAAGCAGGCCATCGCCCACGGCGTCAGCGTCATCTACCAGGAGCGACAGATCCTCATGAACATGACGGTGGCGGAAAACGTGTTCCTTGGGGACTGGCCCAAGAAGAACGGCGTGGTGGACTTCGAGCTCATGAACCGGCGGACGGCGGATATCGCGAGGCGCTTCGGACTAAACATCGCGCCGGACACCAAGGTGAGCAACCTGAGCATCGCCCACCAGCAGATGGTTGAGATCATGAAGGCCATCAATCGCGATTCCGACATCATCGCCTTCGATGAGCCCACGGCCAGCCTCAGTGACAATGAGATCGACATCCTGTTCAATATCATCCGGGAGCTGAAGAGCCAGGGCAAGATCGTGTTCTACGTATCCCACCGTATGAGCGAGATCGAGCTGATCGCCCAGAAGGTCATCATCTTCAAGGACGGCCGGTTCGTGAAGATGCTTGACGTTGCCGAGACCACCCAGGCGGAGCTGATCCGGCTGATGGTGGGGCGCTCGCTGGGCGACATCTTCAACGACCTGCCCCACAACAGGACCTTTGGCGAGGCAGTGCTCAAGGTCGAGGGCCTATGCACCCCCTACGTCAGCGACATCAGCTTCGAAGCCCACAAGGGTGAGATCCTTGGTTTTGCGGGGCTGGTGGGCGCAGGGCGCACCGAGATCTGCCGGGCGCTGTTCGGGCTGGATCCCGTGTACAGCGGCCGGGTGACCGTCAACGGAAAAGTGGCGCTGCCGAAGTCGCCCTCTCAGGCACTGTCCTACGGCCTGGCCATGGTGCCCGAGGACCGGAAGGTCCAGGGCATACTGCCGAACATCTCCGTGGGGGGCAACATCACGGTTTCGATCCTCAAAAATCTGCTGAGCAAGATCGGCTTCGTGCAGACGGACCGCGAAGAGAAGATCGCGGACCAGCAGGTCAAGGCGCTCGACGTCAAGACGCCTTCACTTGACAAGCTGATCGCGCAGCTCTCCGGCGGCAACCAGCAGAAGGTCATCCTGGGGCGCTGGCTGTGTACCGACCCCGAGGTACTGATCCTGGACGAACCCACGAAAGGCATCGACGTCGGCGCGAAGGCGGAATTCTACCGCATCATCACAGACTGCGCACAGCGGGGCATGGCGGTCATCGTCATCTCCTCGGAGCTTCCTGAGATCATCGGCATCTCCGACCGCATCATCGTCATGCGCGACGGCCGCATCAGCGGACAGCTCATGCGGGACGAGTTCACCGAGGAGCGGATCCTCTCCTACGCCATGGAAGAAAAGAAAGGGGCCTGAGCATGAGCAACTTTGTCGAGAAATTCAAGAAAAGCGATATCGCCGACAAGCTGACGCTGATCATCGCGCTGATCCTGCTCGTCCTGCTGTTCTCGCTGCTGAACCCGAACTACTTCTCGGTGTCCAACCTGACCAACGTACTGATTGCCTGCTCACTGACCGGCTTCGTGGCCATCGGCGAGACGAACCTGATCATCGCCAACCAGAACGACCTGTCAGCCGGCTCCGTGGCAGCCTTCGCCGGTGTACTGGCGGCAGTGTTGTGCAAAGCGGGCCTGCACCCGTATCTGGCGATGCTGACGGCGGTTCTGAGCGGCGCAGCGGTGGGCTGCGTCAACGCCACGCTGGTCACGCGGCTCAAACTCCAGCCCTTTATCGCAACGCTTGCCTCGATGTCCATCGTGCGCGGCTTCGCTTACATCCTCTGCAACGGCAAGGCCGTCGCGGTCAGCAGCAAGCCCTTCGTGAAGCTGGGTACCACCCGCCTCATGGGCTGGCTGCCGGTGCCGGTCCTCCTGCTGCTCATCGCCTACATCGTGTTCGGGCTGATCCTCAGCAAGACCTACTTCGGCCGCAGCGTCTACGTGCTGGGCGGCAACACCTACGCCGCGAAGCTGGCGGGCCTGAACCCCACGGCCATCATCTACCGGCTGCACATCACCGAGTCCTCCCTGGCCGCGTTCGCCGGCGTGCTGCTGGCGGCGCGCATGAACTCCGGCCAGCCCTCTGCCTGTGAAGGTCTGGAGGTCGACGCCATCACCGCGGCGGTGCTGGGCGGCACGGCCTTCACCGGCGGCGTGGGCACCATCTTCGGCACTTTCCTGGGCATGGTGGTGCTGCAGGGCTTCAAGACGGGCCTGAACATGGTGGGCGTACAGACCTTCTGGCAGCAGGTCGCCCAAGGTGCGCTGCTGATCGTCGCACTGGCCTTCGACTACCTGCGCAAGATCCAGAGGGAGAAGCGCTACCTGGAGGAGAGCATGGCTGCCCGCGGCATCACCAACCCGGCCAAACACTGATAATGATGACAGGCGGATAACGACCGCTTGATCATAAAAAGAAAGGATGATATTCCATGAAGAAAGCATTGGCAGTTCTCACGTGTCTCGTTCTCGTGCTGGCTCTGGCTGTCCCAGCGATGGCTGAGGGCAAGACCATCGTCGGCATCTACAAGATGGGCACCGCGACCTGGTTCATCCAGGAGGGCGCCGCCTCCCAGAAGGTCGTCGAGGACAACGGCGACACCTGGAAGTATCTGGACTGCGACCTGAACGCCGCGACCTACATGGAGCTGCTGAACACCGTCATCGCTGACAAGGTGGACGGCGTGCTGGTTTGCCTGCCCGACCAGAATCTGAGCCAGGTGACCGTGGATATGCTGACCGAGGCCGGCATCCCCGTGATCGCCGTTGACGACGCGCTGGAGACCGAGGACGGCACCAAGATCGCGCCCTGGGTCGGCATCGACGGCTACAACATCGGCAAGACCACCGGCGAGTGGGGCGTCAACTACATCAAGGAGAACAACCTGGCTGACGATCCCGAGTTCGCCATCCTGCTCATGACCGCCGACACCGTTTCCTCCTGCGTGCCGCGCACCGTGGGCGAGCTGGAAGCCATCAACACCGAGCTGCCCGACTTCCCCGCCGAGCGCATCTTCCGTGCCGACTGCGACACCTCCGCCGAGGACGGCAACCAGGCGGCCAACGCCGTGATCACCGGCCATCCGGAGATCAAGAAGTGGCTGGTCCTGGGCGTGTCTGACGAGAGCAGCCAGGGTGCCGCCCGCGCCATCGAGTCCGCAGGCCTGGGCGCCAACTCCATGTCCGTCGGCCTGGGCGCCTATCTGTGCGAGGATGAGTTCAACAATCCCGACTCCTGCTTCCGCGCTGCGGCTTACTTCTCCGCACTGGGCGTTGGCAGCACCGCCGCTCAGTTCATGGTGGATTATCTGGAGAAGGGCACCGAGATCCCCGAGACCTACGCTGTCAGCGCTGTGATCGTGGAATACGGTGACGACCTGCACGCGATCATGCCTGAGTACGTAGACTGATCCCATCGCTCGGGCGATTGCGATCTGAAACAGACCTGACGGTCGCGGAGCAAGCGGTGCACTTGCTCCGCGACCTTTTTACCACGGCTGGAAGGAGCGCTTTATGAAGAAACACCGTTTTGAGACACTGGTGCCCGCTGAGCTCCAGGCGTGCATTCACGGGCGGAGCCTGGTGCTCCTGCCGGTCGGGAGCATGGAGTGGCACGGCCCCCACATGGGCATGGGCATGGACACCTTAAACGCCGCTGAGGTTGCACGGCGTGCCGCCGAGGCGCTTGACGGACTTTTCATGCCACCTCTGTTTATCGGCACGGAGACGCCCCGCTCCCGGGAGCAGCTCCTTAAGCTTGGCTTTGAAGAAACAGAGCATATCGTGGGGATGGACTTCCCCGGCAACAGCGTGAAGAGCTTTTACTGGCCGCCGGAGCTGTTCGAAGCGCTGATGCGCACGCAGCTCACGATGATGCTTGAAATGGGCTTTCGTCAGGTGGTCATCATCAACGGACACGGCGCCGACAAACAGCTCGAGATCCTCAATCGCGTATGCGGCGAGCTCTCTCAAAGATACGCAGCCTGTGTGACCAGCTTTATGGCCCTGGTCGAGGGCTGCGGCGCAGGACTGGGGCATGCAGGGCTGGCTGAGACTGCCATATTCATGGATCTCTGCCCCGAAGCGGTCGATCTCGATCGGCTCCCGCCAAGGGATATCCCTCTTAAGAACATCGATTACGCCATCGTGGACAGCGAGACCTTTGATGTCGGTCCCAACGATGACCGTACCGTGCGTTACGATCCGCGCGACGCCACAGCGGAGTTGGGCGAACGGATCATCGCCTATACGTCAGAGCGGGCCATTGAACATATCTCATCTGCGTGGGATACCTTCTGCGGAGGTGCGAAGCCATGATCCGCGAAATCCGATTCCATGGCGAACGCGCCTTTCGTATGGAGAGCGAAGTGCTCTCAGTGACGGCACTGCCCGACTTCGGCGGCAAACTCGCGTCGATCCGTTACTTGCCCAGAGACTTTGAATTCCTGTTTCAGAACCCGAACGCGCGATTTCGTCCGGCCACACCGGGGGATGATTTTTCCCGGTTCGAGGCGTGCGGCTTTGATGACGCCTTCCCCACAGTGGATGCCTGCGAGGTCATGATCGGCAGTCAGGTGCGCATTTATCCGGACCACGGAGAGATCTGGTCTTCGCGCTTCGAGGCCCACACGGAGGGCGATGCTCTCGTACAGAGCTTCAAGAGCCCGCTCTTTGGCTATGACTACGAAAAGCGCTTCAGCGTTGATGGCGACCGGCTGCGCTGCGCATATCGCATCCACAATCCGAACGATACGGCTATGCCCGCGATTTGGACGTGTCATTGCCTGGCCCGGGCGGAAGACGATATGGAAGTCCTGATGCCTCGCGATACGCTCAGGGCGATCAACGCCTTCTCCGGAGAATGGCTGGGCGAAAAGGACGCGTCCCTGTCCTATCCCCTCGCCCTGGGGCCCCACGGTCCGGTCGATCTGCGGCGGATGCCGCCCTCCGGTATGCTCAAATTCTATGTAGACGGTCCCTTGACCGAGGGATGCTGCGGCTACCGCTACAATCAAAGCGGCGTCAGAGTGACGATCGGTTTCGATCCGGAAAAGCTGCCCTATCTCGGGTTCTGGGCCACCTCGGGCGGTTTCCGGGGAGATCATAACTGCGCTCTTGAACCCTCCAATGGCTTTTATGACAACATCCCGAACTCTCAGGCAAACGGCGCCTGTCCGGTGTTGGAACCTGGAGAGACCTGGCTGTTTGATCTGGAATTTGGCTTCGAGTTGATGTAACGAAAGAGACGGGAGATATGCGCAATGAGAAAGACATCTGTATATGAGCAGACGGTCACGATCCCTACCTATCGCGCCGGCGCGCTTGAGAAGAACCCGCTTTTCATCGAAAAACGCGCCTACCAGGGCTCCACCGGCAAGGTATATCCCGTGCCCATTTGCGAGAAGATCAGCGATCAGAAGGAGGATGTGGCATACAAGGCCGTTATCCTTGAAAACGACTTCCTCTATGTGATGATCCTGCCGGAACTGGGCGGGCGCATCCAGCGCGCGCTGGACAAGACCAACGGCTATGATTTCATATACTACAACCGCGTCATCAAGCCCGCGCTGGTTGGCCTGGCTGGGCCATGGATCTCCGGCGGCATCGAGTTCAACTGGCCCCAGCATCATCGCCCCTCCACCTTCATGCCGGTGGATTACACCTATTCAGAGAACCCGGATGGCTCCGCGACCGTGACGCTGGGCGAGATCGACCGCATAAACGGAACCAAAGGCAACGCCGCCATCACCCTGTATCCCGACAAGGCCTATATCGAGATCCGCGGCAGGCTGTTCAACCCCACCGACTATCCACAGACCTTCCTTTGGTGGGCGAATCCCGCCGTGTCCGTCAACGAGAATACGTTCTCTGTATTCCCGCCGGACGTGAACGCCGTCATGGATCACGGCAAACGCGCGGTCTCGACCTTCCCCATCGCTACCGGCGAATACTACAAGGCCGACTACTCTGCGGGCGTCGACATCTCCCGGTATAAGAACATCCGGGTGCCCACTTCATATATGGCGGCCCATTCGGATTTCGACTTCGTAGGCAACTTCGATGAGGGACGCGATGCCGGCCTTTTGCACGTGGCCGATCACCACATCAGCCCAGGCAAGAAGCAATGGACCTGGGGCTGCGGCAACTTTGGCAGGACATGGGATGTAAACCTGACCGATGAGGACGGACCTTACATCGAACTCATGACCGGCGTGTTTTGCGACAATCAGCCCGACTTTGCCTGGCTTAAGCCTCAGGAGGAGAAATCCTTTGTACAGTATTTCATGCCCTATAAGACCGTTGGGCGTGTGAACAACGCCACCCGCGACGTGGTGCTTGGCATCGATTTTCTGGATGAAAACGGCGCGGTCATCGAACCCGATCCCTTCGCCTTTGGCAGAGAGGCCAACGATGCGCTTCAAGCCAAATCTGCGAAGGCCCGTATCAAAGTCTACGCCACCGGCGCGTTCAGCGGCGCGACGGTCACTCTCTGCTCTCAGGGACGCGAGATCTACCGCAGAGTCGTCGATCTGTCTCCCGCCGCTGCATTTGTTGACACGGTGGAGGGACTTCGCGACTTCACCGCGACGGTATGCGACGCCTCCGGCAGGATACTGTGCGCGTATGCGGAATTCGTTAAGGAGAACAGGCCCATCCCCGACCCCGCCGAGGCGCTTAAAGCTCCCGGTGATATCCTGTCATTGGAGGAGCTGTATCTGGCAGGCCAGCATTTGGAGCAATACCGTCACGCCACCTTTCTGCCGTCTGATTACTACCTCGAAGGCCTCCGCCGCGACCCCATCGACATCCGTCTGAACAACGCTTACGGCCTGTATTTGTTGCGGAACGCGCACATTTCCGAGAGCGAGCACTATTTCAGAGCAGCCATCAAAAAACAGACCTGGCGCAATCCCAACCCTTATGCCGGCGAGGCGTGGTTCAATCTCGGCCTCTCGCTGGAGCTGCAGGGCCGGCTGGACGAGGCCTTTGACGCCTTCTTCAAGGCGATCTGGAGTGCCGAGACCGCGGGCCCCGCATGGCTCCACCTCGCTTGCATTCGCGTAAAACAGGGGGATCCGGAGGGCGCTCTCATGTTTGCCGACCAAAGCTTGCTGCGCGGCTGGCACAACATGAAGGCCCGATCGCTGAAGGCGTCCCTGCTGGCTCAGCTGGATCGCGATGGCACCGCATACCGGCACTTCCTTGATGAAAGCCTCGCCATCGATCCTCTGTATCTGAGCCTTCTATGGCGGGCCGAAGGCGCTTCTTTTCACAAGGCTACCGGAGACCGCATCGAGGAGGCGCTGAATGTCGCCTATGAATTCATGGAGTTTGGGCTGTGGAAGGATGCTGTCGATGTGTTGTCTGCCTGTCCGGCAAAGAGCCCGATGAAGTTCTACGCACTGGCCTATACAAAATGCAAGCTTTGCGATCGCGATGCTGCGATCGTCGATGCACAGGCAGCCGAGGCGCTCACCACGGATCTGTGCTTCCCCAACCGCGTGCAAGAACAGCTCATCCTGGAGAACACCATCCGGCTTCTGTCTTCCGCGCCGAAGGCACACTACTTCCTGGGTGAACTGCTATATGACAAGAAGCAGTATGACGCAGCCATCGAACACTGGCGGATCGCCGTGTGTCAACAGCCTGATCTGGCAGCTGCGCATCGAAACCTGTCTATCGCATACTTCAATCACGGCGATCGCGCTCTGGCTGAAGGAGAGATCGCAGAAGCCTGTCGGCTGGAGCCCGACAACAGTCGCTTCCTTCTCGAGCAGGAACAATTGCTCAAGCGGCTTGAACGCCCGGTCTCCGAGCGTCTGTCGCTGTTGGAGGCACACCGGGAGATCATCCCCGACCGCTACGCGTTGATGCTGGCTTACGTATCCCTGCTGAACGCCGACGGCCAGCATGAAAAAGTACTGGAACTCATGCTGAACTACACCTTCCACGTCTGGGAGGGCGGCGAAGGAAAGGTGGCGGACGAATACAAGACCGCTTTGTTCGCACTTGCGGAACGCGCGCTTGATGATGGAAGGCCCGAGGCAGCTATCGGCTATGCCGAGCGGACGATCGCCTATCCTGTCAATCTGGGCGAAGGCAAGCTGGACAACGTGCCGGACAATCGCGCGAACTACCTGATCGGCCTGGCCTGGCGAGCCCTGGGCGACGAGTCAAAGGCTCGTTCCTACCTGGAGCTGGCCACCACAGGCTCTCAGGTACCGGAGCCTGTTCGCTACTACAACGACCAGCCCTCTGACTACATCTACTATCAGGGTCTGGCTTTCCACGCCCTGGGCGATGACATGCAGGCAAGAAAATCCTTTCACCAGCTCATCACATTCGGTGAGCGCCACATTTTCGACAAAGTGGGCTACGACTTCTTCGCCGTCTCCATGCCAGAACTCGAGGTCTATCAGGACGACATACAGAAGCGCAGCGATGACTACTGCCGCAGCATGATGGCCCTTGGTCGCCTTGGACTCCAGAAGATCCAAACAGACTGATCCTTCTGATTCACACGCCTGCTCCGGGCGGTCGGCTGTATTTGCAAGCATCGATCCGTCCCGGGGCATCTTTTCGCATCATCGCAGCAGGTGTGATGATTATTGTGATCTTTTCCGCTAAAGCACACCCGGGTTGCTGTCGAAAACACTGTCTCAGCGCCCGTACCCCTTACTCGCCAATGCCGGTCCAAGCCCACCATAGCCTGCACAGATTCATTGAAACGTATGGTTGCAGCATGTGAAGGTCAGCTTTATGAGCACTGCAGCCCTCTGCGTCGATACGACACTTCGGTTCTCAAGCCCCTTCAACGATCATTTATCAGATCCCAAGGTAGATCTCCCTGACCCGCGGATGCCCGGCGTTGGAGTATGCTTTAGGAGAAGAAAGCTATCGCAACGTCTGGGCCCGGGAACGGGACAGGAAAAAAGATCGGTGCAGGCGATACTGTTGTTGACAGCACAGATCATCAGAAGATCATCGACCGGTATACGGACAGAGACGGTAGATTTCCCTTCTGACTGCTGTCATCAAGCTACTTTTTTACCACGCTCCGGTATACCCGATCGTGACAGCTGCGTTCCTAGCTCCTTCCCGCATACAAACGGGGATCGACTTGCGTTCAAGCCATGCCGTGAGAAAGCCCGCAATATAGCTGTCGCCGGCTCCCATCGTGTCTACTACTGTACAGGGCGCAGGTGGACAATCAAAGAAAGACCTGCTGTCGAAGGCAAGACTGCCACGAGCACCACGGGTAGCGACGACAATATCGGGACCGAGTGCTGCAACTGCGCGTAACTTCTCTTGTAATGCAGCGTCGTCTGCACTGTCGTCAGAAAAGAACGCGATATCCGTATGCGGAAGGGCAATCAGCCCTGCGGGATCAAAGGGACGCTCCGCACCGTCAAAAGCGACCGTCGTTCCGGTTGCGCGGATCCGTTCCAGATAGCGTTCGGCGTGTCCCCAGAGTCCGGTGACGACGAGATCAAAACCCCGCAGATACAGAAGATCCTCCTCGCGCAACGCAAACCGTTGCATCACGCCTTCATCATAGTCGCCGAGGATACGGTCGCCGTCATGAAGGCGCACATGACAAAGCGCCGTTGAGCCCTCCAGGCGTTGTACATGACCGACATCTACGTGCTCTTCCTCCAGGCGACGGACCAGAAGATCGCCAAAGCGATCCGTGCCGACTGCGCCAAGGTAGGCCGACGCCACACCCATGCGGCGGGCGTAGACTGCGACGTTTACCGGATTCCCGCCGGGACACGCTGTGCCCGTCGCGTCGTAGTAGTCGATGCAGTTATCGCCCAGACAGGCAATTTTCATAATCCATCCTCCGTATTCTCTCCAATGCTTCACGAGCAGCTTCCGAAGGCGTATCAATGTAATGCGTCACCAGCTCCAGCGTCGCACGTCCGTCATAGCCACACGCACGCAGCGAGCGGAGCAGCGCAGGAAAGTCTATGCTTCCATCGCCCGGCATAAGGTGCGTGTCGCTTATGCCGTCACTGTCTGCCAAATGCAGGTGAACCATGAGCTCACCCAGCAACCGTACGTAATCCGCCGCATCCTCGCCCTGTACAAACGGCACCACCACATCGCACATTCCAAACAGGTGCTCGGAACCGATCTCATCCAGCAACGCCTTTAGATCCTGCGCGTGGGTACAGTGGTCGGTCTCATAAGGGGTCAGCATCTCCAAAACAATATCATGATCCAGACGCTCGGCTTGCTCTGCAAGCGATAACAAACTCTGACGCAACCGCGATTTCCGCTCCGCTTCGGGGACAAAGCCGCTGTGCCCGATCGATATGAGGGTATACGCTGCTCCGAGCGCCTTCCCGCATCGCAGCGAAGCGGAAAGATAGTCTATTGCGTCTTTCCACTGTCGTTCGCTTCCGAGCATGTAATTATAGGGATAGGCATTGTGTTCCGGCGTAAAGATCTCCACCGGCATGTCGTAGCGCTCCGACAGATCCAGAACACTTCGAAGCTCTCCCGCGAGCAAGTCGGGCGCATAAGCATGTGGACGGCCGCCCCACAGCTCGATATAATCATAGCCAAAGGCCCGGGCGTCCATGAAGGCCCTTTCCAGCTTCAGTCGCTGGTAGGGCAAAGTAAACAATCCAAATCTCATGACGGTCAATTCAGGGGAGGCTACAAGCCTCCCCTTTGGATCAGTATTCCACCTTGCGGTAATACCGCCGGATCTCCATGTCGTGACCGCTCAGAGCCTCGAGATGAGCGTCGATGCGGTTGGTCACGGCGTGCGTCACCAGATGGCTGACGCCATAACGATAAACATCGTCAATGCCGGGCAGGGCATAATCGCGAGAATCGATGACAGTGAAGTTCCTGTTCACTTTCTTGAGGAAGCGCACCACACGCTCCGAAAGCGTGCGCTGGGAATCCTCACCTACAAAGACGGTCACGGGCGTGTCCTCGTCCACGATCTCAAGCATACCATGGAAGAACTCCGCCGCATGGATGGACTTGGTGCGCATCCAGTGCATTTCTTCCCAATAGCACATCGCGTAGGAGTAAGTGGAACCGTAGAGTGCGCCGGCGCCGACGAAATAGTGCAGCTTATCGTTCATATGCCTCTCGGCAAAGGCTGCGCCGAAGGCGTCCGCCGCTTTTTCGACCCCGGCTAATGCTTCGGGCAATGCGCGGTCAAATTGAGCATACATGGCTTCATACTCCGCCAACACGCCTTCGCGGCACAGAAAGCGATCTGCCACCATGAAGAATTTGAGTTGCTCATTCTTCGGATAATGGATGCAGATATCCGCAGCCTTGGCGAGCAGCGTTCCCTCCGTGTCCACAAAGCCGAGCACCTTCGCGCCTGCCACCTTCGCCTTCTCCACGGCTTGTACGATCTCGGAGGTCGTACCCGTGACGGAAGAAAAGACCAGGAACGTCCCTTTACCGATGCGTCGGTCACCCGTCGTGAGATACTCCGCTGCGTTGATCGAGAAAACCTCGAGTGCGGAGCGCTCTTTCATGTGGCAGACAGCCTGCATGGCCGAAGCCCAGGTTCCGCCGATGCCCAGCCAGCACAGGTTTTTGACGCCCGCGTCCCACGCTGCGTCTACGATCTCTTCGATCTGCGGGCGCAGGGCAAGTGCACCGCGTACACTTGCGATTTGTTCCTGTTCGTCAAACTTCAGCAAAACTCAGCCCACCTTCAGCATCTGATAGTACTGGTCGTAGATCGTGATGGCGTCGCCAACGTCTTCCTGGAAGAAAATGTTGGTCTTGTAGTCAAAGTCAAAGGCCGGACCGTTACGGTATTCCTCGGAGGCCAACGCCACAGCTGCGTCATTCGGGCACGAGTAGGGGTTGTCCACCAGGTTCGCGGCCATGACCTCGGGATCGCAGATGTAGTTAAGGAACTTATAGGCGAGATCGATGTGCTGTGCACCCTTGGGAATGACGTAAAGGTCAAAGCCGAGCTGTACAGGGTCGGAGGTGAAGGGCGCGACGGTGAGTGTATTGTTCTCGCCGAGCTGAGCCATGGCTTCGGCAGTGTTGCCGTCGTAGGTGAACATGCAGGAGATGGTGCCGCTGACCATATTGGTCTCGGTGGAACCGTAGGCGACGACGTTCTCGTTGTACTTCACGAGCCATTCATAGGCTTCCTTGATCTCATTCTCATCGCGAGAGTTGGGATCGTAGCCCAGGGCGATCAGCGCGATGGGGAAAAGATTGCGTGCGCCGTCGACGGAGCCGATCTGGCCCTTCATTTCAGGACGGATCAGGTCGTTGTAGCATGTGATCTCGATGGGGCAGCGTTCGGTGTCATACACCACATAAATGTAGTTCATCAGGTAGGGCACGCAATAGTCCTGGTTCTGTTCGGACCAGTAAGCCCGGTTGATGTTCTCGGAATTGGGGATCTGCGACAGATCCAGCTTCTCAAGATAGTCACCCGCGATCAGGGATTCCATGTAGGCGTCGCAGGTCATGATCAGGTCGTACTCGCTGCCGGCGCCGGCGGTGAGCTTGGTAATGGAGTCTGCATTGTCGCTCATGTAGCTGAGATTCACGCGCACATCGTATTCATCCTCAAAGTTCGCGATCAGATCGTCAGAGATGTAATCGCTCCACATGAAGATGTTGATCTCCTCTTGGGCTGCGAAGGCGGGGGTGAGGGTCAGAAGCATGACAAGCGCGACCACGATAGACAGTGTCCTTTTCATGTGAGTTCCTCCTTCTGTTATGTAGGGGTTATTATTCGACCATGCTGTGCATGGAGGAAATCCTTTTTTCCATTTCTGCGATCTCCCGGGCCGTTTTCTTTGCTCGAGCCCGCTGCACGACACTCAACAGCAGCATCCCCGCAACCATGATCAACACCATGATCGTAGTCAGGGCGTTGATATCCGGGGTGACGCCGGTACGGTTGACCGAGAGGATCAGCACCGGGAGCGTGGATTGACGGGCGCTGGCGAGCATGTTGGACATGATCACGTCGTCGATGGACAGGGTGAAGCTCAGAAAAGCCGCCGAGAGGATGCCTGGCATGATGCTCGGGATCGTGACGCGCCAGAAGGTCTGCACCCGGTTCGCACCGAGATCCATGGAAGCCTCCTGAAGCGTCTCATTGTCTCCGCTGATGCGACCCTTTATGGTCACTACCGCATATGGTATACAGAATGTGCAATGGCCGATCACTATGGTCCCCATGCCGAGCCTGACGCCGATGATCATAAAGATGATGAGCATGGACACGGCGAGCACGATCTCCGGAACGACGATGGGCACATAGAGCATGAGGTTGATGAACTTTTTGCCCCGGAACGCAAACTTCTTGAGCCCAATGCCGCCGAGTACCCCGATCACCACGCTGATGACTGTTGCGATGACGGCGATGATGAGCGAGTATGCCAGCGCATCCCAGAGATCGTGGTTGCGGAAGGAGAAAAGCTTGCCGTACCACATGGTCGTAAAGCCCTCCCAGGAGTAGTTGCGCTTGGCATCGTTGAAGGAGAACTGGATCATAACGAGTACCGGGATGTAAAAAAGCGCGTAGATGATCGACGCATAGAACGCGCCGAAAAAACGACTGCGCTTCTGCCGCCGCAGCTTGCGGTTGGAGCTCTGCTTCATTTCACAGCACCTCCATATCCTCGATCTTCGCGAACCGGGAATAGACGAAGATCAGTAACGCTGTCACCAAAAGCAGAAGCACACTCAACGCCGCGCCGAGGGGCCAGTTGCGTATGGTCCCGAACTGGTTTTTAATGATGTTGCCAATATACAGGACCTTGCCGCCGCCGAGCATGTCCGTGATGGTATAGGTGCCGAGCGCAGGGATGAAGGTCAGTATGATGGCTGAGAAGATGCCCGGAAAGGTGAGTGGCAGTGTCACCCGCAGAAAGGTAACAGAGGGCTTTGCTCCGAGATCTGCGGAAGCCTCCAGCATCGAGGTTTGCAGTTTTTCGATGGAGGAATACATCGGCAATACCGCGAAGGGCAGGAAGTTAGTGATCAGGCCAAGCAGTACCAGGCCATCGGTATAGAGAAATGTCACAGGCTTTTCAACGAGCCCGAGCCCGAGCAGCGCCTTGTTGACGGGTCCGTTGGTCTGAAACAGCAGCATCCAGGCGTTCAGGCGCATCAGAGAGTTCGTCCAAAGCGGGATCATAAGCAGCATGATGAGCCTGGCGGCCACATCTGCGGGTTTTCGCGCGATGTAATAGGCGAATGGATAGCCCAGGATCAGGCATACCACCGTCGTCACCAGTGCCACGCGCAAACTCTTCAAAATGACGTTGAGATAGATCACATCCGCCAGTGTCTCATACGAAGTGAGCGTCGGCGTATACTCCACGCCGCCGAAATTGCTGCGCGTCATAAAGCTGATGAAAATGATAAAGAGCATGGGGACCGTCACAAACAGGATCATCCAGAGCGATACCGGCCCTGCCTGTGCGATCACCGGCAGTCTGCTGTGTCTCTTTTTTGCAGATGATACGTTGCTCATGTCCTTCACTCCTCCCCGTGGATCGGGACGGATCTCTCTGGTTCCCAATAGACGAAGCGTTCGTCGCCCTCGTGAAGGCTCGGATCCGCCTCAAAGCGTGATAGCTTGAGTTCCTGCCCCGTCGACAAGTCGAGGCTCGTCTTAACGACAGTACCCATGTAAATGAAATCCTTGATCCGCGCCCGAAGGGCAAAACCTTCATGTGGCTTTTCGTCGATCAAAAGGTGCTCCGGTCTGATAGAGATATAGATCTTTTCTCCTTCATGGAAACCGTTCCCATAGGTGAGGACCATCCCGTCAGGGGTTTCCACCGATATAAGCATGTCGCTCACGCGACGCACCGTACCTGAGAGCACATTCGATTCACCGATGAAATCCGCCACGAAGCGACAGTTCGGCCTGTCGTAAATCTCCATGGGCGCACCGATCTGCAGGATGACGCCGTTCCGCATGACCGCGATGCGGTCGGACATGGTCATGGCCTCCTCCTGATCGTGCGTTACATATACGAAGGTGATGCCGAGCTTCTTCTGAAGGCGCTTGAGCTCGATCTGCATCTGCTTGCGAAGCTTCAGATCCAATGCGCCCAGCGGCTCGTCCAGCAACAGTACACGAGGGTTGTTGATCAGTGCGCGTGCGATGGCCACGCGCTGCTTCTGACCGCAGGAGAGTGCGTCGGGTTTGCGCTTTTCGTAACCGTCCATCTGCACCAGATGAAGCATATCCGTTACGCGCTTTCGGATATCTGCCTTCGGGACCTTTTTTATGGATGGACCGTAGGCGACGTTATCGTAGACCGTCAAATGTGGGAACAGCGAGTAGTTCTGAAAAACCGTATTGACGTCGCGCTGATAGGGCTCCTTCTCTTCAACACGCTCTCCCTGTACCGTGATCGTGCCGGAGGAGGCGTCCTCAAAGCCCGCGATCATGCGCAGTGTCGTGGTTTTTCCGCAGCCGGACGGGCCGAGCAGCGTCAGAAACTCCCCCTCAAGGATATCAAGGTTCAGATCTTTGACAACATGGTTTTCCCCGTACCACTTGTTCACATGTTGCAGGGATACGATCGCATCAGGCATAAATGCCACTCCTCGTATATTAGTGACGCACGAGCGCGGTTGAATCATGGCAGCCTCGAAGAAGGCTCCCTATATTCGTTTTAACAGTTTACCATAGTAATGTTAATTTGCAATTAACTCGATCCTATCTTTTTCATCACCATCTTACCGTACACGAACACTGCGTTCTTGTGTTCGACTTCGGCCCTTTCCTGTGCGCCTTCTGTGATGGATGGTCCTGTATCCTGATATCGACACAGTCCGTCACGGCTTTTGTACCCCATCACCTGGACGTGACCCTTCATCTTATATCGGAGCATGGGAGGGAAAGACGCCGGATCCCGAACATCGCGATTTCTCCACTGAAAAGCGATGCGGTATGGCACCAGAGAATACATCCCATAACCTTGAAATGCTCAGCAGGTTCTCCGTCTTCAAAAAGAAGCGCGATGATTTCAAGTCTCATATCTGTCGTCTCGCCATCCCCACCGGGGAAGCGATCCGGGCACTTCGCGCCGGAGGCTATCCATCTGTCGCCTCAGTCGGAAGGTGTTGGGCTTTCCTGTGAGGTGCACGGTCGCAGGGAAGCCTTGTTTGCGGTGTTCCATTCGCTCCAATACGTCAATAGGACCGACGCAAGGGGTTATCCAGTCGTGCGATAGAGTTATCGTGGCGTTCGGATAAGAAAGATACCGGCCGGTTCGCGCAGATCCCCCTGTCCACACCGGCAAAAAAGGGCCCCTGCCGATATCTCTTCGACAGGGAAGCATATTTGGTTTGGGAGAGTGACGAGCGTGCCTGGATCAAATGGCGCTGTCTGTTTGGATCCCGTTAGCCCGATGAAGTACTGCAGGTACGGATCCATCGCTATGCGCGCGAACGTCATGCCGTTGGAAAACCGGTACTTTTCCTTGATGGTCTGCGGCCCCAGCGCCCGGCGAAGGCTGTATACACACCTGCGATCGCAGGGTCCGGCGGGACGTCCTGCGCCCCGGCAGAGAAGAGGATCCGGGGTTATTCGGAAAGCAAGCGGAATACAAAGCGTTCCGTGGCGCAACAGGCATCGATCCAACGCAGGATCCGGGAGGAGGACGGCGAAAGCATCACCATATCTCCAGCCTGTCTTCCGGCGCGATGTACATGCCGTCGCCTTCTTTGATCCCGTAGAGATCGACAAACGCTTCAAACTGCGCCAGCGTGGCGTTTATGCGCATGTAGTTCAGCGGGTGCGAATCATAGAGCGCGTTTTCCCTGATCATTTCCGGCGAGCTTTGTTCGCGCAGCGCCCTGGCCCATTGGCGGAAAAAAGCGTCATAATCGAAATCATCCTTCTGCGCGGCGATGCTGAGCATGCACTTCATGCTGCCCAGGTCGGGAATGGCCTCCCTCTGTACCCGCCGTCCGGAATACTGCACGCCCTCACAGGGGATGAAACCATCGTACCAATCCGCCAGCTTCCCGGCGCGCGCCTCGAAGGCCGCGTGATCCTCATCGGTCCACCAGTTGGCCAATGCGCCGTTCTTGTCATACCTCGCGCCTATGATGTCGAAGGCATGGGTGATCTCATGGCCGATGATCATACCGATGCCGCCCAGCATCTGTTCGTAGCTCATATTCTCATTGTAGTATTCGCCGCCCAGGATGCCTGCTGTGATGGTGATGTCGTTCTCGGAAGGTTTGTATAGCCCATTGACCGTGTAGGAGGTCATAGCGAGTTGATCCCAGGCGGCCTTTTCCATAACGGTACCGACCTTTGAGATCATCAGCGTTTGCAAATATCGATCGATCGTGCGGGCTGCCTCCAACAGGCTGCCGCCATCCTCCGGTCCCGCGAAGTCGAGCGCCGACCAGTCTCCCAACACTTCAGGATATACCGCGTGCACGCGCAGGGCGTCCAGCTTTTCGATGGCCGCGGCGCGGGTCTGTTCACTCAGCCAGTCCTCCGATCCGAGCATGGCGCGATAGGCTGCCAGGATCTCATCGACGATATCAATGATGTTCTGTCGCTGCTGCTGCGTGCAGTAGGCCTGAATGTAAAGATTGTCCAGGGGCACGGGCAGCAATCTGGTCATGACGGCATAAACGCTTAGATCAGGGTTGGTTTCACCGCCGCCCATCGTGGAGACGTTGACAGCCATCTGCCGCATGGCCGCCTCCTCATCCAGTAGATCTATCATGTACATCGCGGCATCGATCGCAAGCCAATCCCGGACGAGGGGCACATTTTCTTCGGTAAAGACCGTCTGAAAGGCCGTGAAATAATCCGGATCGACGACGTAAAAGTCCTCTTCGCTGTACATGTCGATGGCCTTGAGCATATCCAGGATCGGAAAGGGACCCGCCAGCTCAGCAAGCGCTTCCGGCGTGTATTCGCCCTCGGCCACGTCTTCGCTGTCATCTGTACAACACGACGCCAGCATCCCTTCAAAGGCGATGGCATTGTCAAGCATTAAGTCGATCTCGGACTCTGAGTGGTCCAGGCGCGCCAGCACGTACCCGGCGATCTGCCGTATGCGGTCGTATTCCGCCTGGCCATACTCCGTACGCTCGACATATTCCTCCGGGTCATCCAGCATCAGCTGCGAGGGTTCAACGTAAACGACGTAAACGGCAGGGTCCGTCCCGTTTGGCATTACATGTGCATTGAACGGAACAAGGCTCGTCAGGCGATCCGCGGAACACAGGTATTGCATCAGCGTGTCCAGACTGTCGATCTCGGCGATCGCCTGCATATAGGGCAGCGCCGGGGAAACGCCCTGGGCGTTGCGTTGATCCCAGTCCGCCGTCAGGGCATACAGCTTGTGCACCAGCTCCGCGTCATGCCCGGCGAGGGATCCGTCCTTCATCAGGGCGAACAGGCGGTCCATCACTTCAAACTGTATCTCCGTATGGTTCGAAACGGTGGGCACGCCTGAAGCGAACCTGGCCTGGAGGATCCACGGCTTGTTGACGTACAGCCCAAAGTCATCCTTCAATTCCGCGGGAGTATCCTCCGTCACATTTCCCGCGATGTCAGAGCACAACCAGCGGCCATCCAGGATCTTTCCGTTTTCCGCAATGGCGGACGGCAGCACCGCGGCTATGAGAGCCATCGCCAAAAGCACGCACAGCAGCAGAGTCATCCATTTGCGCATCACGATCATCCCTTCCAACACTGTTTATCACGGTCACCATTATAGCATCCGACCGGGTTTGGGTCAACGACGAGCTGCCGTCCCGTGCGCCCGGAGAGCCGTGAGACGAATGGGATGCGGAGAGGGCGGCGGTCAGGTCCTGCAGATCATGCGGAAAGCACGCCTAAAAAACAGTAGACGATACGCGACTTCCATGATACAATCAAGATCGGAAAACTGCACGGGGATTTGCCCGTTGATCGCTGCCGACCCTGCACGACACGGCCGGAGCGTTCTGCTGCATCATTCGGATATACAGATGGTTTTCTTTGGCGCAAATCAGAAAAGTACAAGGAGGCATCCCGACATGAACAGATCCCTTTCCCTGCTGCTCGCCGCGCTGTTGCTGATATGCTGCGCATCGGCGCTCGCGGAAACCACCGCCTACAAGGAATTGGGTTTTGCCATCGACTTTCCCGCCATCCAGGAAAAGTCGGTGAACCACGCCTTCCTGGCCAATTACGGCGTCATGAACGATGAGCCGTATGTCGGCTACATGGGGGTCATCTATACCAGCCTGCCCAAGAATGTTTTCGACAGCATCACCAGCATCATGAATGACACCGGGGACAAAGCGGAATACAATGATTTCAATGATTTGAAGAACGCCTTTACCACTTCCATCTGCGAGATCATCGTCACGGATGCGAAGACCCTGGCCGAGGCAGGCATCGACGGATCGGCGCTGCAGCAGTGCGAGGTGACCGAGTTTGCAGCGCTGGGCGATTATCACTATTTCTTCATCGTCACTCCGGTGGACAGGCTGCTCGCCATATACGACGAGGCGGAAGATACCGGAGACTACGAAGTGCCCCCGCAGGAGATGAAGGCGGTGACGCTTGCGGACATCGAGCTGATACGATCCGAACTCTTAAAGCAGCTCCGGTCCGCCGAACTCTTCGAGCCGGAGGACACGACCGCGGACTACATCGGTCAGGTCATCGAATTTGAGAGCGTCGACCTGGACGGCAACGCCGTCAGATCCGCCGACCTGTTCAGGGACAACAAGATCACGATGGTCAACCTCTGGGGCACCTGGTGCGTCAACTGTATCAACGAGATGGACGAGCTGGCCGAACTCCACAAGCGCATGCAGGAACGGGGCTGCGGCATCGTCGGCGTGGAATACGAGACGGGCACCATCGAGGATGTGGCGGATGCGGCCCGCAAGGTGTTCGCGGACAACGGCGTCACCTATCCCAACGTTTGGATGCCCAGGAACGACCCTCTCCTTGACCGGATCAACAGCTTCCCCTTCACCTTCTTTGTGGACAGCGAAGGCAGGATCCTCTCCTGCCCCATCAGCGGCGCGGCCGTGAACGAATATGGACCGACCTTCGACAAGCTGCTGGCCGGCGAAGCCGTCGGGGGATCGCCCGAAACCTGCGCAACAGAGAACGGGAGCGACGCATACCGCGTCTTCGTCTACGATACCGAAGGCAACCCCGTCAATGACGTGATCGTGCAGTTCTGCGACGAATCCGCCTGCTCCTTCCAGAAGACCGACGCGGATGGTATAGCGACTTTCCAGGTGGAGATGCCGAAGGTCTATGACGTCCATATCGTCAAGGTCCCGGAGGGGTATGTGAGCAGCGATGAGACCTGCAAGACGCTGGACACCTTCTCCGACGTGAATATCTTTATTACCAAAGGTGAATGAATGGCAGTATAAAGCCTGTAGGGGCGATGCCCTCATCGCCTGCCGTCACCCGGCCGACCACGGACAGCATACGTGGTGTCCGCACGACAGGTCCCTGCGATTCCACACCGTAGGGACGCCATAATTGGCGTCCGCGTCACCGCCGTCATTTTGTAGGGGCGATGCCCTCATCGCCCGCATGAAGGCGGACTTGGTGGTGGGGTCGGCGACTCCCTCAGTCTGCTTCGCAGCCAGCTCCCTCGGGGAGGGAGCCAGGTGCTCTGTCGCCGGTTCGGGGAAAGGTGCATATACCCGTCGTAGGGACGCCATAATTGGCGTCCGCGTCACCACCGTCATTCCTGTAGGCGCGATGCCCCCATCGCCCATCGTCACCCGGCCGACCACGGAAACCATACATGGTGTCCCTACGGCAGATTCCTGCGATACCACACCGTAGGGACGCCATAATTGGCGTCCGCGTCACCACCGTCATTTTTGCAGGCGCGATGCCCCCATCGCCCGCCGTCACCCGGCCGTTCCGCGGAATCGTAAACCATGTGGGTGCGCTGTTTGTAAACCATGTCCCTTCACCGTGCGATATACGGCGTCTGAACGGAACGCGGACGCCAATTATGGCGTCCCTACGACAGGTATGATCATGATACATCTTTGTACGGATACCAAATCGCGGCACAGAATTCAAAATACTTCAAGGGGTCTCGAGCCGCAAAACTCGTTTGTGTCTTGCCGATGATCGAATCAGTGTATCACGCCGAAGATCGAATCATCGTTTCAGAGCGCAGCTCGCCTCGAGTCGCTTCACCACAGAAAGAAAAAACGGCCAGGCCGTTCGATGGGCCTGGCCGTGTCGAGCGTCGATGTGCTTTATCCCGCCCGGCCTGCTTGTATCTTCGCATCCGCCCCGCTCGTGTCCTCGGGCATTCGGAAGGATCGGTCGACCGCACGGCGGTGAAATCGCCGTCCGGTCTGTTCGGGAAACCGGACTGACCGGCGCCTTTTCACAGCTTCAGCACGGCGACGATCTCGTCGTGGTCCTTCTCGCCGTTTTCCACGAATCCGAAGGAATGGCACAGCTTTGCGGCGACGGTGTTGTCCGGCTTATAGGACAGCGCGCAGTATTCCGCCCTGCCGCACGGCCACGTTCTGACGAACGCGAGCGCCTGCCGCACGGCTTCCCGGCCAAATCCCTTCCGCTGATACTTCCGGTCGATCATCATGCGCCAGAAGCCGTAGTTCCCGGACAGGACCCTGGGCGGCTCCTCGTCTTCGCCATAGGTCGCGGCTTCGTTGAAGCCGATCATCAGGAAGCCGACCGGGGTGTCGTCGTCATAGATGGCGAAAGGAAACGCCTTCGTCTCCGAGTCCCGGACTGCGTAGGCCTGGGCGAGACTGATCCCGTTGCCGGCTACGAATCCCTGCTGCGGTTCCGGAAGCGAAAGCTTGATGATATCCCATATGTTCCTGTAATCGATCTTCTCCAGATGGATCACGGCGGTCTCCTCCTGTTCCGAGTCGTCGGCCTGACAGCCGTACTTATTCCATCAGGATCCGAAGGCTTCCTGCGGACCGGTCAAGGGAATGGCAAGAAGGCCCCGCATCCATTGGCTCACTTCGTGATATGCTGTATGAGATTGATCGCAAAGCCGGATGGCAGGATCATGAGGGCGGATCTGGGGCTCGCGGTCTCCGCGGTCTGCGCCGTTCTGTCGCCGTTGAAATCCCTGAATCCGTATTTCTGAAGCAGCTGATACGCTTCGTCAAAATCGTCCACGGTCATGCGGATGACCACCACGTCGTGCGGAAGCCTGATGTTCGGCATCGATGAAATATCCAGACAGAAGCCGTTCGCATCCTTCATGCGAATGTCTTCGGCATTCGGTTCGCCGCACCCCGTCGGGGCCTGGTGTTTGGCAAAACCGAGTTCCTGAAACAGCTGAACGACTGTTTCCATGTCTTTGGGGATGATCTGCGGAACGAACGTCGTGATCTTCATGTTGTCCATCCTTTCCTTTCGTCAGTCGTGCTTTCCGATGTGCCGGCAGAGGTCGAACGCGAAGCCGGGCGGGAAAATCATCATGCATGTCTTGTTGCCTGGCTTTGACTGTACCGCCTTTATTATAATACATGCACAGAGACTTCGGCAAGCCCAACGCGGCTGCCGAACAGGCACAACTGCCCGATGACCGGATCCATCGGAAACACTTTGGAGGACCGATCGCTTTGATCGGTCCTCCGCTTCTCGCCGTTGAGCTGCCCGAAAGACGGGCATACGGCTTCGGGCACGATCATTCCCAGGCTGGGCGCAGTCCTGCTTGCCCCTTCACCATCTCAACGATCCGGCCGATCGGGACGTCCAGCCCTTCGCAGAGCTTGCCGATGATCGTCAGGCTCACGGCTTCGGCATGCTGCAGCTTTTTGAGTGCAGCCTGAGAGATGAAACTCAGCAGATCCTTGTGCAGCATACCGCGGGCATCCAGCAGATCCCACAGCGGTCTATATGATGGAACGAGCACAAAAGCCCCTCCCCTGCTCGTTGGTGAAAGTATTATAACAGAGAGTGGATCGAGCGGGAATGACGATGATCAGGCTTTTTAAAGAATGATCGCAAGGGGGGTTATGGTCTTGTCTGTGTATCTGTCGACGTGGTATAATGATGTCAGACAGTACGACAACGGATCGGGATGAATGATATGGCAAGTATAATAACGTTTCTGCTCAGTTTCGCTCTGCTTTCGATCGTGGGCTGGATCCTCCTGATCATGGGCATCCGATCCCGGCGGGAGGCAAGGCTCAGGGAGGACACGGAACACACCAGGACGACCGGCGTCATCGTCGACCATGTCCTGAAGGTCTTGCGCAGAGGGAGAAACGGGGCAGCAGCATCTACTATAAACCTGTGATCGAGTTCACGGCTGAAGGACAGGGTTATTGCCTGGAATACGGGAATTATATGGACCATGAGAAGTATCCCGTAGGGAAAACCGTCGACATCCTCTATGACGTCAGCGACCCGACGCACTTTCACCTGGAAGAGGATCCCATGTTTCTCAGGCATGGTGGCGCCGTGCGGATAGGCATCATATGGATCATCGCAAGCGCTGTCTTCGTGTATGTCCTCATGACGGTGGGCTACGGCGTACGCATCGATCTCGGGCCTCTTTGGCAGAGCATTGCGGACACATTCCACAGGCGGTGAGGATCGGTGCGTGAGCCGCGTGGCACGGGGATGCTCCCATCGACAGCGCTGCCGAACTTTGGCAAACTGTGACCGGGGACAAGAGAGGGCGGTCCAGGCCATGCGCGGCCCACAGGAGACGCGCGAGTGGCTTTGGGGGCATTCAGAATGCCTGTGGGAGCATGATCGAGTTGTCGCGAGAACCGTCCCCATGACACCCGATCATCTTGTATACCTGAATGCCCCTATGGTATAATGCATATCAGGATTACGGCTGTCGCGCACTGCAATAATGTCGTTTTGCTTTACACACAGTACCCGCCATAGTGGATCGAAGGCGGATGCCGAAATGCAAAGCCTGTTGTGATACTGATGATAGCCGCACTTCTGTGCGGTATGACTTCATCGGCCGAGAGGGAAACCGCATCATCTATTTGGAGTGATCGACATGACTCTGTTCAAACACGCCTGTTATGACAACAAGAAGAGCCTGACCCGGCGCACGGAGACACTGCGCAAGGAGGAGCCGAATATGAAGATACGGATAGCTGCCCTGACCGCCCTGATCCTGATCGTGAGCTTCGCTGCCCTTGCCGCTCCGCAGAAGGGCGTCTTCGACGGATCGCTGCTGATCAACTGGACGGACGGGGTTTTTCGGGAAGCATTCGGGGTGGACGCGAAGGGTTTTGTGCCCTCGGACCCGCAGCCACTGACCTACGTCGCGGCGTGCGTTCCGGTGATCGACCCCATGACCGGCAAAGAATCGGAGATCGGCTGGTCCGAAAAGCATCGTTCCGAACCGCTCACAGCCGAAAACGTTTTGCAGGTGGCCGGAGATCTCAGCGTGTTCTCTCTGACGCTCACGGACGACCCGAACCAGGCGACTTATTATGCGGTCCTGCGGTACAAATACGAGCCATTCGGGAAGATACCCAACACCAAGGTGCCGCTGTACAAGGGCCATCAAACGCTCACGCTCAAAAACATGGTGACCGGTGAGACCGCGAAGGCGGACAGGGATATTTGGTTTGAATCTGAGGTCGCGGTCAGTATCTTTAATGAATGTGTCGGCAAGGAGATGTACGCCGGCCCTACGTCGTGGACGCAGGAGGACGTGAGCGCCTTCAACGATCTGCTCGGATTCGGGTTGAGCGGTCTGTACGATACATTCGACGATGCGTCCGGAGGCGTATGCATCAGAAAGTATCTCGGGAAGGAGAAAAAATCCCTTGTGGTGCCCGACATACTGGACGGAAAACCGGTGACAGGGATCGGCAGCGGGGCTTTCAGCGGTGGAGAATTCACCTCTGTGTCTCTGCCTGTTACCGTAACGCACATCGACGAATACGCCTTCGGAGACTGTTCCCGGCTCACGTCCATTGAGATCCCCGCATCGACAGCGTCCATCAGTGACCGGGCGTTCATCGGTTGCGGCCTGCGGAAGATCGCCCTTCCCGACGGATTGTCTGAACTGGGGAGCGGCGTGTTTTCGGGATGCAAGGCATTGTCGGAAGCGCATCTGCCTTCCGGGCTGAAGGCGATCCCCAAGGCCCTGTTCTACGGTGCCGCGCTGTCGTCCGTCGAAATACCGGAGGCGGTCACGGAGATCGGGGAGGCAGCCTTCAGCAGCTGTGAAAAGCTCCGGACGGTCGCTTTGCCGCAGGGCGTTCGAACAATCGGAGAGCGCGCGTTCGACGGATGCAAGAGTTTGAAAGAACTGACCTGCGCGGGCAGGATCGAGAGCGTTGGCGACTCCGCGTTCTCAAACTGTGAAAAGCTGTCTTCCGTGCACTTCGCCGACGGCGTGGGATCGGTCGGCAAACACGCCTTTACGAGATGCGAAAAGCTGAAGAAGATCGACCTGAATGGGCTGCAGTCGCTGGGAGACTCGGTGTTTTATTCGGCTTTCGCGTTGGAAAGCGTATTCCTGCCGGAAACCCTGACCACGATCGGCGAACACCCCTTTGGAGATCCCCGCAGCGACAGCAAATGGGAGGCCGTTCCGAAGAAGCTCGTGTTGACCGTGGCCGCAAACTCATACTGTGAACAATGGGCGCAGCGTGAGGGCATCCCGTATACGGCTGCGGTGCCTCCCACGGAGGAGGAACACGCGTCGCGTCGCTATCCCTCGCTGAAAACAGGTTCAAAAGGAGATGACGTGCGCCGTCTGCAGCAGAAGCTGATCGAATCGGGCTATCTGCAGGGCACAGCTGACGGCAGTTACGGGTCGAAGACGGCCGCAGCCGTTTCCGCCGCCCAGTCGGACTTCGACATGGCTACCGACGGCGTGGCATCGGCGCCATTCCAGATGAAGTTGTTCGGGGATAACTGATCCTGTCTCTTCCGGCCCAAGCCTGCCATATCCGGTATTCATCCCAACTGATCTTATTCCGGTCGTCGCAAATGCCGCTTTGTATCAGTATCACCGTTCCTTGCCACGCAGACTACTCAGACGCTGATTCTGATACAACAGCCTCAAGACCCTTGACAACAGGAATGATCGGCGTGCTTGTCAATGCTTGTTCTCACAAAAAGACTTCCGGCCAAAACGACTGACCACATCTGCTGATGGTACTGCCTTCTATTGGATACCGTTGTCGGCTTCGTTGTCCATCCCTCCGCGCCATTTCTCAAGCCGCGTCGTCCAGCTCCTGCCGCACAAGGGTGACGCTCTCCCCGTAGATCGTCTCAAACGCGTCACGCATGGAGACCGTCTCGATGCCCCGGTCCAGGCAGTCCACGGCGAACGCCGCTGCCTCATCCGGATCGCCATAGTCACGCTCAACATCGTCACAAAGCAGCATATAGGCCTTGCCGCCATGTTGGACACAATACTCCGCCATGGCGAGATCGCCGGAACTGTTCCCGAACACCAATACAGGCGAAGCGCCGATCTCATCGACGATGGAGAACACCTTGTTGGCCTTCTGGTTTTTGACGACAAGGTTGCCCCCCATGAGCACATCATCCTCCGGCGCATAGGTATAGCTGCGGCCTGCCTTATCGCCCTGATTCGTCGCCTTTAGGGAGAATGTGCTGCCGATCACGCGATAAGCCGGGATCCAGGCATCCAGTTTCCCGACGATCAACTCCCGCACCATGAGGCGTTCCGACCCGCTGCTGATAAAAACGATGAAGTCGTTATCGGTCAGGTACTGCACCAATGCGATCATGGGCTGAAAGAACCCTTCTCCATAGGTCATGCCGGAGAAACCCCAGGCGGGCCGCTCCATGAACGCGCGCACGTAGGCCCTGTATTCGTCCACGGACATTCCTGCGAAGCACTCTGCAGCCATTTGCGCCGTCGAGCGCGGCGATTCAGGCTCCGATCCCCCGTTCATCAGCGCCGATTCCAATTCCTCTGCGTAAGTACGAACGTCCTCTGCCGCCGCATAGCTCTCGTCGTGCAACGCTCTTTGAAGGAACAGGCAGTTGTCAAAATACGTCGGGAACCGCTCTCCGTATAGCGTCCCATCGAAATCGAACACGGCGATGCGATCCGAAGGTTCGACATACGCCTCCGAATCCGGATCGGTCACGTTGCGGACAAATGTCATCACAGACGTCAGCGCCGGAGAACCCTCTTTCCAAAACGGAAGTGTTTCCTGTTCACAACTGATGTTTGTTGCCTTGACGCTCTCCGACAGGGCTCCCGAGCCCGTCAGCGCCAGAAGGAGCGCCAGCAATGCCGGGATCGCTTTCTTCAGCACTTTTGCATTCGTCATCATCCGTCATTCCCCCATTGAAGTTGATAGGACCCATGATAGTAAAGGCATATGATCCCGACGTGAAACGGATCGGTCTGCGAGTCGCTGGGTATAACAGCGTGGACGTTCATACGTCGTGCAGAGAGTTTCTGTCGGAGTTAATCCAGATGCCTCGTGATCGATCAATGACTCCGCGCCAAGCCTGAGATCTGTTTCGCATTTCCTCACACCATGGCATCAGGTCATCCACCTTTGCCAGGGGATCATCAGCGAAACGTTCGATCAGAACATCCGGCAGACGATACGGATATGTTTCTTGGTTCAGACCATTGATCCTGGCGGTCTCCAGGGTGGTGAAGGCGATCACGCTGGCGTCGGCTCCGGTTGTCGCAGGACAGCCGATCCTCGCCTCCGACCACGATAGGGCAGACAGCGTTCTCCACCTGGTCATTGCTGATCTCGATCCCACCGTGATCAAGAAAAGCACAAAGGTACTCTCTTCTAAGACCCTCAAGCGATCACATCATCAAGTATACCATATTTGGATGCGTACTTCAAACAGTTTCGTTTGCAATACCCCTGCCGGATGCACATGGAGATGCCGCAATATATGGGTGTCCTTTGGTCGGGGATCCCATCAGTTTACCCGATACCCCAACATGGATCTCCGGCCCGTTCCGTGTCAAGACCGGGCCACCCGATCTTGGCCAGCACAAATCCTAACTGATCCTGTGCCGGTCGTAGCAGAGGTCCCTTTCCAAAGTTTGCGGATGCCCTGGGGATCCACGATGAGAACGTCAAGCCTGCCCGTCTGGCGCAAAGCGGCCGCCCCTGAAACAGGGGCAGCCGCGAGAGGATGGTTGTCACTCAACTTCGCCGTCAGGGGCCTCGGTGATCACGCGGGCGAGATAGAGGGTCTCCTCGCCCACTGTGAGGCGCAGGTAAGCGTCCTGTTGAAGATCGAGGGTGACGGCCTGGCCGTTCACATCGGCGAAGAGCACGCCATCCGCAAAACCGAAGTCCCGGAAGATGTCGCCGAAGCGTGGACCTCCCAGGGCGACGAGGGTGTCTTCGATGTAGAGGTCGGTATGGTCGTCCACGGCTTTGGCGGGAACAGTGGCGTCGCCGCGATCGACGAAGGCGCACTTCCAGTAGCCGGCGTAGATCCCGAGGGCGGCGTCCGGGAGGAGATCGGCTGGAACGTAGGCCCGTGGCGCTTCACGGGTGAAGCGAAGGCCCTTCCCCTGCCATATGAGCAGGTCCTCAGACACGAGGGTCAGAATGCTTCCGTCTTCCAGACGCACGAAGATGTCGTCCGTCGCCCAGGTCCCTTCCAGGGATCCACCGGGCTCGTCCGGAAAAACGAGCGAATAGGTGCCGTCCGCATTCAGCGAAAGGTGCAGCGGGATGTCGTCAAGTTCGGCGTACCAATCCCCCGCGACGGGCGGTCCGGGCACGTCGTCAGCCAGCGCAGCTGGGATGAGGAGCAGGATGAAAACCAGGAATATGGCGATCAGCTTTTTCATGGCGATTCTCCTTTACGGAACGATCGGTGAGACAAGCATGACGGCTGACCGTCAATTCTGCTTGTATGCCCCGTGCATCGGCGGTGTGGTCACATCCTGATCGATCGCGTCTGTTACGATGAGATAGTATTCCGCCTGCGTCTTCTGGATCGTGGGCATGCCCTCTTCATCGTACCAGATAAAATCATAATAGGTGTCTGGCAGGTCGATCGACAGGTCCCCGGAGGGCGCATCCACGGTGAACACCCGCTCCCGCGCGTCGATGAAATCGACTTTGCCCTCTTTTGCCACTGTCATCCGGTGCTGCATGACCTCGACGGTATAGGGTGGTGTTCCTCCCCAGATCTCATAGTCCAGCCTGCCCTTATGATAGCTCAGCGACTCATAGGTCTCGGGGGTGATGCACAACAGCTCGATTTCGACCCGCGCCATCCTGCTGACCTCCGATCTTCCGGTGCGGGTGTCCGTGACGGTGCAGCGGAAGAAGCGCGCGCCGGTCAGGTCGTCCACCTCCAGCTTGCATCCCTTCCCGCAGGGTGCGAACATCGCGCCCGGTTCCATGGATTCCCACGCATACTCGAGATACTGGTCTTCCCCGTCGCCGGTAATGGCCCGGCAGCTCAGAGCGACCTCGTAAGCGGTCTGCCCCTGCATGTAGTCCAGCCGGACATCATCCGGCTGCTCGACGATCAATGGCGCCTCGCCTGCGTATCGCACCATCATGCCGGTAGCGATGGCGGTCTGTTCGTTGGCGTCTGTCACCGCACAGCGATAGGTGCCGGGCGTCGATGCGGGGATCGTGCACGTGGTGTCAGAAGTCTTGAGCGTCTTCTCCGGTTTATAGATCGCACCATCCGCCGACGACTCCCAGACATACACATAGGGTGCAAGCCCGCCCTCCACCTCGACGGTCAGGTCGGCGGGCACATTGGGGCCTCCCTTCCGCCGGTTCCTGATCTCAGCTTCCTGCGTGTATTGCTTGATGGAGACCTTATAGTCGTTCACCGCCACATGATCGGAGTCCGCCCAGCGGCCGTTCGCGTCTTCGATGTGGTAGTGGTAGACGCCTGACTGATCGACTCCCACGGAGACAAAGTCTTGCGATAGGCTCTCCTCACACCAGGGTTCTCCGTTTCTGAAGAGGGTATACGTGAACGGCGCCTCGCCCTCGTCCATGGTGATGGCCAGGAAAAACGGGTCGCCGTCCGCAGGCAGCACACCGCCCTCCGGCTGGTGCCTGATCGACAGCTGATCGTATTCGACGTGGAAGTCCTTTGAATCGCTGCCCACCATGGCATCCGTCAGGGTACATGTGTACAGGCCGTAATCCATGACCGTAAACGTGGCTGTGTAATAGGGGTGATCCGTATCCGTGGTCAGCGAATCGAGCTCAACGCCGTCCTTTTCCCAGACGAAGGTGTACGGGGGGAGCCCGCCGTCAGCCAAATACGTCTTCTGATAGCCATCCTCGCCCAATACGGTCGTCAGACGGTCTCCATTGGAGATCAGCGACATCGGTTTCCAGCTGTACACCAGCGCCGTGTCGGACTGCACCGATGTTTCGCCATCGCTCGCGACACAGTAGAATTCACCCTCTTCGGGGACATTGAGCGTCGGCCCGTCGGCCCAGCCGTCCGGGACGGGATCGCCGACCGACGTAAACCACTCGTAGGTGTATTCCCCATCGACGGCTGGGTTTCCACCCTCGACAAGGCAAGTAATGGCCGCGGAATCACCGCCGTACAGGCTCGCATGCTGCGGCTGCCGGACGATGTGCAGTGCGAATCGGGCCTTGACGATATCGCTGCGCACCTTGTCGCCCGCGTTGTCCGTGATCTCGCAGTAATAGCTGCCATCATTGGAGACCGACAGCTCCGGGGCGTCTCCGCCGATGGTGCGGCCCTTGGGCTCGCCGTCGCTCACTCGGAACATGACCGCCCGATACCACTGGTAGGTATAGGGTTCCTCGCCGCCGGATACCGCCACAGACAGGAGCAGTTTCTCGGCGTTCGGATCGCGTCGCTTTGTCCTACCGCGCGCCCCCTCATGCACGATGTACTCCGCCCAGGGGATGATGCCGTCTACCGGCTGCTTGGTGATGCGCAGGGGGTCGTCTTTGTTCCGCATGGCAACCGGCGCGTCGCGGAATCGGTCCAGGAAATCGGTGGCGATGTCGCCGTCGCTGTAGGTCGCAACGTCAGGCGTGCCCGGCTCCAGCCACTTCTGTACGCCCGGCCAGGCGATGCCGTCCGCCTCCACCCCGTGCGCTTGCTCGATGGCCTTTATCGCCGTCTCGGTCTTCCCACCGAAGCTGCCGTCTGCCCTGCCGCAATCGTAGCCGGCCGCATTCAGCTTCTCCTGCAGATCACGCACGCCGTCGCCCCTGTCTCCGCGCCTGTAGGTCGGCTCAGGCCAGGTCTCCTCCTCTTCGGCATAGCCGCAGCGGCCGCACACACGCCGGCGCAGGCCCACGGAAAAGTCGGTCTCCTCGGATAAGACCTGCCATTCGCCGAACCGGTGCCCCAGCCGCGCCTGGGTCTGAGGCCAGGCTACGCCGTCCGCCGTCAGGCCTTCGCCCTCCTGGGCCGCCATGACCGCCTTCTCCGTGCCGGAGCCGAAGCTGCCGTCCACCTTTCCGGTCATAACCCCGTAACAGATCAACCCCTCCTGCAGCCGCTTCACCGCGTCGCCCTTGTTCCCGCGGCGCAGCGTACCCTCGGGATCGAAGTCTTCTGACTTCTCCGTGCCGCAGACCTTGCACGTGTGCGTGCGCGTGCCTGCGGAGTGGTCTGTCGGTTCGACAACGATCTCCCAATCCCCCCAGCTGTGGGGCTTTTTGTCGATTTTTCGCGTATCCTTTTTGTCACACACCTTGCACTTGCGGGTCTGTTCGCCCTCCTTGGTGCAGGTAGCCTCCTTCGTCGTCTTCCACTTGCTCCAGCTGTGCCCCTTGGCGGGGATGGATTCCGTCTGTTCGTTCTGGCAATATCGGCACTTGCGCATGCGCGTTCCCTTGCTCGTGCAGGTGGGTCCCTTAACAGTCATCCATCCCTGCCACTCATGCCGGCCGGTCGGGCTGCGCTTACAGTCGTCGTCGGCATGCGCCGCTACCGGCAGCACGCCTGCCAGCAGCATCAACGCCGTCAGCAGCGCGATCCACTTCTTCAGCTTCATCGTCATTCCTCCTCCCGCTCACTTTGTATGTCCACTTTTATCGTTTCTCGCCTGAGATTTCCCCGGTTCTTTTTACTGTTTTCATTATATCATAACACTGTGCCGTATATCAATCAAAAACAACAGTGCCGAAGGAGAGCGATCTATCGACCCCACCGCCTTCGACGGCTGCGGCGCCTTGTGCGTCTTTGCCCCACCCGGCGGAACGACCGGGGCCTTCTTCCAGAGCCCTGAAACCGCTGCATACTCACCCGGGAGCAGTGACGGCGATGAAGAAGGGCCGCTCTCAGCAATGGGAGCGGCTCGTTCAAATCATATGGCAGTATCCAATGACCTTTGAGCTGTTTCGATCCACCCTGACCGTGATAATATGCTCAACCCTGAAAAGGGATTCGACGCTGCCATCCGGATGGACCGCAACCTGCATAACAAGCAGCGCACAAGCCTGTTCATCCCAAACTGCGATGGAGGCGGCTTGTTTCTTGTCGATGGCCCTTATAGTTTCGATCCATCGACTCCGGCGCTTGCCTCATCGCCTGTCAGACCGATCCAGGGCGCCCTTGTGGACCGCCTTTCTCTGCATCCAAACAGCATCGGATATGTCAAAAGCGGTCAGATCCAATGCAGCCACCGTGCGGCATCGAAAGATCATTTGGAAGACTTGGCGCCAGGGGCTTCGTCCTCGAGCGCCAGTAAGTGTCTGAACGCGGTCAGGCGGGGATCCGCTTGTTTGAGCACGACGACCCCTGTGCGAATCGGCATGCCATCGGACAGCGGGATCACGCGCAGAGGATAGTATTGCCAGGAAAACCGATCGATGCCAAGAAATGCAGCTTCAGAATCAAAGATCCTGTTTCGCGTCTCCGCGCTGTAGTCCTGAAGCGGACGCAACTCCACGCCGATCTTCTCCGAGTGGATCTGTTTGGTAAGTGAATCATGATCTGTAAGGATCCCCTTATTCAGAAGATACAACGGATGACCCTCCAGATCCTTAAGCGAGATCTGTGCACGGTTTTCCAGCGGGTGCCCGGATGGCACGACCACGACCTGACGCGCCGTGTCGGTGGGGATGAATTCATATCCCATTTCTGCGTACATCGGGCTTTCCATATAGGCGCACAGATCTATTTCATGATCCTTCAAAGCCCCGAAAACCTCGCCTCCGCGGATGGGCGTCAGGGTGATACCGTCTTCCCTCATCGACATACACGCGCGCATGAACCGCTCGTCCTCCAGACCTGTATGCCATCCAAGTCGCAGAGGGCGGTTTGCTTTCACGGCTCTTTTGATCGCTTCGCTCTGCCGGATCAACTCCGGCGCTTTTTTTGCCAGGATCTCGCCGGCATCTGTCAGGCGTATGCCCTGTTTGGACCGATGAAACAGTTTTACCCCCAGTTTGTCCTCCAGCAGGGCCATCTGTTGAGAGACCGCCGAAGCAGAAATGTATATCTCCCTGGCCGCTGCGGAGAAGCTGCCGGTATGTGCGACCCGTAAAAAGGTATCCAGTTGGTGATCGTACATAGGCGTACCTCCATATTGACAGAAAGCGCATTTGTCGATGGCTGCAAACCCTGCTCGGATCGATCGGCATTGAAGGCAAACGTTCGAACTTCCCTGCTGATCGACCGGCGCGATCGCCAGCGGTTCTATAAGGCGTTCCTTATAGATATGATAAGATAAAAGCGTTTCACTGTCAATGCCGATTATTGTATAATACTGATGGAAGCGGCCATGCCCCGTATGCCGATCTGTACCGGTCCGCCCGGCATACAGAGACGCCGTGACAGATCGCGCGGAGCATGTGACGCAAAAGAAAGAAGGAGGGTATACAAAATGAGCACCACACGCAGAACTCTTGCGATCCTCATGGCTATGGTCATGTTGATTGCGGCCGGGACGGCCTATGCAGCGGCTCCGGCGGATGGCAGTTACACCGACTTCGGCTCAGGACGCAACGATTTCATCTATGTGACCACGACCTTCAAGGACGGCAAGATCGCCGCGGTCGAGATCGGGGACAACAAGGAGACCAAGGACATCGCTACAGGCGCGCTGCGTCTGATGCCGGATCGCATCGTCGAGAACAACAGCCTGAATGTGGATACCGTATCCATGGCGACGCTGTCTTCCAACGGCATCATTGAAGCCGTCAGGGGCGCCATCGTCCAGGCGGGCGGCGATCCCGAGGACTTCATGACGGATTGCAAGTCCGTGATCACCACCGACTACGACGCCGAATACACCGCGGATGTCGTCATCGTCGGTGCGGGCGGCTCCGGTCTGGCGAGCGCCATTCGCGCGGCGCAGGTCGGGCTGAACGTTATCCTGCTGGAGCAGAAGAGCTACACCGGCGGCGCGCTGTTCGGGACCGAATGCCACTATACCAACGATTCCATCGTCGAGGTGCTGTTCAATATCACCGACAACCAGACCGCCGACGAAGGCTATGAGTATCACATGAACTACAACCACAATGAAGCGAACCCCAAGATCGTCCGCTATTTCATGGACAACGTGGGCAATGTGGTGAACTGGTTCGTGGCGCTGGAGGGCAACGCACCCATTGCGGCATATCCGTCCTTCCGCGGTTCCGGCACCTCTTCCTGGACCATGACCCCCGGCGAAGGCCCCGGCGAGGCGCTGCGCATGCAGAACATCTGCAACAAGCTGGGCGTCAACACCATGACCAACGTCCACGCGGATCACATCATCATGAATGAAGCCGGCGAGGCTGTGGGCATCGAGGCTACCACCACCGATGGCAAGCCCCTGAAGGTGAACGCCGGCGCGGTCATCATCGCCACCGGCGGTTTCGTGGACAACCAGGAGATGCTGGCGGAATATGTCGGCCAGGGCGAATCCGCCGCTTCCGTCTCCGGCGGCAACCTGAAGGCCGGCGGCACCGGCGGGCGTATGGGCGACGGCGTCAACATGTGCTGGGAAGTCGGCGCGGATATGTTCGGGCAGGAGCACGTGGCCTACTGCCTGACCACCGTGCCCGGCTTCGCCATCGACTCTCCCGTCCATCGCGCTGCCTACAACCCTTATCTGTGGATCAACGATGATGGCGTGCGCTTCAGCTCCGAGGCGTCCGGCTTCCTGCTGGCCTGTGCACAGCCCAACGGTGAATACTGGTGCCTGCTGGACACCTCCAAGATCGATTTTATGGAGAATAACGAGACCCTGGCTGGGACCTGCTTCACACCTTCTACCAAGGCTCCCGTGACCAATCTCCGCGCCATCCTGGACAATTGCGTGGAGAAGGGCATGATCAACCGCGCTGACACCTGGGAAGAACTGTCCAAGCAGATCGGTGTGGACACCGAGACGATGCTCAACACCATCGAGACCTACAACGGCTACTGCGAGGCCGGCGAGGATCCCGATTTCAATAAGGATCCCTCCCGACTGATCCCGATGGACGCTGAAGGCCCCTACTACGCCATTAAGATGGTCGGTGGCATGTTGACCACCACCGGCGGCGTCAAGGTCAACGAGGAATTCCAGGTCGTTAACAAGGAAGGCGAGGTCATCCCGCATCTGTACTGCATCGGTACCGACGCCGGCGGCTTCTACGCCGAAACCTACAACTTCATGGATTCCGGCTGCTGCTCCACGTTCTCCTTCCTTTCCGGTTCCACTGCCGCCGAAAACGTGGCCAGGGAACAGGGGATCGAGGTCAAGAGCATCTACGGCTGATCGTCGGACCCCCCATCTCTCCGGCGTGTAAGACTTTTGCCGGATGGGGATCGGTAGAATCGTGAAGAAAGGGGCTGTTGCACTTTTCGTTAAGTGCGACAGCCCCTTTCGAGTCATCTCAACGGGACCGGGACCCCTGGCACTGTCTTTGTGAGTCATGCGCCCTATGAACAGCGCCATATCGCAGCGATCCTGCGGGATCTGCCCCTTCATTCCCACTGTCAAGAGGCTGCCTCTGTTGAGACAGCCTCTGTTTTTGCCCGGATGTGTGTTTAGCGCTTCTTCACTTCAGACTGTCGGCATAGGCCGCCGCGTAGCCGCCGGACAGGCGTCCGGAGGTGTACGCGAAGCCGATGGCCGCACCGCCGTAGGTGACGTAGGGCTTCTTCTCGGAGTACATGACGCCGGAGGCCTCGCAGCCGCATGCCCACAGGCCGCCGATGGGGGTCTCGCCGTCGGCTTTCAGCACCTCGAAGTTCTCGTTGATGTCCAGGCTGCCGTTGGTGGCGAAGCAGGCCGAATAGCCCTTGAGCGCGTAGAACGGTCCATTGCCGGCAGGCACCAGCTTGGCGGCGTCCTTGCCGAACTGCTCGTCGACACCGCTCTCACAGAAGGCATTGTAGTCGGCCATGGTCTTGACGAAGGTCTCGGCGGGCACGCCCATCGCCTCGGCCAGCGCCTCATAGGTGTCGGCCTTGACCACATAGCCCTGGGCGACCAGCTTATCCAGCACGTCATAGACCTCGGGGATGGGCAGGTTGCCCGGCATGACGCCCTGGCTGCCAGCTGCCAGCGTGCTCAGCGTGGAGGAGAAGCCATTGGCCGCCAGGCCGTCGATCTGGTCCTGTGACCAGATGGCCCAGTAGGACGGGCCGGCCTGCCACCAGCCGAACAGCGCACCCTCGGCCTCGAAGCGCTCGCCGTCGACATTCACCCACGGGATGTCGCTGCACAGGATCAGCGCGTCGGGGATCTCGTTCAGGGTCCAGGTCTGGTCCCAGCCATACCACAGCACCTTGCCATAGCCGGGCTCATCGGGCTTGAATGTGTTGACCGGATAGTCGTGGATCACGATGTTGGAGGTCGCGAAGTGGATCATAGGCACCACGGAGATGTTGTAGGTGCCCGCGCCGATCTCCAGCGCCGCCTTCAGCATCTTACCGTCGTTCTCGTGCATGCCGATCATGGTCCACTGCTCGTCGCCAAAGTGGTCGAAGTAGGGGTTCTTGGAGAGATACTCCTTCTCCAGTTCCTCGCTGCCGGCAAAGCCGCCGGTGCAGAGGATGACGGACTTGGCGTTGATGGTGTAGTCGGTGCCGTCGTGCCCCTTGGCCTTGACACCGGTCACGCGGTTCTCAGCCTCGTCGTACAGCAGGGCGTAGCCCTCGGTCTCCAGCATGTATTTGCCACCCAGTTTCACATAGTCGGAGACGAAGCGCTCGTAGTACTTGTCCACCATGGTGTTCTGACCCGCGGAGACGTCCATGCCGTAGTCACGGCCCTCCTCAGCAGTGGCCACGGAGACGTACTGCTGCTTGCAGCGATAGGTATTCGCACCGAAGCCGCTGGTGGGATTGTTGATCAGGAAGCCGTGGTCATAGTACAGCCAGTCAGCGGTCTCGCCCGAGTTGTCAAGGAACTTCTCGACGACCTCCATCTTGGCGTCGCCCTCGACATACTCGGTCCAGGCTGCCAGCAGCGCGTCACGGTCCATGTAATCCTCGCCGTTGTTGTACTGCTCCTTGTAGCGGGGCGGGTTGATGGACATGGGCTCGCCGGTGAACGCGCCCGTGCCGCCGTAACGGCCGTCTTTCTCGATGGCCAACACGCTGACCGGCTTGCCCGCGGCCTTCTGAGCCTCGGCGGCCGCCGTCGCCGCGGAGATGCCAGCGGCACCCATGCCCACCACCAGCACGTCCACGTCAAGGGTCTCCTGGGCTTCGATCACGGGCTCGGGCTTCATGAATGCGGAGATGGCCGCAGCGTCAGAGCCACCGGCCGCCAACGCCTGCGCCAGGCAGTCCCGTGCGCCGGACAGCACCGCATTGCTGGTGGAGGTGGCGCCGGTGATGGCATCCACGCCCACAGACTGGTTCTCAAGGATCCTGGGGATCAGATAGCGGTTGACCGATCGGATCATCGCCACAGAGTCCAAATTGCCGTCAAAGGACAGCTCCCGAATGCCGGTCTCATCCACGGTCATCGTCACCGTGATCGGAGAGATCTGCTGGAAGCCGTAGGCCTGCGCCGTATAGGTGCCGGGGGCCATCTTCACCGTGAGATCCGCACCGGATGCCTCGGCCAGCGCCTCGCGCAGCGCGGTCAGTATGGCCGTGCTCGTGACGGTCGCGCCGGTGGTCATGTCCACGTCGGCGCTGCCCGCGGCCAGGATCGCCGCCGGCATGTTGGCCACCGCCACGCCGCCCACGGTGGGCGTCTCGTCCGGGCCCTCGACCTTCACGTCGGTGATGCCGTTTTCGTCCACGGTGACCGTCACCGTGACATTGCCGCCGAAACCCGCCGCGCTTGCCGTGTAGGTGCCCGCGGTGTAGGCAGCCTCCGCCATCGCCGTCGCGCCCAACACGCCCAGCAGCATGGCGAGGATCAGCAGCAGACTGATGCTCTTCCTCATATCCATTCCTCCTGTTCCATATTTGGAGCGTCGCGCTCCCTCACCTCTATTATATCGCTGTCGGCGCGCAATGTAAAGAAACTTTTAATTGGAGCTGTCTACAACGAATGATTGTATCACTCACTTCCATTCGTCAATGAGATGCTGATACAGAGCATGCTCCGCAGGACTGTGGACGATGCCTTCGAGCCGAGCCAGATAGAGCTGGGTGTGCCACAGGTCGCCCTTCAGTTCGACCATGGCATAGCGTTTCGGATCGAACAGGCCGACGGACTGGTCTGTCGTCAGCATCATTGCCCCATCCCCCTCCACCTGCTGGGCGATGAGGTCGAATATGAAGCCCGTGACGTCGATGAACTCGGGCTTCTCCCGATCTCGAAGTGCTTCGATGATGTGCCGGCGCGTATCCGATTCATTGCTGGCCATGATGATGCGCTGGCCTGCAAGGTCCTCGACCTGCAAATGTGTCTGCGCCGCCAGCGCGTGCGCTCTGGACATCAGCAGAACCAGTGGTTCACACGCAACGGGAAGAGTTCAATGCCCTCCGGGTCCGGCGGCATGCCCACCACCGACAGGTCCAGCGTCCGATCGCGAAGCCGCTCGACACAAAGCTTGGGAATGAGGTTTTCCCAAAGCAGCCTGACCCTGGGATGCGCCTGACAAAAGATCTTCAATGCGTTATAGCTCAGTCCCCTTCCTCCGCCCATCTGCCAGCACTGCACACCCAGCCGGACGACACCGGTCAGCTCGCGATCCTTATGCTGCATGTCGTAGACCAGCGCGTCCAGTCCCGGCATGAAATCCTGGACCTTCTCAGCCAGCATATCAGCATAGGGCGTGGCGCGGACACCCCTTGAGCTGCGCTGGAACAGGGCGACACCCAACTCCTCCTCCAGCTTCTGGATCTGCTTGGAGACCGCCTGCTGCGACACGTTCAGCTGTGCCGCAGCAGCGCACATGTTCCGCGTCTGATAGACGCGCAGGAAGTACCGAAGCTGTGTAAGCTCCATGGGCGACCCTCCTCTCCCGATGAAAGCCGGGGCTGTCTCAAAGCAGGATAAAAGCAGAAGGTGATGGACCAAAAGGCTGTAGGGACATCTATCCGCGGCGCCCGCGGGCGGCAGGAATGTCGCCCCTGCGATTTTGACGATCCGTTTTCCCGCAAGGACACCTTCTATGAGAAAGCCCCCTGGAAGCATCATGCCGGCAACTATCGGTATGCTCGCATGATCAACGGGTTTGCTCTGCATTCTTCTTCGTCACGTAAAAATGCCCGACAGTAAACATGACGGCAAAACCAACGAGCAGCCAATGCCTCAGAAGGATGCCGCTAAGAAGAAAGATGCAAGCGGGAAGGATCGCGAGAACGAGTGCAAGCCACAGGGCTTTCCGCTTCATATACACTGCGAACAAGATCCAATACGCTGTGAGGAGGGCTCCGTTCCCAACTATATACAGCACCATCTCGAACACACTCGTAAAACCAAACTTCCAGACAAGGAGGGGAAGCCACATCAACACGATGCAAGTATACCGCCCGATCTGCTCTGTGAGGTTCATGAACAGATTCTTGCAAAGGTTTCTCTCGCCTGCGTTATTTATGGCATATATGATATTTGGTATGAGCATAAGGACAACGAAAACCGCACCAAAGACATTGATCCATCCAAATTCCATGCTTCGCCTCGTCAAATCCCGATCAGGATCACCGTTTCCGCACACAGTATACCACATCAGGAAACTGGAGGAAAGACATTTTCAATTAGTCTCTCTTATGGCTTCAGTGCGGCGTCCTGGCGGCGGATGCATTGCATGGGCGGATGCATCTACAACGCAGGCATTTATCGTCCCCCGTACAGACATAGCTTTGCCGTACATGACTCCACGCCGTCCTTGGTAATAGCAGGGAGCCATGATTCTCACGTCATCGTTTCCATGGGCATACACACGCGGAACATCCATGAAAGCCGACTCTGACCGAACGCTGGGGGCACCAGGCAGATGGCGGGTCGATCGGCCACTTCATCCGGGCGGGACGAAAAAAACCGCAACTACGTATGGCCGCAATTGCGGGAATGACGAAACATGAAAAGACGGTATATGGTCGTTAATCATCCTCAATCCACGTCACCGGGTTTCCGGTGCGATCCGGTGTTGTTCGCAGGGGCATTCCATCGGCTCCATAACCCAGGATCAGGCCGCCGGTAATGGATTCATCGTCAGCTAAACCGAGTCGTTCCATGTAATGCCGCACTGTCTCTTCCTCGGTCAGCCAATGCAGCTGATTGATCCAGCATGAACCAAGATCCAATGCATTCGCGGCGATCATCATATTCTCCAGAGCACATGCGCTATCTGCAATGGCATTCCCATAGCCTGTTCTGTTTGCCGTCACGATCAGGACCGGCGCTCCGTAGTGGAACACATAGTTCCCCTGCTTTGAAGCTTCGATGGATCTGCGAAGGGAAACATAGGTATTCGGGCCGACCTCCATCCCGGCAAACGCCCTTTTCACGGTTTCCGCCAGCTCAGAAAGCGTTTCCCGCCTGGTAATGACGATGAAATGCGTCGTCTGGCTGTTGGCGCCACTGGGAGCCATCCTCCCCGCTTCCACCACCTTCTCGATCAATTCCCGCGGCGGCAGCTCGTCTTTCAGTTTCCTCGTGCTTCGACGCGTAAAAATTGCCTCCATCGCATCCATATCCTGACCCTCCTCCTGTTCGACATCGATACACGGTGTCATTTATCACACACACTCGATGAAGCAAGCCCCCAGATCCACATGCACGAACATGTATCGCTACCACCGGCAGCGTCAAGGTTTCCGGTACATATCCAGGTCGAGCAGCTTTTCGTTTCGGGCGACGATCAGTGCGGCCGCCACGTCGCCGGTCGTGTTGGACATGGTGATGAACATATCCAGCAGGGGGTCGATCGCGATGACCAACCCGATGGCTTCAATGGGCACGTGAAGCGCTGCCAGCACGACGCTCAGGCAGACCAGGGCGGCTCCCGGAACACCGGGCGCGCCGAGGGACAGCAGTATGATGGTCACCGCGAGGGAGAACAGGGACGAAAGGGGGACGCTGACGCCATATGCTCTCGCCAGGAACAGCCCGATGACGCTCAGATATATGCAGGTCCCATCCATGTTGACGGTGGCGCCCAATGGAATGGAGAAGTTGCAGACCTTTGGAGAAATGCCGAGTTTATCGGTGCATGTGCGCAGATTGGTGGGCATCGCCGCGGAGCTCGAGCAGAGCGTAAAGCTCGTCAGCATGCCTTCCCGGTTCTTTTTGAAAAAGGTCAAGGGATTCAGGCGGGCCATCAAGAGGATCAGCAGGCCGTAGACGCAGAGCATGCACAGCGTCGTCAGGACGTGCGTCATGCCCCCACTCAGCACCGAAAGCAGAGAACCGCCTCCCAGATCGATCACCAGCAGCGCCACGGAGCAGAACACGGCCACAGGGATGAACCGGGCGATCATCGTGGTGATGGTCAGAAACATCGAGTTGAATGCCTCAAACAATTCCTTCAGCGCTTTGGAGTATTCACCGATCAACCCTACGGCGACCCCGCATAACACGGCCAGGAATATGATCTGCAGCGTGTTCGATTCCACAAACGGTGCAATGAAGTTGGAAGGTACGATATTGACGATCGTGGACAGAATGGATGTGTCGACACTGGTATCTACGGCGACTGCCGCGGTTTCGATGTCTCCCGACAGTGCAAACCCCCATGCGCCCGGCTGGATCAGCTGGGCCATGCCGATCCCCAGAAGCACGGCGATCACGGTGGTCAGCAGATATACGCCCATCACCTTTGCGCCGAGGCGCCCCAGTTCCATAATGCTGTTGAACTGCGATATACAGGTGACGATCGAGAAGAAGACCACGGGCGCGATGATGATCTTCAGTGAATTCATGAAGATGGTCTTCACCGGATTCAGCAGATACGTGCACAGGCCAGTGGTCACGAGTGCCGGGAATACCAGCTTTGCCAGCAAGCCAAAGAGCAGCCCCAGCACGAGCGCCGCCATCGTGAACGTGAGCATCGACTGTTCCGTCTGCTCCGTCAGCATCCGCACCCGGTTGACGCCGTTCTTGTGCCGGTACTTGAAATTCTCCCCATAGGAGCGCATCAGTATGGAGCGGATAGCTTCTTCTGTGTCTGCGCCGTCTGTCTCGCCCAGGCCGATGGTCTCCCCCGCGCCTGCGAAGGGGTCGAACTCCTCGCCCCGCATGCTGAGGGTGATGCTCACGTCACCCATGTTTTTCCGGATCCGCACGTGGAGCTCGGCGTCCGCCGCGGCGTGCTGCATCAGCTGCACGATCGTCTCCTCGGCCAAAAGCTCCGTTTTGATCGCCAACTTGCGCGCGATGCCGAGTTTGCTCAGCGCATCATGGATAAACTGCACAGAATCCTCCAGAAAGCTCTCGCTGCCGCCGGAGAATCTATGGCTTGTGTTGGTAAATCTGAAGTATTTCATCTGGACAACACCTTCGCTTCTGTTTCTGCCAGGCACGGCATGTGCCCGGATTAAGCACATGGTAACATAGAATCAAAGATATTACAATAGCCTGATCTTTAATATTGGCGTATGACCCTCTGCCGGCATCAAGCATCGTTGGTGTCGATCTGCCGGGCCGTCTGTAGAACCCGAACGCATTGAGCGTCGATATGCATAGGTCCGGCCTGAACATGGTATACCGACGGGACAGGTCAGGGTCTGACGAAAAGGATCGCATGTTGTGCGAAGGAGGTATCGTGGCGTTTGGAAAAAGCCTTACCGTTTCCGGCTGCAAGGCCCGGTCCGGTATGGCGGGATCCCCCACAGGCTGTCGATCCTTCCGATCAATAGTAGAAAAATGAATGATTCCGGTGATTGATTAAAATGACATCCACGCATCTTTCCGTGTGCGAAGACCGGTCGTGCGCCGCATGTGAAAGACCGTTACGCCGCTATCCAATGCTTCTCCGCGGCGCACGGGGGTCTGTCAGTCTGTCGCTTCTGCCATGATCACGACGTATCGGTCCGTGCGCCTGTCATAGATGCTCCAGCATGCCGCGCCCCACCATTCATGACCGTCGTCAAAATAGTTGGACCAGTCCGTGGTCCACTCATAAACCTCAAGTCCATCCGTCCCCTCCGGGAACAGGGCGGCGTTGACCCTGCGGAAATCATCCGGTCCGTATCCCGACAGTTGCGGAGTCTCCCAGAAAGCATACCAGTATGGGATCTGTTCGCCTTTTAAGGGATCCGGCAAGCCGCAGTCATAGGACCTTCGGCCGATGCGGTCTGTCCGCAAGATCTCCGGCACATGCAGCAGTTCCGCAGGATCGATCCGATGGGCCAGTGCTTTCCCCATATCCAGCTTCCACGGGAACGGTTCATCCTGGACTTCCCCGCGATATCCGATCTCTTCCTTCAACTGCGTATCGATATACCGTTCCATCACTTTGAGCATCGCAAACAGGATGGCATCCTTGTGCGAGCGCTTCCCCTGATGCGGCGTATCGTCTTCGATGAGGCAATAGTCGATGACGCATCTATCGTATTTTTCCATCAGCTCATAAAACGGATCATTGATCAGTTCACGCATATGACTCACCTGTAAATCGCGATCTGTGTACCTGGCCTGATCGCAAGTATACCATACCTGATGTTCAGATGAAAGTGCCGCATCATAAACACCGCCGGTATGGTGCGATGATCGGTTTGCCTGCTTCCCCCGACCGGCTGATCGGGCTGTTCCCCGGCTTCGGTCTCGGAAACGCTCCTTCCATCTCTTCATCTCGCGGCATTTTGTCCTGATATGCTTCCCGGATGCGGTCCATCATCCCGAAAGGATGCATCCGACTATTTCTTACCCCTTTGGCTTCCGGCTTTGTACAAGTCGAGCCATAAGCGGTAGATCAGCGCCACGGAAGAGAATATGACGGGCCTCATATACAGCGATAAATAATTCATCGGGATGTCGATACTCTGGGTATCCTCTGTAATGGAGGCCATGGGATGCACGGTGTTGAGTACGGCGATCGCGAGTTCAAGGAGAACGATGACAAACAGGACGCTTTGGCCGTATTTCCCATCGTTGATCCTTGTCACCAGAATGATAAGCATGGTGAAGACAGCGATCCCTTCCACTGCCCCACATATGCGTATGAACTCGTTTTCCGCATCATATGGAAAAACAAAGCATTGCACGGCGATCAATGCAGCGCAAAAGCATGCGATCATCCGGATGTGCTTTTGCCTTTTTTTCCGTAGATCCGACAGGGCGAACGACGCCAGAGAAAGAAACGTCAGCGTATAGAATGTGTTCAGAAACAGGCGTACCGCTGAGAAACCGACCCTGATATCCAGTATGTCTGAAAGGCACAGAGCAAAGAAGGCACCGCACAGTACGATCTGGAAGACAGCCATCGCTTTCTGGGCTTTCGTGATCATGGTATTCATGGATGAGTTTTTCAGAAACAGGAGCACTGCTCCGATTATCAGGAAAACGCTGACGATCTGAAAGGCGATTCCCATAAACAGACCTCCTTGGTCACTTCAAATCAGTATCCCGCTTCGAATCCTTGACCTGATCGCAGTATAACACGAACAGCGATCCTATCGTGTCCGGCTACGCTATGATCAGGTTTTCCAGCGTCTCAAACAAAGCCTCCGGCTCCACGGGCTTCGACAGGTGGGCATTCAAGCCGGCCTGCATGCTTCGCTGAACGTCTTCATCGAAAGCGTTTGCTGTCAGCGCAATGATCGGGATCGTCTTTGCATCGTCCCGCGGAAGGTTTCTGATGGTTCTCGTTGCCTCAAGGCCATCCATTTCCGGCATTCGCATATCCATCAGAATGGCATCATAGTATCCGGGTCCGCGGCTTTCAAACAGATCCACGGCGACCAGGCCATTCTCGGCCAGGTCCACTTCCATTCCGCGCATGGACAGCACCATCATCATGATCTCGGCATTCACGTCAACATCTTCCGCAAGAAGCACTCTGCGGCCCTTCAGGTCTGCCGTTCTCCTCTCGAGCGCTTCATTCTTCCTTCGGAACGCCTCCGCGAATTCATCCATTACCGTACTGGCAAATAGAGGCTTGGATACGAACGTATCTGCCCCTGCCTCACGTGCTTCATCCGCGATCTCATCCCAGTTGAAGGAGGTCAGAATGATGACCGGCGTATCGTTTCCCACGATCTTACGGATCTGCCGCGTCGTTTCGACGCCGTCCATCTCCGGCATTTTCCAGTCGACGATGACGAGGTCGTAGTCTTCTCTGCGTCCATGGCGTATGCGGACCTTGTCTATGCCTTCCCAACCGGACTCTGCCGTCTCGCAGCTGATGCCGACCTGGGTGAAAACGATCTGCGCGTGTTCCAGGGCTATGGGATCGTCGTCGATCACAAGCACATCCATGTCATGCGGAGCCGGGCCGGCTTCATTGATCTGCTGCTTCCTGTCGGACTCGCCCAGCGGGAGGGTCACTGTGAATGTGGTGCCTTTGCCCTTTTCGCTGACGACATCGATGCGGCCGTTCATGAGCTCTACGATGCTTTTTGTGATAGGCATGCCCAGACCGGTCGAGCCGTATCTGCTGGTAGAGGATGGGTCCTCCTGGCTGAAGGGATCGAAAATATGCGGAAGGAACGCCTCACTCATGCCGATGCCGGTATCACTGATGATAAATCTCAGCACTGCGTTCCCGTTCAAACGGCTCCCCTCTTCGATAAGAAAACGCACCGTTCCGCCTTTCGGAGTAAACTTGACCGCATTGCCGAGGATGTTGATCATCATCTGTTTGAGCTTCATGGCATCGCCGATATAATAATCATCCACCCGCCCTACCGTTTGGCAGTCATAAATGATGCCTTTATCATGGCACTGATCGCCGATGATCGTATTGACCTGCTCCAGCGCCTTGGCAAAGGAAAACTCCTCTCGCTTTACGGTCATTCGCCCCGATTCGATGCGGCTCATATCGAGAATGTCATTGATGATCCCCAGAAGGTGCTGAGCGGAGGAGCCGATCTTGTTCAGATATTCCTTCACTTGATCGCTGGCGGTCGGATCGTTCATTGCAATGTTGTTCAATCCGATGATCGCGTTCATGGGGGTGCGGATCTCGTGGCTCATATTGGAGAGAAAAGAGGTCTTTGCCTTGTTGGCGTTCTCTGCGATTGCCAAAGCGTCTTTCAATGCCTCCCGGCTTTCAGACAACTCCTTTTTCTGCGCCTGATCGATCTTCGCCGCTTCTTCCAACTCTCTGCGGTATTCTTCCTTCTCGTCTTCGACCACATAGCTGTGCAACAAGCTGGTGCCCAGCATATACCCGATCGCATACAGGGGCAGCAGCGGGTAAAAGACCTGGATCGTGATGAGGGACATCATGGCGACGCCAAAGAATCCGATGGTCATGTGCCGAAGCCGGACCCTGCCTTTTGATCTGTAAGCGACAAGGAGCGTGTAAACGGCCGTCACCAAAAACATGAAGATCTGGATCCCCAGTGTAACATATCGGGCAGTGCCGGCCTGATAAACACCATTCTCATCGAACCAAAAGAGGACCGGTTTGAAAACATTCACGGCAATGAATACGAGTTCAAGGGCAAAAAAGACGCGCCCCGCGGTCTGCAGCAGTCGTTCAAATGCGCTGTCGGTATCGAGATACGACACGACATACTGCGTCCAAAACATCACCGCCCCGACCATAGCTGCGAAATGGATCGATGTATCGATAAACAGAAGTGAAACGAGATGATTGGAATCAAGGATCCCCCAGAGCATATCGGTCACGAGATAGATCATCACCCCGGTCAGGAACAAGCGGTAGGTCCGCATGGTCTTGGTAAGGGGATTCCCGTCCCGGTTCCAAAAAACATCCCGATTGATGATCAGCAGGAGAATACTTGCGAGAATACCAATGATCGAATATGTCACTTCGTTCACTCCATCCATATGCGCTGATACGCATCCCGTCTGTATGAAACAGATCCAACCGAGTCGAAAGGCGTTCATCCCCTTCCCCGATGCACGCCTGTGTCGATGCTGTAATGATCTACCATGTTAATCATAACACAGGTTCCCTGATACTTCAAGAGTTTTCAGGCTGCTCGCCACGATCGAACGGATCGTCAACTGGTGACACAAAGCCTTATCGACAAAGGATGCGACGCGCTTTCGGCCGCTTGACGCGATCAGTTTTTCATATCCTGTTGCGCGAATGCTTTGATACATGTTATAATAACTTTAAGGGTTTTCCCTGAAGCGTCCGGCGCAGACAGGCAGAAGGCCGCGGCTCAGTTCAAGGATCTGCGCAGGCTGCCATGCGCGCCGGAAAAGCTGCCCTGGCTTGAAGGGCGACAGGGATAGCCACGCCCGCGGCCGACCGTCGCCTGCCGGTGCCGGGTGGACCGCTGTGCATGAGGACAGGAAGAAACAAATGTCCCGGGGATGGACCGGGACGGAGGTGACCTGTATGAAAAAGCGCACATTTGCCAAAGAGCTGCTGTTCTGGGTGATCCTGCTCGGCGTCGTCGGTCTGGGGCTGTATTTGATCCATCGGGAGTACGGCGAACCATACAGCTTCTTCATGGACACCATGCCGGCCATGTTCTGCGTGGGGGCGCTGATCCCGCTGCTGGCGGCGGTGTTCCGCTACGTGCCGAAGCGCAAGGGCCTGCGCGTCGCCGCCTGCCTGGTCAGCGTCGTGCTGGCCATCGCCATCGGCATTGGAACGCTCTACGCCTGCTACAGTGACGACAAGATCAACAACTATTACTGGAAGATGTTCGCGTCCTTCAGCGGCAAGGCCGCCGACGAAAAGGCGCTGCTGGCGCTGGCCCAAAAGGGAAGGGCCGGTGAGCTGGCCGCGGGAGAGGTCGAATACGGCGAGAAGCTGGTGTTTTGCCAGTACATCGACGATGAGACGGCTCCCCGGGTGTACACCAGCTTCGAGCAGGCACGCACCGGCGAGGTGCACTGGTATGAGAAGCTGGACCCCAGGCGCCTGGCACGCAACCTGAAGGAGGCCGACACGGCCGTGTTCTTCTACGGGGAGAACAAGCTGCTTTACAGCGTGCCCTGGATCGAACGCAATACTCGCACCTACGCGAGCCGCAGCGTCAGCGTGCCGTTCTACGGCACCGACACCATGTTCTTCGCCGTGGACCTGCACACCCGGACCGCCACCACGCCGGTGAGCGTGGCCTACAGGGAGCCCGAGGACACCGGGCACTACCGGGAATCCGGTTTCTACGGCGGCATGGACTGGAGCGCGGTGTTCCGCACCGTGCTGGGGGACGATCAAGGCCCCGTGGAGCCGTGACCGGTGTTATGTCCGTCGATCCCGCCCCCCTTCCCCCGGCCGTTCCCGATGCCGTCGCAGTCCTTCCCTGACCATAGAGAGGAGATGTTCCCCCGTGTCCAAAGCCTATACCACGTCCACCGCATCCGTAAAAGTGCCCGTCATGCTGTCGTTCACATGCCCCAAGTGCAGGCAGTACGCCACCGTGAACAGGACCGCCCTGCTCTCCGCACAGGCCACCGTGCGCGGCTACAACAGCTCCGGCGCGGGCTTTGCCGCCCAGCAGAATCTCGCCGCGTCCGCCGGCGGTCAGCTCAACTTTCTCGTGGAGCGCCTGGAGAAGGGACAGCTGAACGCCCTGCTGGACGACAAGGGAAGGAGCCCCTCCAGGCACGTCACCTGTCCCCACTGCGGCATCCGCCAGATCGTGGACGGCGGCCAGCGCAGGACGCTGTATCCCAGACTGTTCGCACTCAGGCTGATCGCGCTGTTCTTCGCGCTGGCGTTCGCCTTTGGCCTGGTCATGGCACTGACGCACGGCCGGTCCCAGGTGTCGCCCGGCGCGGTGATGATCGTAGAATGGGTGTGCATCGCTGCGGTCGTTGCGGGGATCCTCGTGAACCGCAGCAAGTCGAAGAAAGCCTATTCCGACCCCGCGCTGATGGAGAAGCGCTACCACAGCGTGTTGAACCCCCACATGGATGCGACGCTGATGCCAGCCATCGGCAGTGTGCGCCACGTGGACATACCCAAGCGCGGCTGAACGCCGAGGTCTCCGGCCCCCCCACTGCCCTGTCCCGGCGCCAGTCGGGCTTTTTCGGTATGGATCCCATGGTCCTCTGCCCGAAGGAGATGCTACTGCCATATCAGCGCTACAGGCATGAACCGAACGCTGTCTTCCCGCTGTTCGGTGCGATCACGGTGTAGCACTGTATATCACTGGCCCGGAACGGAAGCTTACCTGCTTCGATGATACTTCGCCGTTGACCCAAAGAGCTCTTTGAGGCATCGAAGGGTTCGGCCAAACCAAGGGATGCTTTCGGGTCAGGAAGCCGTACCGGTCCCAACGCCGGCACGTGCATCGATGGCAGCGCTATTCGGGATTTTTTTGGTTTTTACATATTGAAGTATCGCCGGAATCAGGATATGATGATCGTAGAAAAATCTTTGCCTCAGGCGGCATCGTGCCGCACTATGCCCCGAAAGGGGATGCGCAGACCCGTACGCGGAAGGAGCGTGCTGTATGGCTGAGGAAAAACGCTATATACGCGCGATGTACCGGATCATGGAGCAGCTCCTCGAGGTGGACAACCTCGAGGACGCCCTGTCCCAGGGTCTGGAGACCATCGTGAATACCCTGAACAGCGAAGCGGGGGCCATCTGGCTGCTGGACAAGAAGTCCAACCGCCTGAGCCCCGTTTTCCATATCTGCTCTGCGGACCTCTCCAACCTGACCGTTGAGAACGAGCTGGGCATCGAAGGCATGGTCACCTGTACGGGGAAATCCATCATGATCGCCGACGCCGCCAACAATCCCCGGTTCGAAGGCTCGGTATTCGACGACAACGGCATCGTGACCAAAACGATGATCTGCGTGCCGCTGAACAACCTGCACGAGGTCATCGGGTGCGTTCAGATCGTGAATATCAAGGACGGCGGCGTGTACGACGCCGAGGCGCTCCAGCTGTGCGAACGCATGGCCGCGTTGACCGCCATCACCATCGACGAAAAGGGGCTCCTGGTCGATCTGAGCGAGAAGAAGGAAACGCTCGCCGTCCTGAAGGACGTCACGAAGGAATTCCCCTCCGGCGACGATGTGCTGCAGGTCCTGAAAGGGATCAACCTGGAGATCTATAAGAATGAGTTCGTCGTCATCCTGGGCGAATCCGGGTGCGGCAAGACCACGATGATGAATATCGTGGGCGGCATGGACTTCCTCACGGACGGAACGCTCACGATCGACGGGCAGGATTTCTCCCACCCCACCGATGCGGAGCTGACCAAATTCCGGTGCGAATACGTTGGCTTCATCTTCCAGGCCTACAACCTGATGCCCAACCTGACGGCGCTCGAAAACGTCCAGTTCATCGCCGAACTGGTGCGTTACCCCATGCACCCGGAGGAGGCGATCGCGAAGGTCAAGCTGTCCGACCGGGCCAACAACTATCCCGGGCAGTTGTCCGGCGGCCAGCAGCAGCGCGTGTCCATCGCTCGTGCCATCGTCAAGCGTCCGAAGCTCATCCTGGCGGACGAGCCGACCGCGGCGCTGGATTATACCACCAGCATCGAGGTGCTCTCTGTCGTGGAGGAGATCGTGAGAAACGAGGGCACGACCGTGATGATGGTCACGCACAACGCGGAGATCGCCAAGATGGCGGACCGCGTGGTCAAGCTTCGCAACGGCAGGATCGCCAGCATCAAGAAGAACGTACATCCGCTGCATGAGGAAGAACTGGTGTGGTGACAGATCATGAAACGGACCCAGGTGAAGGATTCGCTGCGCAACATATGGAAGCAGAAGGTGTCCTATCTATCCGTCATCGTTATCGCCTTTCTTGGCGTGGCGACTTTTTTGGGCATCAGCTTTTCCGACGCGGCCCTGCGCAGAAACGGCTCCGACATGTATAACGCGGTCAATTATCGCGATCTGGAGATCATGTCCACCGCCCTGCTCAACGAAGAGGACCTGGAACAGATCCGGGATGTCGAGGGCGTCGTGGACGTCGAGGCCGTGTGGCAGACCGGCGCGAAGGTGTCTTCCGGAGACAAGCGACAGGAGATCAACGTCATCACCCTCACGGAGCGGGTGAACCAGACCCATCTGATCGAGGGGCGCCTGCCGGAAGCGGCGGACGAATGCGCCGTGGAACAGCGACTGGCCCAGGATATGGGCTGGAAGCTGGGCGACCCCGTCAAGGCGCTGACCGCAAAGGGCGAGAAGGCCGAATACCTGAAGGACGGCAGCTTCGTCATCGTGGGTATCGCCGATCACCCCGACCACACCAGCGTGAGCATTCCCGACACCCTCTATGCGATGGTGCTCAGGGATGCCTTTGACGCGGAAGCGCTGGACGGCTGCTTCATGAAGGCCGAGATCGTCATTGACAAGCCGGAGAACATCGACCGCTTCAGCAACGGATACGAAGCGGCTGTCGGCACGGTCTCCGAACGTCTGGAGCGGCTGGCCTCGAGGCGCGCGCAGGTCCGGGACGGGCGAGGTCCAGGGCAAGGTGAAGTCGCAGCTGGACGAAGCGTAGGGCAAGCTGAGCGACGCCTCGAACAACTCCAGAAGGCCCGCGCTGAGCTGGATGAGGGCTGGACCACGCTGGCGGACGGCGAGAGCCAGATCGATCAAAACGAAGTGAAGCTCGCCGATGCCAAGACCCAGCTCCAGACCAGCTGGGCGCAGCTTCATGAAGCCAAGCCGAAGCTGGACGAGGCCAAGGCAAAGCTGGACAAGGCCAAGTCCGACTTAAGCAGCGGCCGCAAACTGCTCAGGAGCGGTCGAAAACAATTGGACAACGCCCGCGCCGAGCTGGTCACATCCTGGAACAAGCTGGAGGAGACCAAGGAGAAGGTCCGCGCTTCCGTGCGCGCCACGATGGGCGATGTGGCGGACCTGGTGGATTGGGCGACCGCAAAGACCGTGAATATCGACGATGCCAACGCGACCGCGATGGATTTCTGGATCACCCGTTCCTTTTAATTCGACCTCAACAAGACCCTGAAGGAGAATATCCAGGCGCTGCTCGCTTCCGGAGGCTTCACCGAAGATATGCTGACCCGTTTGTACGCGGTCCTGACGGGAGGCGACGGATGATGCGCCACAGCAAAGCCTTCCGCCTGCTCGTCGTCCTGTTTTTGACGGCGTTCGCGCTGCAGATGGGTGCAGCGCTGGTCGTCATCGCCGAGGATCCGCAGGACGTCGATCCCGGATACCCGGACGAATCCGCCATCGTGTCGGACGCCATGCCCGATCTCGATCTCGATCTTGATCTCGATCTCGAATCATGGGACGATGCCCCGATCGTCGCGGGCGCCGTCGATCCGGTCGTGGGCGAAGAGACGTTTTTCCTGGGATCGTTCGACGAACCGGACGAGCTGGCCTTTGGACCGGATCCGTTCACGGAGCCCGCTACTCCAGATCTGACAGGCATTGGAATGAGCGATACCGACCCCGGCACCACAGATCCCGGTACGACCGGCCCCGGCACCACAGATCCCGGTACGACCGACCCCGACGCGACCGATCCCGGCACCACCGATCCCAACGCGGCCGACCCTGACGCGACCGATCCCGGTACGACCGGCCCCGGCACCACCGATCCCGGTACGACCGATCCCGACGCCGCCGATCCCGGCACCACCGATCCCAACGCGACCGATCCCGACGCGACCGATCCCGACGCCACCGACCCCGACGACACCGACCCCGGCGCCACCGACCCTGACGCCACCGATCCCGACGCCACCGACCCCGACGACACCGACCCCGGCGCCACCGACCCCGACGCCACCGATCCCGACGCGACCGACCCCGACGCCACCGATCCCGGCACGTCGGCACTTGATATGGATATCATCACAGCTTTCATCTCGTCCTATATCAGAACGAGCGTGAGTGACGCCTATCAAATGCTTGCGGCCGGATGTGCACAGTGGGACAGGATGCACAAGATCTATCTGCAGGGTGAAGAGCAATACCAGGCAGCCCTCAAAAAGTACTACATGGGCAAACAGGAGTACAACGATGGTCTGGCGCAGTATCAGGCCAAGCAAAAAGAGTACCAGGATGCCCTGCAAAAGTACTACGACGGAGAGGCACAGCTTGAAAGCGGCGCAGCCGAGCTGGAGAGCGCGAAGCAGAAGCGGGATGAAAGCCGCGCTCAGCTCGACGAGGGAGAGGCCCAGTACGCGGAACATCAGACCGAATACGAACAGGGCGTTCAAAAGCAGAACGAGGCCGTCGAGGCTGCTTAAGCCCTTCCTGCCAGTCGGTGGATCATCATGAACTGCCGCGGCAACTCCAGTTTCGTCCAGCTTCTGCTCGGCAGCAGCAACCTCGCCAGCCTGGAGATGACCTTTTCACTGATGTTCGTGCTGGTGGGCGCGCTGGTCATCTACGCCACCATCAGCAAGATGATCGACGAGCAGAGGAATCTGGTCGGCGCTGGCAAGGCACTGGGCCTGTTCAACCGGGAGATCTTTGCCAAGTATCTCCTGTTCGGCGTTTCCAGCACGATCATCGGGACCACCCTCGGCATCCTTTCGGCACGCTTCCTGATGGAGATCTATGTCCTGAAAAGCGCTCGCCCCTATTACACCTTCGACACGTCGAAGCCGATGCTGGTCGTCAGCTCCACCGCCATCGCACTGGCTGCTGGCGCACTGCTCTCCGTTGCCGCGACCTGGTTTGCCTGTACGAAGCTGCTTCGCTCCACGGCCATCCAGCTGATGCAGCCCAAGGTGCCCGCCGGGCGGAAGAAAGCGGGACACAGCAAGCACCTGCTGTCGCTGTATTCCAGGTTGATCCTTCTGAACATCCGGTCTGATCTCAGGCGCGTCATCGTGACGGTGGTGAGCGTGGCAGGCTGCTGCGCGCTGGTCGTCATCGGCTTCACGCTGAAATCGGCGGTAGAGGGGGCTCTTTCCAACCAATACTCCAGGATCGTGGATTACGACGGCCGTATCAAATACGATGTCCTCATCAACGATAATGCTGCCGACGCGATCTCGCAGAGACTGGATCGCGACGGGATCGCGTATACGCAGCTCCACGAAGGCGTGGTCACCTTCCGCGTCACGGACATCCTGGTGGGTGAGCTGCTTTGCGGCGATATTTCCCAGATCAGCGCGTACTATCACCTGCTGGACTGGAAGACGAACGAGCCCCTTGCGCCGACGGACAGCGGCATCCTGATCCAGAAGCGCACGGCGGAAAGCTACGGCCTCGATATCGGCAGCGAATTGGAACTCACCCTTGCGAACTCCAGGACCGCGAACGTCAGGGTGGCAGGCATCTTCGACAATTACATCGGCCGCGTCATGGTGATGAGCCGGGATTATTACCGGCAGCAATTCGGAGACGACTGCATCGACAACGAGTTCTATATACGCCTGTACGGGGCCAACGATGACAGACTGCTGGAAGACCTGTTGAAGATCGACGGTTACGAGAACTATACCCGCTCAGATTCCGAAAAGAGCCTGTTTGCCTCGACCTCTACGCTCGTCACGGCCATCGTCGCGCTGTTCATCTTCATGGCGGCGGTCATGGCCGGCGTGGTACTGACCAACCTGACCAACACCTACATCCTCCAGAAGAAGCGCGAGCTGACGATCATGAGGATCAACGGCTTCACGGTCAAGGAGGTCATCACCTATGTCACCCGGGAGATGGTGGTCACGACGATCCTCGGCGTCCTCTTTGGCATCGTCATGGGCGCGGTGGTCTCCTACAGGATCACCCGGGCGATCGAGACCGCCTTCGTCCAGTATGATCGCAGCATATGTCTGCCGGCTTGGGCCTTCGGCGCGGTGATCACGGTGTTCTTCACGGTCATCATCAACGTCATCGTGCTGCGAAAGGTCAAGAACCTGAAACTCACGGATATGGATTGACGAAACGGATCACTGCAAATAATCATCCCCCGGCATAGCCGGGGGTTTTTCACATGCGGGCAAAGCCCTGGAATACTAGCTGCGCCCTCGCAGGCGCATAGACGGTCTGGCATTTGCGTAGGCTTGTTACTTACCGCCCGTCTGAACGGGCCGTTCTGTTACTTGCCACCCTTAAAAGGGTCGTCGTCCTTACCAAACATCGTCATCTGCTCCCCTATTCTGTCCTCGTCCAGCTGATGTTTGATATACTCTGCAATCTT
>JAFRMB010000032.1 GCA_017430945.1 Clostridia bacterium | reverse complement strand
TTCAGGCAATCGAGAGGAGTTATCCTCGAAACGTTCGCATATTCTTCGAAGAACGGAGGTAAAGCACATGTTCATGATGAATCTTCAGCTCTTCGCTCACAAGAAGGGAATGGGCTCCTCCCGCAACGGCCGCGACAGCCACGCGCAGCGCCTCGGCGTGAAGCGCGCGGACGGTCAGTTCGTGCTCGCGGGCAACATTCTCGTTCGTCAGCGTGGAACCAAGTTCCATCCCGGCAAGAACGTGGGCATCGGTGACGACGATACCCTGTACGCAAAGATGGATGGCGTCGTCAGGTTCGAGCGTCTTGGCAAGACCCGCAAGCAGGTCAGCATCTATCCCAAGACCGAAGCCGCGGCGGAATAAAGCGCATGAGACAGAGCGCCAAAGGTGAAAGCCTTTGGCGCTTTCGTATTGCGGCGCGGCGCGACTGCCGCGCAGGACGGGGATGGAGGCGACGATATGCGCATCGGGAGCGAGCCGCTGGATCTGAAACTGACGCTGATCGATTCGGCGCAGTGTTTCCGCTGGGTGGAGTCAGGTGGTTGGTTCGGCTGTGTGCTGGACGGTCGGCCGGTGTGGCTGACCGAAACGGCGGACGGCATCGCGGCCGATACGGATGCGGATCCGGCATACCTACGGCACTACCTGGACCTCGACAGGGACTATTCCGCGATCGCGGCGATGTACGCAGACATCCCCGCGGCGCGACGGGCCATCGAACTGTTCCCGGGGTTGCGCGTGATGAACCAGCCCGTATGGGAGACGCTCATCGGCTTCGTGCTCTCCGCGAACAACAACGTCGCGCGCATCCGGGGCCTGACGGCGGCGCTGTCCGGGGCCTACGGCGCGCGCATCGACACGCCCCGGGGCCCGCTCTACGGCTTCCCAGGCCCGCAGGCGCTGGCCGACGCGGGGGAGGACGCGCTGCGGGCGCTGAAGGTGGGCTATCGTGCGCCGTTCATTGCGGGGATCGCGCGGCGGGTGCTGGACGGCTTTCCCATCGACGCGCTGCGCAGCCTCTCCTATGAAGATGCGCATGCGGCGCTGCTGACGCTGCCCGGCGTGGGGGACAAGGTGGCGGACTGCGTGCAGCTGTTCGGCTGCGGACACACCTGTGCCTTCCCGGTGGACGTATGGGTGGCGCGGCTGCTGCGCGACTGGTTCGGCATGGCGGACGGTTCCCGCGCTGCGCTGGCCCGCCGGGCGCGGGCGCGCCTGGGCGATCACGCCGGGATCCTGCAGCAATTCCTGTTCCACGCGGCCAGGACCGGCGCGATGGAGACGCTGCGCACCGGTTCGGTGGAAGCATAGGGCTGCTGTATCGCGCATCTCTCCCGTCAGGTCAGGCGTCCCACGACAAAAGAGCGCTCCCCCGAAGCACGCGGCACGGATCAGATCTGTCGCAATGCTTCGTGGGAGCACAGTTATATGGGATCTCCGTCACTTCACCTTTTCGAACAGCTTTTTGATCTCCGATTCGCGCTCGTCAGGGCGCAGCTGGCGAAGCGCCAGTATGAAGCGGCCCTGCCGATCGGTGTAGTCGCACGTCACCAGCAGCAGTAGCCGGTCGCCGTAGCGCACGTCTATCGGCGACTGCCGCGCGCTTCGGGCCTGCATCTTCAGCGTGAACAGATCGAAGCCGGCTTCATCGAATATGAACTGCCGCACATCGAAGTAATGTCTGTCGCCGGGCAGCGTGCTGGCCGTGAACGCGGCGAAGGGCGTGTACAGCCGGTTTTCATAGAGCGTGTCGAAGCGGACGATGGGATGGGCCTTCATGAACTTCAGCCCTTCATAGCTGTCCAGGCGGCCGAACATCGTCCCGTTGCGCATGTTGTGGCCGTACACGATCAGGCAGTCGTCCTCCGGGGTCAGGCGGTTCATGCCGTCCAGGAACAGCGCACCCTCCAGGCTCTCTTCGCCGTCAAGGTTGTGCGATAGGTAGTAGTCGTTGTCGTTCTCCCGCTGGACCACCGGCAGCGCGACGAGATCCGGGACCTCCAGATAGCCAACGGTGTCCGGGTTGAAGGAGAGCAGCTCTCTGAAGCTGTCCTGCACCGGTGCGGTGGTGGGCAGCGCGTAGACCAGCGTGTCGGGATCGGCAGACTGAAGGCGAATGTCCACCGCCGTGGGCATCGCAGCCGGCGTCGGCTCCGGTGTTGCGGTGGGCGACGGCGTGACGGATGGCGATGGCGTCGGCGTGACGGATGGCGATGGCGACGCTGTTGGGGCAGGCGTCGGTGAAGCCGTTCGCGTGGGTCCGGGCTTTGCCGAGCGCGCGGGCGCGGACGCAGCTGCTTGGGCCGTCCCCGCGGCGGCGGTCGATGCCTTTGCCGTCGTCTGCGCGGTTCCCGCCGCTGCCGATCGCTTGTGCATCGGCGTCGGAGGAGTCGTTTGCGCGGGCTTCGTCGATGCCGCTTTGACAGGCCCCGTCGCTGCCACAGGTGCGGGCGTCGGCGTGGGCGCCAGAGTGGACGGCGCGTACATCGCGCGGTAGCGCTGCGCGTCATCTTCGATGCGGGCGCGGGTGGCGTACCAGACGGCGATATAGATGGTCAGGCAAACGATGACGACGGCCAAAAAGGCGCATATGATCGCCAGGGCGCGCTTTTCGCTCCGACTGACCCTGCGTCGCTTCAGCTCGTGCCTTCGCTTTTTTTGCTTCATGGGGACCTCCGTGCTCGAAACTCGGGGAGTGGCCTGTGCAACTCCAACGCCATTATAGCCCTTTCGAGGGACAAAATCAAGCGCGGCCGGGAATGCCGCGGGCGGAAAGCCAGGACGGCTTGCGCACCGGCGCCGGGTGTGGTATAATGAGGCAGATATTGGATCGATCGATTGCCGTCCGCCGCGGAGCCGCTCCGCCGCGGGCGGCAATCCGCGTGAAGGATCGATTCAGCGCGATGACAGGCTGCAGTGACAGCTCAAGGGAGGGGCAGAAATGGAAAGGCGACTGACGCGGGAACTGAAGAACGGCGCATTCATCGCGGTGGGCCTCGCGATCGCGGCCGCGGGATACCGGGGCTATCTCATCCCCAACGGCGTGGTCGCCGGCGGCTTCACCGGCATCGGCCAGCTCGTGAACCGCTTTTTGCCGGTGAGCGTCGGTACGGTGAACGCGGCATTGAACGTGCCGATGTTCATCATATCGATGCGCTCGATGGGGCTGCGCTTCGGCATCCGTTCGCTGGCGGCGATGCTGGGGCTGTCACTGTTCATCGACTGGCTGCCGCTGCCGGTCGCGACGAACGACCTGCTGCTGGCATCGGTGTACGGCGGCGTGATCAGCGGCGTGGGGCTCGGCCTCGTCCTGAGGGGGAGCGCCACCACCGGCGGAACGGACATGCTGGCATCGCTCATACACCGCGTGCTGCCGGTGGTGAAGGTCAGCTACGCCATTTTCCTGGTGGACGGGTTGGTGATCGCCGCATCCGCGTTCATATTTGAGCCGCAGTCCGCCATGTACGGGCTCATCAGCGCCTTCATCTGCAACGTGCTGGTGGACCTGGTGCTGGAGGGCCCCAACGTGGCACACGCCTTCTTTATCATCTCGGACGAGAGCGACCGCATCGCGGAGCGCATCATGCGCGAGATGGACCGCGGGGTGACGGCCCTGAACGCCATGGGCATGTATCGGAAGACCGAGAAGCATGTGTTGCTGTGCGTGGTCAACCGCTTTCAGACCATGCAGCTGAGGCGGCTGGTATTCAGCGTGGATCCGCGGGCCTTCGTCATCGCCGCGCGCGCCCACGAGGTGCTGGGCGAGGGTTTCAATGCCGGCGGGGTGATCGCAAAGGACTGAAAGCGCCCAACGGACATGGCCGGGCGCCGCGTCCGGCAAAAAACATCCACAGCACAGGCAAAATGACAAACTGTGATCAAAAAATAGCACGAAATGAGTTGCAAAACCGTTTCCGTTGTGTTATGATACTAACGAAACCGATTTAGATTCGCTGTGAGGCCCGGCCGGGGACAGGCCGGGGAGCGAGAGCGGCGCCGAGTGTGCCGCAGGCCGGATCTGTTGTTGACACGGCCAGGCGTTGGTGCTATAATGTGCCCGAATAACAGATCCATAACAATGTATTCTTTTTTCAAGGAGGAAGAGACCCATGAAGAAACTGTTGGTTGTTCTGCTGGCTGCAGCTATGCTGCTGTCCATGTGCTCCGCCTTTGCGGAGGACATCACCCTGAACCTGTGGTCCATCGCCACCGAGAGCGATTCCAGCCACCAGGCGTACGTCGACGCGATCGCGGCGTTTGAGGCTGATCATCCCGGCATCAAGATCGCGCACAACGCGACCGAGAACGAAGCCTACAAGACCAAGATCAAGGCTGCCATGTCCTCCGGCGAGGACCTGCCCGACCTGTTCTTCACCTGGGGCATGGGCTTCCTGGGCGAGTTCGTGAACGCGGGCCGCGTGGTCTGCCTGGACGACTCCTATCCGGCATACGAGTCTGAGCTTCCGAAGGCCATGACCGTGAACGTGACCTATGACGGCAAGATGTACGGCGTGCCCTACACCATGTCCCTGGTCACCCTGTACGCCAACATGGATCTGCTGGCCGAGGCTGGCTACGATCACATCCCCGCCACCTTCGACGAGATGATGGAGTGCTGCGATGCTCTGGTCGCCAAGGACATCATCCCCTTCGGCGTGTCCGGCAAGGAGCTGTGGTGCCTGTCTGAGTATGTCGAGCCCCTGGTGATCAAGTCCGTGGGCGGCGACACGCTGCGCAAGATGTATCTGGGTGAGGAATCCTGGAACAACGAGAACGTCATCAAGGCCATCGCCGCCTTCCAGGACATGAAGAATAAGGGCTACTTCGATCCCAGCGCCGACGCTCTGGGCAACGACGAAGTCAAGAACAACTTCATCGCCGGCAAGTATGCCTTCTATCAGAACGGCTCCTGGAACAACGCCGATATCGGCTCCAAGGCTGAGTTCGCCGTGCAGGCCGGCACCTTCCCGGTGCTGAACCCCGACGTCACCCTGTATCAGATGATCGGCGGCCCCAACAACACCCTGGCCGTGACCGAGACTTCTGAGCACAAGGAAGAGGCAATCGAAGCTGCCTACTATCTGGCCCGGTTCTTCTCCGACGCCGACTACAAGTCCGGTGCGAACCTGCCCTGCTGGGCGGCCGATCCGAACGCTGAGGTTGGTCCGCTGATCGTGTCCGCTGCCGACATGGCCTCCAAGGCTGAGAGCATGGTGCTGTTCGGCGACAACTTCCTGAGCGCTGACGCTGCCAACACCTATCTGGATTACATCGGTCTGGCTTGGGCCGGTGAGATCACTCCCGAGGAGTACGCCGAGGGTCTGGACGCCGACCTGAACTGATCCATCGAGGACCGGTCCTGATCGACTGACGCCTGAATGGCAGAGGGGCGGTCCCTTATGGGTATTCTCCACGAGGGGCTGCCCCCTCATTTATCGGGTGATACGGTTTCCGGCGGGCTCTGTGGAGTTGCGCCGGAAATCGCATACAGTAAAGGAGTTCAGACCATGAAAAGACCGTTTAGCTACAAGCTGAACATATTCCTGTTTCTGCTTCCCGCGCTGATCCTTTTCATCGGGGTGTTGATCGCGCCGATCATCCTGTCCGGCTACTACAGCCTGACCAAGTGGAACGGCTTGACGACGCCGGAATACATCGGATTGGCGAACTACACGGAATTGTTCACCAGTAAATCCATCAACATCATGCGGGCGCTGAAGAACGCGATGTTGCTGGCGATCCTGTCCACCCTCATCCAGCTGCCGTTTGCCCTGTGGCTGGCGCTGAAGCTGAGCAGGAAGCCCAGGGGCGAGCGCGCGTTCCTGTCCATCTATTTCATGCCCGTTCTGATCTCGACCGTGGTCATCGGCCAGTTGTGGCTGAAGATCTACAACCCGGATTACGGCGTGCTCAACCTCAGCCTGAGGGCGCTTGGGCTGGACAAGCTGACGCGGATCTGGCTCGGCGACAAGAAGACGGCGCTGTGGGCTGCGTTCGTGCCGATCCTGTGGCAATACGTGGGCTACCACATGTTGCTCATGTACGCCGGTATAAAGGGCGTGCCGCCGGAGCTCAACGAGGCGGCCATGCTGGATGGCTGCACGGAGGGCCAGGTCAACCGCTACATCATCATCCCGTATATCCGGCCGATCCTGCGCGTCAGCGTGATCTTCGCGGTGACGGGCTCTCTGAAATCCTTCGACCTGATCTACGTCCTGACGAACGGCGGACCGGTCCACGCGACCGAGGTGCCCAGCACGTTGATGATCAGCATGCTGTTCCTGCGCAACCGCTACGGCATGGGCAGCACCATCGCGGTCATGCTGATCGTATTGTGCTTCTTCTTCGCCATACTGATCAACATGGTGTTCAAGGAGGACAAGGGAAGATGAGCAAGAAAAAAGCTTACATAGCCCCGGATGCGAAGCAGCCGTTGACGGGTCGTCAGATCGCTGTCTACGTGGTGCTCATCCTCTGGGCGGTGATCAGCATCTTCCCGGTCTATTGGATGCTGACCTTCTCGCTCAAGAACAACGCCGAGATCTTTGGCGAAAATGTCATCGGTCTGCCCAAGTACTGGGTATGGGAGAATTACAACCGCGCGATCCATACCGGCAACATGCCCCTGTATTTCCTGAACAGCGTCATCGTGGCGGTTTCGTCCATCGTGATCACGCTTGTGGCGTCCGTCATGGCCACCTATGCCATTACGCGCCTGGAGTGGAAAGGCAGCAAGACCATGAACAAGTTCTTCATGCTCGGTCTGACCATCCCGATCCACGCCTCCATCGTGCCGCTGTACACCACGCTGGCCAAGCTTAAGATGCTGAACTCGTATCTCGCGCTGATCATACCTTACTCAGCCTTTTCACTGGCCATGGGCATCCTGATCAGTATCGGGTTCATGGGCGACATCCCATACGACCTGGACGAGGCGGCATTCCTCGACGGCTGCGGCGTGTGGGGGACCTTCTGCCGTGTCATCGCGCCGCTGATGATGCCGGCTGTAGCCACGGTGGGCATCTACACGTTCCTGCAGTGCTGGAACGAGCTGATGTTCGCCAACGTGTTCATCAGCAAGGACGCGCTCAAGACGCTGCCTGTCGGCGTTCAGGCGCTCTCCGGACAGTACACGACCGACTGGGGCCCCATCGGCGCGGCACTGTCACTGGCTACTGTGCCGACGCTGCTGGTGTATGTGTTCCTGAGCCGACAGATCCAGGACAGCTTCATCGCCGGCGCCGTCAAGGGCTGACGCCTGTACGCCGTACAACAAAAGGACCGCTTCCCGGCATGGGGAGCGGTCCTTTGTTGTCATGGCGTGCTTATGATCAGACGCAAGCGCACAGATGCGGCACGGGCCATCGGCATCGAACTCACGGCATCGACGCTCCGGGAACGACACTGTCCTTCAGAGGACCCGACAACAGACCGAAGTCCGGAGCCGGACATGGATGCAGATCAAAAGCGACGCCGGTCGGTCTGTGGCCGGCGTTCGGGAAACGGTCAGGCACACGGCGCATCGAAGCGCAGCGTGGTCAGCGTGCCGGCGGGCAGGCGGATGTCCTGCGCGATGCTGCCGGACATGCGCAGGTTCACATGGATGTCGGCCTCCGACCGGTTCAGCAGCAACACCCCATAGCTGCCGTCCGCGTTGCGGCAGGCGGCCGCCTCCACGTCGCGGCCGTAGACGGACCGACCGATGCGCACGGCGCCCGGACGCACCGCCGCAGCGATGGCGCGCAGGTATTCGTAGGTCAGCGTCTCCCGGAAGCCGAAGTCGTCTCCGCAGACCAGCGGCGCGGTGAAGCCGCCGCTGACATGGCGCGGCCCGCCGTTTTTATCGACGATCAGGTTCCAGTCTATCCAGCGCTGCATGCCGTGGTTCAGGTCGCCGATGATGTCGTGTGCGTAGGCCACCGCGTCGCCGTAGTCGCACTCGGCCGGCGAGAGCTGCCGGCCCATCGCGGCCTGGTTCAGCGTGCTGTCCTCGGCGCTCATCGAATACATACTGCCGGGCATGTGCAGCATACAGCTCTCAGAGTGCATGAGTATCCGGTCCGGATAGCGCTGATGCAGGAGCGAAAGCGCGTCGAAGTGGTCCCCGGAATACCAGTGATAGGCGAAGCCGTCCACGTGCGCGGCGGCCTCCGGGTCCGCCATGAAGGCGTCGATGTGCTCGATGGCGCGCTCCTTGTTGTGGTCCCAGATGAATATCTCGAGCCGGTCCGCAAGGCCCGCGCGCTCGAGCTCGGGGTAAAGGTGATGCTTCAAAAAGCGCTGCTCCTCCTCGCCGCTCCAAAGGCAGCTGTCCCACGCGGTGGCGGCGGAGGCTTCGTTTTGGATCGATAGCATCGCCACGGGAATGCCCTCGCCCAGATAGGCCTGTATGAACTTCACGAGATACTTCGCCCAGGAGCCATAGTATTCGGGCTTCAGGCGCCCGCCGAAGCTGCGGCTGGGCTTGCCGGCATCCGCGCGGATCTCGGCGCCGCCATACACGGCGGCGTCGTTTTTGCCGATCTCCGGCGGGGTCTTCCACTGCCATGGCGGTGACCACGGGGACAGCAGCACCCGGACGGGGTGCTTTGACAGCGCCAGCGCCTCCCGCACGACGGGGATGATCCACTTCCGGTCCCGGTCGATGTTGAAGCTTTTGAGCTCCGGATCCGCGATGGGGTCCGCCACCGACTGGTACTCGGAAAGGCAGTAGTCGCAGGAATCGATGTGTATGCGGATGAAGCGCGCGTCCATGCCATCCGGCCCGAACCAGCGGCTCAGCGCCTCGCGCCGCGTCGCGGGCATCATCTGCGACAGCAGATAGCAGGCGGACTCCGTCAGCGTGCAGCCCCAGCCCTCCATGGTCTGAAAGGCGTGATCAGGATAGAGCCCAACCACGTTGGCTTCTATCGCTTTGGGCAACATCGCCTCGTCGGCCCAGCGCAGCGTCTCCCGCTCGCGGCGGACCGCGCCGCTTTCGGTGTCAAACGATATCGACTCTCTGTAGATGGCCATCGGGATCCCTCCTCGGATCGGCCGCGCGCCGCGCGGCTCTATTCTTGCATCGATGCGGGTCGGACGCGGGCGCGAAGGCCCGGATGTGCCCGGGCGGCGCCCGAATGTCACCGATACGAAGCCCGTTCGTGGGCCTCGCCGCTCAGATGGCCGCCGCATGACTTTACATATCATTATATCTTTATGATCCGCGCATGTCAAATAGCGGGCAGCGGGCGCATCATCATCCACCCATGGGACAGCGCTCACGGTGCGCGAACGAGATGCGGGCGGTCCGTGCAGGCGCCGGAGGGAGAACGCATCGCGGCCGCAAGATCATGGCATTTTTCGTGCGTTTTTTCGAAAAAAGTGTTGACATATCCGTTAAGATGCATTAAAATTATCTATTAATAAAAGTGATCGGACCATAATGCGGATGCGATATCGGCGGGCCCGCGGGACGCGCCGTTTCGACGTAAAACTTCGCTAGAGCATCGGTTTTGGGTCCTGAACGGCGCGGTCCCCGGCGGGGCCGGCGCCCTGTACCGGCTGCCGGGCGGGCAGCCGTGGTTTTGATCATCGTGCGCGGAGCGCATCGATAGATATGTACATTTGAAAGCGAACGCTTTCACAAGGAGGAGAAGAGAAGTGTCGAGCATGAAGCGGTACCTTTCGGCCTTTCTGGCCATCGTCATGCTGCTTTCCCTGTTCACCGGCGCGCTGAGTGAAGAGGCGATCGAAGCGCTGACGGCGGAAGGCGAGGCAGCCCTGGCGGCAGTCGCGGCGGATGCGGCGTCCGATGAGGACGAGGTCATCGCCGCGGGCGACGAGGACCAGGCGGTCGGCGAGGTCGGCGAGATGGAGCTGCCCTCGGACGACGGCGCGGATGATACGGCGGCTGCGCCCGCCGCGGGCGAGGACGACGGCCTCGAGATCATCCCCGAGGACCCGGCAGAAGCGCCCGCCGACGACGCGGGTGAAGCGCCCGCCGACGACGCGGACGGAGAGCCTGCCGACGACGCAGACGGTGAGCCCGCCGACGACGCAGACGGAGAGCCTGCCGACGACGCGGACGGAGAGCCTGCCGACGACGCGGACGGAGAGCCCGCCGATGACGCAGGTGAAGAGCCCACGGACGACGCGGACGGGGAGCCCACGGACGACGCAGGTGAGGAGCCGACTGACGACGTAGCCGAGGAGCCTGCCGACGACGCGGCCGAGGAGCCGACCGACGACGCGGAGGATCCCGACTTCATGGGGCTGTTTGCGTCCAGCGAGGATCCGGCGGTCGTAGACGGCGATGAATTGCATTTCCCAACGCGCATCGATGTCTCTATGGAGCGCAACGGCGAGGCCTATGGCGACGGCTGCACAGTCATCGATACTGACAGGCTGCAGTTCTATGCGGACGTTTTCCCGAGGAACGCCCTGAACCCCGGCATCTTCTGGTCCGTTAATTATGAAGAAGATAACGAAGGAGATGACCAGGGGTCCGGCGACGGCGACGGTGAACCCGGCGACGGTGAAGGCGAACCCGGCGATGAGGATGATGAGGATGATGAGTATCATCCTGCCCCCAGATTCGGCATCAGTTCCACCGGTCTGCTGACCGTGCGGAATGTCTATGAGCCGATCGATCTCGTCGTCACGGCGAGCACGGTCGCGCACAAGGATAGCGACTCGCAATTTACGCCCGAGCCATTTGTAATCGAGCTTTGGCCGCAGGGCTTCTATATCGACGAGTATGCTTCTGTCCGCGATGATGATACCGATGATTGGGTCAGTGAGGATGAGCTCATCAGTAACGATAAGTATTACTATACAGATGGGACTAATAACTATCAAATTGTTAATCTCGAAGAAGGCAATGGCGATGGTTATGGCGCTGTCATGATCGATGGGGAGACATACCTCGTAGAGTATTCTGAATCGTTGAGCTGGGACAGCTTGTTCGTTTTTATCTATGACATCCCGGATATCTCCGCTGATTTCCGCCTTACCGTCTTACCCCACGCGACCGGGATCAAGATCTTCCAGAAGCTTGAAGGCGGCAGCGAAAAGGAGATCAAGTCAAAGGATCTGGTCAGCATCAAGGCGGATGAGGAGCCGCAGTTCCGCGTGGAGGTCACGCCGGCAGGCGCGATGCCCGGCTTCTCCGTCGAAAATGCATCCTATGATCTCGTCCCGTACTGGAGGGATATCGGGTACAACGAGGTGAACTACGGCGAAGACGAGAATGCGTCGTTCAGTCTGAAACCCGTTTACACCGAGGATGAAGATGACGATGAATATGACGATGAAGATGGAGATGAGCCGGAGGATGAGACCCTCAGCACCGGCGAATCGGCGTACCGCATCACCAGCGGGGACGGACGCGTATCCACCACGCTGCGCGTGTACAGGAACGCTGGCGAGATAGAGAGTATCTCCCTCGTCGACGGCCTCAAGACCCCCGCGGTGGAGCTCGGCATCAAGAAGAAGATCGACCTTACCGACTACATCGTCCCCCTGTTCAACGTCCAGCCCGAAGGCGCAAAATACGAGCTGGTCTTTACGACATCGGCCACCAAGATCATCGGCCTCACCGAGGACGGCGTGGTCACCGGCAAGAAGGCCGGCACCGCAAATGTCACGGTCGCGGTCAAGGGGTATCCCGACGTCAAAACGACGCTCCAGATCGCCGTCAAGAAGAAGGCCGTCAACACGGTCAGCATCGGCGGGCCGAAGGTGCGGTACCTCGCCAAGAGCGGCACCGTGAAGCTGGCGGCGTCCGTCTCGCCCAAGGGGGCGAGCACGCGGCTCTACTGGTACAGCGATGATGAAGAAATCGCGACCGTGGACCAGAACGGAAATGTGACACGGACGGGCTATGGCGAAACTAACATCTGGGCCTTCAGCATGGACGGTTCGTATTGCGAAGCCAAGGTCGAGATCCGTTGCTGCGATCCGGTGGCGGACATCAATCCGTATACGGAGGGCTTCCTGCCCAACATGGGCTGGTGGGATGGCTATCAAGACGAGACGAGCGGCCTTGTGATCGGCGTCAAGGCACGGGCCGAGTTGAAAGCATCTCTCAAATTTGCGTCGCAGGCAGCCGGTATCGATGATGAGACCGTTATCGATTATGATGCGCTTGACGAGATGCTGGATTATTACCGGTACTACGGCCTCACCTTCACGACGGACAAGAAGGGCAAGAAGATCATCAACATCTCCCGCGACAGCTATGGCAAGACGTACATCACCGGCAAGAAGGCCGGCACGGCGACGGTCACGGCGCGTTCCGAGGACGGCTTCTGCACCAAACCGTTCAAGGTGACCGTGGTGAAACCCGTCAAGGTCGCCATGGGCCTTAAGAACGCATCGGGCGAGGCGGTCACTGACCGGATCTTCAACCTGGAGGACATCGGGGCGCTCCAGGGCACGCTATACCCGAGCGTCACGCCTGCGGCCAACAAGGTGAACAACGAGATCGTCACCTTCACGTCCACGAACGATGACGTGGCCTATGTGGACTATGACGAATACGGGACTCCCTATCTGTATTTCGAAGGGCAGCCCGGCACCACGACGATCAAGGCTTACCTGCGTGACTTCGTCAGCGTGGGCTCGATCAGCATCACGGTATTCGAACCGATCGATCAACTGAAGTTCAAGGATGAAGACAAATATGCCGACCCGGGCGACAATCAGACGCTCCGCGTCTACGAGGTCGCCAAGGGCAAGAAGATCAAGCTGCCGATGCCGGATTTCCAGCCCGCCACCAGCCAGGTGGACCTGACGTGGGAGACCAGCAACAAGGCGGTCGCCACCGTCAAAAACGGCGTCGTCACCGGCAAGAAGGCCGGCACGGTGACCATCACCGCCAGGTCAAAGGTGAAACCGGATACCAAGGACACGCTGACGGTCACCGTCATGCCGAAGCCGGCGTCGAAGGTCACCGTGACGGCGAATGGAGGCGCGTCATTGCCGACGGCGCCCGCCAACAAGTTCTTCTTCAATATCAATGATGAGAACGCAAACTATGAAGCGATCCAGATGAGCGCTCTGGTGGCGCCGGGCGCCGGCAAGGCCTCCCAGCAGGTGAGCTGGTCGGCCGTCGACGAGGACGGTTATGAGGTCCCGATCACAGATGGTGGCGTACTGGATCCCGAATTGGGTTGGTACGGTTCGAGGACCATCACCGTCACGGCCGCGGCCACAGACGGCTCCGGCAAGAAGGGCTCAGCCGTCCTGGTGTTCGACGATTATGTGACGGGCATCCAGCTATACGGCAACAGCCCGGACAACAAGGAAGTCTGGCTGGCCAAGGGCAAATGGTTTGACATGTACGATACAGAGCCAAGTCAGGTTGTTGATCCGGAGAATGATTACTTCGATCGCGTACACGTGCGTCGTGCCAGCAGCGGGGAGTTCGTGCCTGACGGCAATTACGCCTATAATGCTGCATGGAGCGTGCCCCAAAAGGCGCATAAAAAGATCGTCTCTGTCGATGGGGCTGGCAGCATCTATGGCAAGAAGGCAGGTACAGCGGTGGTCCGCGTCGCCGACAGGAAGACCGGTGTGTACCAGACGATCAGGGTCATCGTGTACGACCAGCCCACGGCGGTGACCATCAAGGGCGCGGACAACGGCGTCCTCCACCTGCACGGCGCCGGCGACACCGCGACGCTCACCGCGACCGTCACAGGTAAAAAGAAGCAGAAGGTGCCCGGCGGTGTCTTCTGGTTCGCCGATGGTGAAGGCGTTGAGGTGGATCTGAACAGCGGAGTAGTCAAGGTGACGGAAACGGACGAGGATGGGTATTATGCGACGGTCTACGCGGTTCCGCGCGTGTACGACCTGACCTATGTCGTTCCCGAAAATGCCGTCGTCGGCACGGTCGAGGTCCGCGTCACGCCCGATGTGGACGAGGTGCGCGTGTTCGGCTCACACAGCGTGGCGGTGAACCGGGCCACCAAGCTGGTCGGCAGGACCTATACGGACGGCGGCATGGCGGAGGACCAGCGCATCACCTGGAGCGTGAAGCCCGGCTATGAAGACATCGTATCCATAGAAGAGAAGACCGGTGTCGTGAAGGGCAAAAAGGCGGGGCGCGCCTATGTTCTGGCGACTGCCGTTGGCGTCCAGCCCGGAAGTGAAGCGCCGGTGTGCCAGTTCTACGTGGACGTCACAGAGCCGATCAAGAAGATGACGATTATGGTGAACGGGGGCATTTACTATCCAGGGCTGGATTACAATGTCAACGATATGCTTCAGCTGAGCGTGCTTTGCGAGCCCTTCAACGCGAATCCGGATGTGACGTGGTCCAGCTCGGACACCGGTGTCCTTGTTGTGGACAACAACGGCGTCGTAAAACAGTCACCGAAGCTTAAAAAGCTCAAGAGTCCCAAGAAGGCGGTCATCACTGCCACCGCACAGGACAAGGCCACCAGAAAGAAGCTGACCGCTAAGATTACGGTGTGGATCTATCCGATAGGCGAGTGACCCACCCTCGGCACGGATGCCACGGACGGATCCGTATGAAGCGCCTCCCCGTGAGCGGCTTCAGGGCCACTCCCCAAGGCATCCTGTCTGCCTCCTCCCGCAACCCATGCGGGAGGAGGTTTTCTGTGCCGCCGGGCAGTGCGGCGGAGCGGGGGATGGTTTGAATACAGCCGGAGGCACGCAGGTGTTTCGGCGGAAGGAGCGATCTGCGCGGGAACCGTTGATTCCTGCCCGAAAAATGGTATAATAGATGCGAAAGATCTCAATGCGAGGGGATCCGGCGCGACGCGGACCCCCGGCTTTAAAGAGGGATGAGCCATGCGGCCCCGCGCGACGAAGCGTTCATTACACAAAAGCATCCGGCGTACGGTCGTCATATGCTTTGCGCTGATCGGCCTGTTCGCGCTGATCAGCGTGCTCGTGCTGTCCCAGGCCTTCTTTCGCGAGCTGTCCAACGGCAGCTTCGAGCTTGCCGAGCGCTACTTTTCACAGATCGACGCCTTTTTGAAGAGCGCGGAATCCACGTCCGTCCGGATCCTGTCGGACGCGTCCGTTCAGAGCGCGCTGCAGACCATCTCCCGCCAGCAGACCGATACCGCGGGCTACGCCATCGCCCGAAAGAACCTTCAGAAGAGCGTCACCGCCGCGTCCGGCGACGTCTCTTCATTCATCCGCTACATCGCCGTCATGGATCGCGCGAAGCAGTTTTACAGCTACGGCGGCCTGGTGACGGACGTCGCGCTGCAGGACCAGGTAAAGGCGGTGCTGCGGGACGCCCCCGAAAACGGCTCGGTCACATGGACGTCCGTTTCGTACGGCGGGCGGCAGTACATCGTGCTGGCGCGGACCATCCGCGAGATCGCCAACACGAGCCTGAAGCCGCTGGGGCAGGAGGCCATCTACATCGACGTGTCCGCGATGCTGAAGCGCGCGGAGCTGAACCGGTCGAATTACATGGACGGCACGCAGATCTTTCTGAACGGCGAGCGCATCTTCAGCGGATCGGAATGCCCCGAGGCGGCCGCAAGCCCCGGCGCGCTGAGCGACCATCTGTGGGAGATCCGGAAGTGCGGCGCGGACACGTGCCTCGTGACCTGTCGGCAGTTCTTCGGCGGCAGGATGGTGTTCGTCAACTATCAGAAGAGCGACCGGGTGCTGGGCGTCCTGGGGCGGGTGGTGCGCGTCAACGGGCTGATCCTGATCGTTGTCGTGCTGGCCTTCCTGCTCGTCAGCCTGTTGACCATCGGCCGCCAGTTCAGAAAGCTCGATCGGCTGACCGAGGTCATGCGGCAGATCACGCCCGGCGACTACCGGGTCGCGCTCGATGACGACCTGATCGCCGCGGACAACGAAGTCGGCCTGTTCGCGCGGCAGTTCCGGGACCTGATGGACCAGGTCGACACCCTGGTCAACCGGGACCTGCGGAACAGGCTGTTCACGGCACAGGCGCAGTACCGCATGCTCAAGGCGCAGATCCACCCGCATTTTCTGAGCAACACACTGGAGACCATCCATGCGATGGCGGACATGGACGGGAACGACCGCATCGCCCGTATCTCGATGAGCCTTTCAAAGCTGGTCCGGGCTTCGTATTCCGGGGCGGACTACGTGCCGCTCCGCAAGGGGATCGGGTTCGTGCAGGAATACCTGACGATTTACCGCATACGCTTCAGCGACCGGCTGCGGGCGGTCATAGACTGGGACGAGAGCGGCGCGGACCGGCTCATCCCCCAGCTGACGCTTCAGCCGCTGGTCGAAAACGCCGTGCGGTACGGCCTCATGAAAAAGCCTTCGGCGGGCGTCATCCGACTGAAGGTCCGCTGCCGCGGCGACAGGATCCGGATCAGCCTGTTCGACGACGGCACGGGCTTCCCGCACGCGCTGATCGAGCGGTACCGGCACATGGACTTTGAAAACGAACTGGAGCTGCATGGGTACACAAACGTCATGTGCCGGCTGAAGCAGGCCTATGGGGACGGGGCCCGCTTCGAGATCCACAGCAGGGAAGGCTGCTGGACCAATATCGGGATCGTGATCCAAAACACCGCTGACGGGGAGGTGCACGCCGGTGAAGCGCGTTCTTTTGATCGATGACGAGATCCTGTCGCTGGACCATACGAAGGGCATGATCGACTGGCGCGGGATCGGCTGCGAGATCGTCGGCACCGCCAGGAATGCCGAAGAGGGTCTCAAAGCGATCCGGGAGAGCGACCCGGACATCGTCATCACCGACATCGTCATGCCGGGCATGACGGGGCTCGAGATGATCGGGCAGCTCTCCCCGGATCACCGCGCCAGGTTCATCGTGATATCCGGCTACAGAGAGTTCGAATACGCGCGCCAGGCGATCCACGCGGGCGCTGTCGACTACCTCCTCAAGCCCTTCACCGCCGCGCAGCTGCGCGAGGCGGTGCTCAGCTGCATGGACCGGGCCGAGGCGGACGCCGCCAGCTACGAGAGCCGATACGGTTCGACCGTTGCCGGGCTGCTGCGGGCCATCGACGAGCATCTGTCCGATCCGGAGCTGAGCCTCTCCTGGCTGTGTGAAAACGAATTGTTCATGAACGAAACCTATATGGGGCGCCTGATGCAAAAGCGGACGGGCATGAAGTTCACGGCATGGGTCACGCAGCGCCGCATGGCGGAAGCATGCAGGCTTTTAAAGTGCGACCGCGACATCCCGGTCGCCGAGGTGGCCGAGCGCGTGGGCTTCGCATCGGCCAAGTACTTTATCGAGGTGTTCAAAAAGAACCTGGGCGTATCGCCGGGCCAGTATCGCAACGGCCATACCGTCATATAGACAGTTTTTTGTACCTTTTGGTCGGTTGTATTTCTTTATCAGAAGGGCCTCTCGTGTTAATATATGGTTATAAAATTTACGGGAGGTATGAGCTATGAAAAAGAACGCGATCCTGGCACTCTGTCTCATTCTGGTACTGTCCCTGTTTGGAAGCGCGCTGGCGGAGGGCGAGCCGCTGCGCGTGGCCTGGTGGGGCTCCGAATCGTCGAACGCGATCTACCTGGGCGTCAATGACATGTTCATCGAGTCCACGGGCATCGACACCGAACCGGAATACCTCTCATGGGACGACTATCTCACGAAGATGAACACGCTTTCGGCGTCGCACGATCTGCCGGACGAGTTCAGGACGGACTACGTGTTCATCAAGAACTACATCGACAAGGGCCTGCTGCTCGATATGACGGAGCTCGTTGAGTCGGGACTGATCGATATGAGCAAGGTCCCGGACAGCGCGCTCAGCGGCGGCAGGATCAACGGCGGCCTCTACGGCATCAACGCCGGCTCCAACTCGGTCGCCATGCTGACCAACGCCAAGCTGGTCGAGGACGCCGGCATGGAGCCGCTGACGAACGAATCCACCTGGGAGGAATTTGAACAGTGGGTGCTGGACTTCCACGAGAAGACCGGCCTGTACGGCGCCGACCTGTTCTCGCTGCGCTCCATACAGTCCTTCCGGCTGTTCGCGCGCGCGTTCGAGCAGGAGATCTTCAACGAGCCGCAGGACGGCGCGGGCTTCGACGTCGAAGTGTTCGAAAAGTACCTCGAATCCGTCAAGCGCATGCACGACGCCGGCGCTACCCAGAACATCGCCGAAGTGACCGTCGACATTGGCAAGGAGAACTATCCGTTCAGCAAGGGCGAGGCGGCCACCATCTTCTCCTACACCGACAGCGCGACGGGCTACGCGGAGCTGCTGCAGGAGAACTACGGCAAGATCCTCTACACGATCATCCCCGGCACCGCCGCCAAAAAGGGCATGTACATACAGCCCTCCCAGTACCTGAGCATCTCGGCAGACACCGAGCGCGTCGAGGACGCGGCGGCTTACATCAACTTCTGGTGCAACGACCTGGATGCCAACCTGTTCATCAACGGCCGCCGCGGCGTGCCGATCAACACGGAGATCGCCGCCGCCGTGTCTGAGAACGTGGACGACATCTCCAAGGACGTCTACGAGTATATGGCCATCGTTGCCGATTACTCGTCCGACCTCTACGCGCCCGATCCCGCGGGCGAGAGCGAAGTCGAGGCAGCCTTCATCGATGCGTTCACCGCCGTCATGTACGGCGAGATGACGCCCGCCGAAGGCGCGCAGACCTTCGTGGACAACATGGCGACGATCCTGGCCGCGTAAGCTCTGGACGACGTGGAATGAGGCTGCTTTGGCAGCTTCATTCCATTTGTGGGCAATTCCTGAATCGATCCGGGAACGGGAGGTGATCCGGTGAGCGTCATCAACAACAGACGGCCGCAGGTCATGACGCGCAGCAGACGCGACCTGATGGACAATCTGGCCGGCTATGGGTTCATATTCCCCTGGCTCTTCGGCTTTGTCGTGTTCACCTCTCTGCCGATGATCTATTCGCTGTATCTGTCCTTCACGCAGTACGACTCTCTGGGCGCCCCGAAGTGGATCGGGATCGCCAACTACGCCCGCATGTTCAAGGACGGCGTGTTCTGGACGTCCATCAAGATCACCTTCAGGTACGTGCTGATCCTGGTGCCGGTCCGCCTCGCCGTGGGCCTGGGCGTCGCCCTGATCCTGTCATCCAGGCATCGGGGCATCGGCATCTATCGGACGGTCTACTACATCCCGTCTCTGCTGGGCGGGAGCGTCGCCGTCGCCATCATCTGGAGCCAGTTGTTCAGCACCAACGGCGCCATCAACGGCATACTCACCATGCTGCTCGGAAAGACGGTCAGCTTCAACTGGGTAGGGGAGAAGAGCACGGCGCTGTATATGCTGATGCTGCTGGGCTGCTGGCACTTCGGCTCCGCGATGCTCATCTTCGTGTCGGGCATCAAGCAGATCCCCGTCAACTACTACGAGGCCGCGCTGCTGGACGGTGCGAACACATTCCAGCGGTTCCGCTACGTCACACTGCCGATGCTGACCCCCGTGATCTTCTTCAACCTCGTCATGGGCGTCATCAATGCGTTCAAGGCGTTCTCCGAGAGCCTGATCATCACCAACGGCGGCCCCATGAACGCGACGATGCTGTTCGCGCTGTACATCTACAAGACGGGCTTCGCCTACTTCAAGATGGGCTACGCCTGTGCCATGTCCTGGATCCTGCTGGCCATCACGGCTTTCTTCTCCGCATTCATATTCAAAAGCTCCACCGGCTGGGTCCACTACGAGGAATAGTTTGAGGAGGTGGCAGCATGAACTATGTGCGGCGCAGAAGGATCATCAGCGCGATAGGCTTTCACGTCCCGGCGATACTGCTGGGGTTCGTCATGATCTATCCGCTGCTGTGGATGGTCTCCAGCTCGCTGAAGACGAACAGCGAGGTGTTCACGACCGTCACGCAGCTCATACCATCGTCCCTTCACTTTGAAAACTATGTCACCGGCTGGATGGCCAACGGGCGCGTGACCTATTCGACCTACTTTTCAAATTCGCTGTATGTCACGGTGTTCTGCACCGTCGGCGGGGTCATATCATCGTCGCTCGTCGCCTACGGCTTTGCCCGCATCCCCTTCAAGGGACGCAGGTTCTGGTTCGCCATACTGCTGGGCACGACGCTGCTTCCGGCACAGGTGCTGATCATTCCGCAGTACATCATGTTCCAGAAGCTCGGCTGGATCAACACCTATCTGCCGATCATCATCCCCAACTTCTGCGCCGTGCCGTTCTTCGTGTTCCTGAACGTACAGTTCATGCGCGGGATCCCGAGGGAGCTGGACGATGCCGCGCGGATCGACGGCTGCGGGTGGATCGGGAATTACTTCCAGATCGTGCTGCCGCTGTCCAAGCCGTCGCTGATCACATCGACGGTATTCGCGTTCTACTGGTCGTGGGAGGAGTTTTTGGGCCCGCTCATATATCTGAGCAAGCCCAGGAAGTACACCATCTCCATCGCGCTGAAGATGTTCGCGGATCCCGTCACCCAGACGGACTGGACGGGGCTCTTTGCCATGACGACGCTCTCCGTCATACCCGTCATCGCGGTATTCCTGTTCTTCCAGAGGTATCTGGTGGAAGGCGTGGCGACGACGGGACTCAAGCGGTGAATACGAAAGGGAGGTAACGGGCATGCCGAAAAAGATCGCCTTCATCGGAGCGGGCAGCTTCAATTTCACGCGCGAGCTGGTGCGGGATATCCTGTCCTTTCCCGCCCTGGCGGACGCGACCCTCGCGCTCATGGATATCGACGCGGAAAAGCTGGCGTACATCACGAGAGCCTGCCGAAGGATCATCGACGAGGGCCATTATCCGGCCACCATCGTCGCGACGACCGACCGCGCCGAGGCGCTGACCGGCGCCGACGGGGTCATCACGACCATCCTGCAGGGCGGTACCGATGTCTGGCAGCACGACATACTCATCCCCAAGAAGTATGGCGTGGATGCGTGCATCGGCGATACGCGCAGCATCAGCGGCGTGTTCCGCTATCTGCGCACCATCAACCCGATCCTGGAGATCGCGGCCGACATCGAGCGCTGCTGCCCCGAAGCGGTGTATCTCAATTACACGAATCCCATGGCCATGCTGTGCCGAACGGTGCAGGAGAGGCATCCGAAGCTTTGCACGAGCGGGCTCTGCCACAGCGTACAGGGGACGGCGGAGATGCTCGCCGGCTGGATCGGCGCGGATGAGAGCGACATCACCTATACCTGCGCGGGGATCAACCATCAGGCCTTCTATACGGAATTCAAATGGAACGGCGAAGACGCCTATCCGCTCATCCGCAAGGCCATAGAAGAGCGCCCGGAGATCTACAGGGAGGAGATCGTGCGCAACGAGATGTTCCTGGCCTTGGGCTACTATCCCACAGAATCCTCGGGACACAACAGCGAGTACAACGCCTGGTTCCGGAAGCGCCCGGACCTCATCGAAAAGTACTGCCTGCCCGGTACCGGCTGGAATCCGGGCGAATACGCCGCGAGCCTCAACCGGCACCGCAAGCGCGACCTCACCTGGCGGGACGACATCGAGGCATGGTTCCGGCAGCCGCTGAGCCTCGCACGCGAGAAGGAATACGCGGCCTATATCTTCAACGCCGTATTCGGCGACCACGAGATGTTCAAGTTCAACGGCAACGTCCGGAACTACGGATTGATCGACGATCTGCCCGAGGGGTGCTGCGTCGAGGTGCCGGTCCTCGCCAGCCGGCACGGCCTCGAAGCCATCCACGTCGGTGCGCTGCCGCCGCAGATCGCGCTGCTCAGCGGCACGTCCGCACAGATCGAGGAGATGGTCGTGCAGGCGAGCCTGAGCGGGGACCGCGAGATGCTGTATCGCGCGCTGTGCTTCGATCCGCTGTGCGCCGCCGTGTGCTCGCTGCGGGAGATCCGAAGCATGGTGGATGAACTGCTGACGATCAATGAGCCGTGGCTCCCGCAGTTCAGATGATCTCTCGCGGCCGCACCGCCGCCGGCGGGACGACGCCAGAAAGGCTGTGTTCCATGGAATTATTGGATGTTTGCGATGAATACGGCCGTCCGACCGGCGAAGTCGTCGAAAGGGCCCGGGCCCACAGAGCGGGCGTATGTCACCGCACCGCTCATACCTGGCTCTACCGGATGAACGGCGGCCGGTACGAGGTGCTGCTTCAGAAGCGCAGCGATGAGAAGGAGTCCTATCCGGGGATGCTCGACACGTCGTGCGCCGGGCACGTGCCGGCGGGCGAAGCCGCGCTGGCCGCGGCCGTCAGGGAGCTTCGGGAGGAGCTGGGCTTTGATGTCCGGCCCGAACGACTGACTTGCCTCGGCATGTTCCGCAGCCGGGACGACCTCGTGTTCCACGAGGCCCCGTTCAGGGACAACGAATGCTGCTTCGTCTACGCCTGTGAGGCATCTGTGGAGCCTGCGGCGTTTCGACTGCAGAGGGATGAGGTGGCCGGCGTCGAATGGCGCGATCTGGAAGAGGTGCTGCGCCGGGCTCCCGTGCAGAGGGACGTCTACTGCATCCCGATCGAAGGCATCCGAATGCTCCATCGATACCTGATCGGTCCGGACGACGCCGCGGCCGAGCGCCGGAAAGGATGACCGGGGTCGGAAGCCGGCTGACGCTTCTCTGAACGGCCTTGACGGCGCGATGCGCGCCCCGGTGAACGATCAAAAGCCCTGTGCCGCAGCGCTTGCTGCAGCACAGGGCTTTTCAGGTCCTTCGGTGGTACCGGCCTTGCGATCGGGATCATCTGGATCCGTCGACGACGACATTTACATAAGGGTAGGGGATCTCGATGCCGTTCTCGTCGAGCGCGCGTTTGACGCGCGTGTTGACGTCGCTCCTCACGACCTCCATCGGCGACGTGGGCGCATAGTAGACCGTCGTCGCCAGGACGAGGCTGCTGTCGGCATACTGTATGAAGTAGACCGGACCGTATTCCTGCCCGTTGGCGCCCTGCTTTCCCGGTATGGTGTATGCGCTGTCCCGCACCGCGCGAGCGATCACATCCATGGCCTTCTCGATGTCCGTGCCATAGGCCACGTTGAAGCGCAGATGGATGGATCGGGTCTGCGTATGATAGCTCATGTTCGAGATCTTCATGCCGTTCAGCTTGCTGTTGGGGATGATGTGCACCACCGTGTCGATGTCATGCAGGACGATATGCCGCAGGGTGATGTCCTTGACGATACCCGATGTACCGTTTTCGAGCTCGATGCGGTCGCCGATGTCGAACGGCTTGGTCGCGCTGATCATGAGCCCGCAGATCATATCCGCGATGACCGGCTGCGCCGCGAAACCGGCGATCGCGCCGATGATGGCCGTGCCCTGGAACAGCACCCGTCCGAAGGACTGGGTGAGCGAAGAGCTCATGACGATCCACTGGATCGCCAGAAAGATGATGACGAACCTGGCGATGCTCTCTACGAAGCGGACGTTGATATTGCCGCGATCTTCGAACAGTCGCCGGGTGATCTTTTTTTCCAGCTGCAGCGCGAACCGCACCACCACGACGGTGATGGCGGTCATCAGGATCAGCTTCACCACCGCCCAGATCGTCGGATGGGCATTCAGGATCGTTGTGATCGTCGTCATCGGTAAGTTTCACCTCGCGTGATCCGTCTATCTGAGATATATTTCTTCCAGCCTGTTTTCCGGCAGCCCATTGCGGACCGCGGACAGGCAGTGGACATCGCGCTCAGCGCTTGTCCTTGTCGATGAATTCCAGCGTGATCGTGGACAGAGCGGCGAAGGCGAACACGAACAGGAGGAGCTTGAGCCAATAGACGACGATGTTCTCCGCGACATTGTCGTAAGCGGGATTCTGACTGGCTTCAGCGACCTTGTTTTGCAGGACATCGGCCACCTTGTCCTCGCCGGCGAGGTCGATCAGGCCGCCTACGGTATTCTCGAAGGTATAGCTGTCGCCCAGGTGAGCCTGGATACTCGGATCATTGGCCAGCCTGTCCACCAGCTCGCCCAGTGTGATATCCCGGCCCAGCTGCTTGTCTGCGTTTTGCGCGATCAGCATGTCGATCCCGGTCATACCCAGCTTGTCGGCCAGATCGCCCAGCGTGATACCATCGCTCACCGGCGCGTCTGCGTTCTGTTCGATCGATGCATCGAGCCCGGGAATGTCCAGCATCTCCCGGAGCTCACCCAGCGTGAACACGCGGCTGATCTGGGTCTGGCGCACCTTGGCGATGGTGGGATCGTCCTTTTTCCCGAGCAGGTCGAGCGCCTGGCCCAGCGTGATCGTGGCGGAGACCTTGCTGTCCTTCATCTTTTGCACCTGGTTCCAGATGGTCATCACAGGCCGGTTATTGTAGTCGCCCTGGGCCGCCAGGACCTTGAGGGCCGGGTTGGATATGGTATAGGGCGTGATGGCATCCGTCCACGCCGGCAGCGCCATCATGCCGCCGGAGAACACCAGCTGGAAGATCAGCACGAAGGGCATGATCGTCATGGCCGTGGTGGTGGTCTTGGCCAGACTGCTCACCCACAGCGACATCATGTCGCTGGCGTAGGTGATCAGGAACATCGAGATCCCGTAGTCGACGATCATCCACGGGGTGATCACCCCGGCGCTGCCGTATCGCACGCCCACCAGCTTCGTGATGTACAGCGTGACGCCGGTCTGCGCCAGACACAGCAGGGCCTGGTAGAGCATGTGGGAGACGATGTAGGATGAGATGTGCATGCCGGAGCGGTGCTCCCGCTTGATGACATCGCGCTCGCGGCAGATCACCTGGATGGAATTGAAGCAACCGTTCCAGATGCACACCATCACCAGCGCGAACGCGCCCATCAGCGTGCCTTCCATCGTTATGAACAGGCGCTTGCGGATGACCATGCCCACCAAGGCCGCGATCAGCGCCGCCATAGGCAGCACCTTCCAGTCGTTCTGGTAGACGAACATCCTCAGCATCTTGCCCAGATAGATCCAGATCTGCGCCCCGCGGCCGCGGTGGCGGATGGTCATCTGGCGAGCCTTGCCGTTCATATTCGACTCAGCCATGTTATGCCACCTCCTTCGCGTACTTCATGACGAACTCGTCGGCCAGACCGTCGCCGCCCTCTTCCACGCGATTGACGGATTTCACGATCTGCTCCATCTTCTCCCGCTGGAAGAACGTCCGGGCGTTCTCGATGCTGCCGTAGTAGGCCAGGCGGCCCGTGCGGGCGCTGTCCTTGGCCAGCACGATCACATCGTCGAACAGGTCGATCACGCGGTCGGGCGTGTGGGTGATGACGATGACGATCTTGCCGGTGTCGGCGATCTTGCGCAGCTGTTCGAACAGCTCGCGTGCCATCACGCCGTCCAGGCCGGAATCCGGCTCGTCAAGGATGAACAGCGAGGGATTGGAGATGAATTCCATCGAAATGGAGAGGCGTTTCTTCTGGCCGCCGGACAGCTTTTCCACCAGGTTGCTTTTGACCGGCGTGAGGCCGAATATCTCCATGACCTCGTTGACGCGGGCCTTGCGCTGGTCCGAGGAGACCTCCTTCGGAAGGCGCAGCTTTGCGGCGTCCATCAGGGTGTTATAGACCGTATCCTTGCCGCGCATCATCTCCGACTGCGGGACGAATCCGACCTCGTACTGCATCTTTTTATACTGCTTGTACATATTTACGCCGTTCAGGAGCACCTCGGCCTTGGCCTTCTCATAGCCGTTGATGGCGTTCAGATACGTGGTCTTGCCCGCGCCGGAACCGCCCAACAGCAGCACCATGTGGCCCTGAGGGATGGCCATGTGGATGTCCCGCAGCAGCACCTTTTTGCGGAAGTACTCCGTGGCGCTGCGCTCGGTCAGGTTCACGGTCAGGCCTTCGCTCATCACGGAGGCACTGCCGTGGCTGGCGAGCTTCGCCATCGCCTCGCGGAAGTCCTCCACCTTCCAGGAGGGCTGATACTTTTTGTTGAAGCCCCAGATCATCGCCGCGATGCTATGGGTGTAGGGCAGCACCCACAGCCACATCCAGCGCTTGCGCACGCCATAGACCTCGATCAGACCGGAATACACGCGGATGGTATAGATAAAGCCGATCAGCGCCAAAACGGTTTGACCGATCAACAACATCGTGTCCGCGGCGGAGGCGAACGTCTCGCCGCCGGGGATGCACTCCTGGACCACCTGCAGCACGACAGAACCGAACGAGACCAGGGAAAACACCGGCCCCTCGGATTCGCGTCCGGCGCACCGCGCCAGCTGATATTCCCGCGCGCCGGGGAACAGCGCCCACCAGCCCTTGAGGCCGGACTTCTCAAACATCCCCCACAGGCCAGCCCTGTAAAGGACAGCCACGATGATGCCGGACAAAGCGGTGTCTCCGGCAAATACGATCAGCAGGATATTGACTACAAGCATTCCGTTCACTCCTTTGTGGTTTTGAATCGTTATCGTTGCCTTAAGCCGCCTGTTTTCCTCACCGTCAAACCTGATCATACCCCCTCTTCCGCTGCTTCCAGCCGTACCGGACGATGGACCGGAACACCGGCAGCAGGATGACGGGCTTGATCATCGCGGGGATTCGGGGTGCCGGCATCTGCCACACAAGCCTTCGCATCATACTGCGATGACCGTCAAAACCGCACTTCCGGAAGGGGGTAGGGCCCCGAAGCGCGCGGCGAACGGATGGACCCTGCGCCGCCCGAAGGGCCGCCCATGCCGATGCCATCCGGTCATTCTTTTGCTTCGTCGTACAGCGCCGCCAGCACCTCGGGGGTGACGGAACCCACCTGGTTGTAGATGATCTCGCCCTTCCTGTCCAGCACGACGGTCTGAGGAAGCGTGCCCGTGCCGCCGACGATGCCTGCCACCGCGCCATCGGTGTCCGTTGCGAAGGGCATGGCGAAGTCCTTGTCGGCGAGGAACGCGACCGGGTCCATCGTCACCAGACCGGAGTGGACGGCGATCATGGCGATGTCGCCCTCGTGCGCGGCGTAAAGCTCGCTGAAATAGGGGAGCTCATGGATGCAGGGCGTACAGTAGGTCGCCCAGAAATTGATGAATGTGACCTTGCCGCGCGTGTCCGCCAGGTGGAACTCGGTGCCGTCGTAGCATTGCAGCGTGAAGTCCTCCAGCTGCTGGCCGACCTCGTGGCCGATGGGCGCGTCGCTTTCGCGGCTCTCGGCCGCGGGCGCTTCCGTTTCGACAGGTGTCTGCGTGACCGTGGGGATCGCTGCCGCATCGGGCGCTTCCGTTCCGGAAGGTCCGCCGACAGCGGTCGCCTCCAGGGACGGCTCTTTCCCGGTGTCCTGCCTGACGGCGGGGTCGAGCAGATTGAACCATATAAGGGCGAAACACAGCACCGCCAGCGCTGCGCCCCATACGATCCGTCCCGGCCTGCGGCGTCCGTCCGGCGCTTCGCCGGCGCGGCGCGGCTCCGGGGCCTTGAGGGTGATCCCGCCCGCCTTGATGGAGATCGCACCCTGGCTGCAGACGTCCATGCACTTGCCGCAGTGGATGCACTCGGGGTCTCCCACGCGCCGCACATCCATGTCGCAGTGCCGCACACAGGCGCCGCAGCGGTTGCAGCGGTCTGCATCCACCTTTGCGCCGATGACGCCCACGCGACTGAACAGGCCGTAGATCGCTCCCAGCGGGCAGATGAAGCGGCAGAAGCTGCGGTAGCAGAACACACACGCCAGGCCGATCACCAGCATGATGACGAATTTGCGGGTGAACAGGATTCCCAGCATGCTGTAGTAGGAGCTATTGGCGGGATTGGCCAGGTGGCCCATCGCGCCTTCGAAGGTACCGGCCGGGCAGATGTATTTGCAGAAGGCCGGCAGGGGGATCTGATAGCGCAGGCCGTACCAAAGGGGTATGGCGATCACGAATACGGCCAGAATGATGTATTTCAGCCGCGACATCGCGCGGGTGACGCGGCTCTTTCTGAGCTTCGGCGTCGGGATCCTATGCAGAAGCTCCTGGATCAGACCCAGCGGACACAGCCAGCCGCAGATCGTTCGCCCCAGGATCACGCCGAAGAGCAGCACGATGCCCAGCACATACCAGCCCGCCCGATGGCCTGTCGAGGCCAGTGCGTTCTGTATGGCGCCAAGCGGGCAGGAACCCACCGCAGCGGGACAGGAATAGCAGTTGAGGCCGGGGACACAGGCGTATTTGGCGCTGCCGGTGTAGATCCTCCCGTCGACGAAACCCTTGATGCAGGCATTGTGCAGGAGAGCTGAGTACAGTTGGACAAGGCGCCGCGTCGTCGGCTTATGGCCCTGCCACCAGCTGGTTTTCATGGGATTATCCAAGGCCAACACACTCCGTACAGATCGTTATCGCCTTATAGAGCACGTCGCGGGCGCTGCCGTTGAAGATGCCAGCGATGATGAGGACGACGGCTGTCGCGATCACGATCGCTTGAAGCACGCCCGTCTTCTTCGGCGGATCGACCGGCCCGCGCCCGGCCGCGATGCCTTCCGCCCGTTCCGCCTTCAGCTGTTCCTGCGCCGCCTGCACTTCCCGAAGGGCATGCCGGTCCCGAAGCGCAGAGGACACTGCCAGCGCGCCCAGGCCCACGGCGGTCCAGGGCAGGAGCACCCGCATAAGCCCGACAAACATGCGCTCCGGGTCATCCGGCGGGAAGTGGGCGGGATCCAGGATGTAGATCAGAATGGGCACCATACAGACCGCGAACAGACCGCGGCCGATCCAAAGCAGCTTCCTCTGCGCGCGCCGCTCCGCGAGCATGGCATCGGAAGGCCGTGCGACGCGGGACGACAGCAGATCGCGATCGAGAGAAGCGTCCTTCACCGGCCTGGCGGCGCGTTCATCCTTAACGCCCAGCACGAGCCCCGCGATCAACAGGCCCACGCCTGCGAAGAACAGCGGCGCGATGGGCGCGAACTTCCCGGCGGCGACTTCAGGCGAATAGATGCTTTCCATGGGGTGCTCCGCCTTGCGGGCCGAGCCATCCTGATAGACGGCGATCGCCGAAAGAGACAGCAGCACCACCAGCGCGATACAGACCGCTGCCTGCAGCAACAGATAGACCTTTCCTTTTGTCAACGCCATCACCTCACATCGGACGTTACACCGTCTTGCGGGAACGAGAGATCAATAGCCACAGGTCAGCAGCTGCCACTCGCCGCCCTCTTCACGGGCGAGCCACCATTGCCAGTCCGTGTATTCCGTGTCTGCATCCCACGCGCCGCCGCCTTCGACGGGCGAGTGGAAGTCGCAGAGGAATTCGGCGACCTGCGTGAGATCCCCGCTCTCGCTCAAAGCGTTCATCCACCGGATGTTTCCCTCGCTGTTGCATACGTCTCCGGCGTAGCGCAGGGAATGGAGCTCGCAGCCCTCAAAGGAAACGAACTGCTCCATGATCCTTGCGACGGCTGCTTCCAGATCCGCCCGCGTATAGAGCTCAGAGTCGCCGAAGTCGATGAGCGATGCGGCCTCCGGGCCTTCAGTGCCCTGCAGTCCGATCTGTGCGTTGAACTCATCGAGGAGGGGGAAGTTGTCTGAATTCAATGTCCCGACGGTTTCCAGGCCGGTCGCGGGGATCCGGTTGACCGTGCCGCGTTCGATCCTGAAGAACAGCCGGTCGATGAGCTTGCGAGGCTGGCGGAGCATATCGATCACGTCGTCCATCGAGGAAAAAACGTCGTTGAAGTCGTCGCCGCGGTCGTAGGATTCAAGGTATTTGGTGAACGCGTCCAGGAGACCGGACCCCGCGCTCTCCACAGGATCAAACGCCTCCAGCGCCGGCGCAACGGCCGTGGCGACATCGAGCCAGCTGCCGAAGGTGTAGATCGCAAGCCCGGTGCTCACGATATGTTCGTCGGAATCGAACTCCAGCCTGAACAGCACCGGCACAGTCAGCCCGGGGCCACAGACCAGTTGGATGGTACGGCCATCCTGACCCGCGACGCCGGTGCCGGAACGGACCAGATCGCCGAAGCAGGTCTCAAACACCTGGATCAGCCGGGGCAGCATTTTGCCCGGGAAGTCCGCTGCATCCTCTCTGGCGTCGCCCGGGCGCGGTCCCTCATCCTCGGGGAAAAGGATCTCCACGATCCGTTCGAGAGTTCCTTCGTATTCGCCCTTGTCGTCGATGATGCCCTTGACGCGCTGTTCCAGGCTTTCGGCGTCGACGCTGATGATGCCCAGCCCCCAGTGGCCGTCCTGGAAGATCTCGTCGTCGGGCAGCGTCAGCGTGATCAGCGCACGATCGGCATCGAAGGTGTCGGGGACGTCGTTTGAATGCAGGCGCGTGGCATCTATCGCCGCCTCAAGCTCGGTCCGGTACCGTCCCATGCCCAGGTTTTCCAGGACCCACGGCATCAATTCGCTCAGCTGGGCGTAATCGGTGCCCGGCACCATCGAGCAGTCCACTGCAAACCAGAAGGCCTGCGCTTCTTCCAGCGTCATGCCGCCCTTTTCACAAAGCCGGTAAGCTACGTTGTTCAAAAGCGAAGAATTGGTATGCACGCCGCCCTGATCGTTTAACGGGGTGGGAGATTTGACGTTTGGACGGTAATGATAATCCCAGGAGTATTCCGGTTGTCGGAACTGATGTGGGTCGCTCATGCTGCGGAAGGTGGCAGCGCTGCTGTTCTCGCCCAGGGCCCAGGTGGTGTCCTCCGTCGCGCCGGCCATCATCTCACAGATATTGCCCTGGATGTCGCTCATGGCTTCGTTGATCGAACCATAGTCGTTCAGGTACGCGTTGTAGGTCATGAGGCTGCCTGTCACGCAGTGGGTGAATTCGTGCGCCAGCACGTCGAGGCACTGCGAGAAATCGTTGACATCGCTGGACAGGAACGTCTGCCAGCCGTAGAAATGACCTGCGTAGGCGGCGTTGTCGATGGGCTCGTGGTAGCTGTTGCAAAAGTCTTTCAGGACCAGCATTGGCGTTCCCATGCCGTCCCCACCCGTCCAGCCGATGGCCTGGTAGTAATCCCAGGCGCGGCAGTAGTTGTAGAACGAAAGCAGGCAGGTGTTGTCCCAGCCCGTATTGTCGGGGGATGCCTCCAGCACGACATGGCCGTGGTTGTACAGGAATTCATAGCAGTCTCCCACGACGATCCGCCGTTCGATGTTGCCGAGGTAGTACATGCCCGTGCGGCTGTCGCGCATCAGCGTGACGGTGATCTCGCGCTCGGTACCGTCCGAGAAGGTCACCGGCCCGGTGTAATCCACCGGCTCCATGAACTCGAATACATACGCGGCGTGAGATCCGGTGGTCGCGACCACGTCGCCGGGTATGATGGTGGGCAGGCTGTACAGATATTCGCCCGACATGGTCACATAGTGGGCGAGATAGGGCAGGTCGGAAGCCGCCTCCACGCGGCCGCCGGGATTGTTGGTGTAGACCACCCAGACAAACCGGGTTTCGGGCCTGTCGATCTCAGAACTAAGGTCGATCTCCGGATGGACCGGCAGGACGGCTTTTTCCGTGCGCCCCTCGACCAGTTCGGCCTGATCCGGATAGTTGTCGCGTATGTACTGCAGCGCGAGCGCCTCAGCCTGTTCGGCGGTGATGCCCTCGGCCTCGGCCACATCGGGCAGATCGTGCGCCACACTGCCGATGAGTCCCAGCATATTGCCCTCGGCGTCGGTGACGACCTTGACCGCGCCGCCGGGGACCGTGGTCCTGGCGTAGATCTGCTGAAACACATAATAGATGTTGCCCGCCGGATCTTCAAATGAACGCCAGGGCTCGAACTGCGTCCTGGCACCGCCGCCCAGCAGTGTGATCATGCTATTCACGACCACCGCAGCATCATCCACGCCGCGCACGGGTGCGTCGGTACACGCGCCGTCCACGAACGTCACGCGACCGTCGTGGGTATAGGCCGTTGCCCCATGCGCTTCGATGTCCGCTAGGGTCAGACGGGGACCCTGTGCAGCCGTTTGCGCCGGGGCCGCCGCTGCCGTCTCGGCAGAGCCGCCCACACAGCCCATCAGCAGCACCATCGTCAACAGTACGCTCAACCACGATTTCAAGTGCTTCATAGTCTCATGGTTCCTCTCATAGGTTTTTTCGCTGTGAGAAACTGCCGGGCCGCGTCGAGCAGCACGAACGGCTCATTGCCATCGGCGATGCTGTTTCAGGTCGTGCAGATACGCCGCCGGCGCAGGGCGATCATAGATGGATCCGGGCTTATCCAGCCGGGAGTCGGGTCCGATGCCGGCGTCGGTATTATAAAGAGAGCCGTTCCTGATGATGGAGATCTGCTCGTTCCCCGAGATCTGGAAGAGCGACCCGGCGGCATTGGTACAGGGCGGCGCCACGCAGGGACCGCCCCCGGTGGTCTGCCCGACCGGCCTGCCCCGGCCGGAGCTTCGGCAGGCTGCAGGCACCGGGTCGGGATAGCCGTACAGCGTGCTTTTGTCGTCCGGGCGGGAGACCGGGAAACAGACCTCCCCGGCATCGGTATCGGGACAGACCTTCGTAAATGGTGGTGCACCGTCCCGGATCCCTGAAAAGGCCTGAGAGAAACGACATGTATTCAGACAGAGGGACATAGGGGATGTCGCCGGCGTCCACTAAGCAGAGGGTCATCCGGCTCTCTGCGGGATGGCCCTGCGCATCATAATACTGGCAGAGGTAAGGATAAGCCTTTCCGGTCACGATGTGAGGCGCTGAAGCCGTGCCCGAAGCCTCCGCGATCTCCGCCTGTGCGGCGAAGCCCGGGCAGAAGCGCAAGGGTCAGAAGCACCGCCAGGAGACGGCCTGCGGTCCTCTTCATGGCGATCGGCCTTTTATGTCGGCTCCGGATCATGAAGGCGCATCCTTACCACGCCGTGCAGGCAATGAACGTCCTCTTAGGCAGCTTTGTCCAGGATGATGCTCACGTCGGAGAAGGTATCCAGCGTGTTGTACGTGCCATCGTCCGGCGCATAGCCCTCCGGTGCCGTCAGCACATGGACGTCGTACACCTTTTGTTCCTCGACGTTGAACGTGGCGATGCCGTTCGCGTCGGTAGGCTGGAAGGAGCACATGACGTCGTCGCAGAACTGGACGAGCACGCCCTCGACGGGATCTCCGTCCCGGTCGCAGACGATGACGCGATAAGCGCCGCTTTCGTTCTTCACCGGTCCGGCGTCGGTCGCAGCATTCGCATCTTCATCCGACAGAAGCCGGTCTATCGTGCGCTCGTACTGGTCGACCATCGCCCCGACGATGGGGTGGGTCAGGATCGTGCCCTCGCTGTCCACAAAGAAGGTGGTGGGGTATCCGCTGACCTGGTCCAGGATGGCATTGCCCTGGGGCATGATCACACTGGGATAATTCACGCCCTTTTCCTCCATGAACGCACGGATCTCGTCCGTCATGGTGTCGATGGGTGCATATTCAAATTCGAGGCCGACGACGCCGCAGCCCTTCTCCTGGATCCGGGTATGGATCCCGGCAAGCGCTTCCATCTCATCGACGCAGTTGCCGCACCAGGTCCCCCAGAGGTTGACCATGGTGATCCGGTTGTCCTGAAACAATTCTGTACTCGTGACCGCGTTGCCGTCCAGGTCGGTGGTCTCAAAGCTGAGGCTTTGGCCGATGAGACTGGCGCCGGGATCGGCGGGCGGGTACAGTTCAGCGGTCTGCAGACGCTCGGTAAAGGCTTTGCGGACATACTCCATGTCCGCCAGGATCGCGTCTGCATCCTGCCGCACGGTCTCCGGGTCGACCCCATATTCCGCGAAAGCGTCGTAGTCGACCGCCGGAGGCACCAGAGGCGGCAGGACGGCATAGTAGTGAAGGGCCTCTGACGCGCCGAATTCAACGACTTCCGCGCCCTGCGGGTGTTCTCCCAACGCGATCTCGATCGCATCGTCCGGATCCTGGGCGTCCGTGACGATGACGAAGGCCAGGTAGGCAAAGCCCTTCGACAGGGAACGGCCGACGCGGTCCCTCGTTTCCTCGCTGTCATTTGCATACCGTTCATCCAGGGCGTTCATGACATCCTTCGGCAGCGATATGTAATCCAGACACAGAAGGGCAACGAGGGGATCGTGGCAGATGATGCCGGACTCATCGAATTCCACGAAATTGGCGGATGCGTCCATGACATCCCTGAAATCGATGTTCATGCCGGATGCTTCCAGGACCACGGGCGTGCTCTCGGCCGACCCCGGCAGACAGGGCAACAGTAAACACACCGCAAGCAGGGCGGTGATCAGCTTCTTCATGATATGTCTATCCTCTATTCAGTAGCGGTTGTGCAAGTCATCCATGTGTCTGCGGTACCCGGTACCTTAAGTCACTGCGCCTGCGCCTGCGCACCGCTCAGCTCGTTCAGCTCGTTCATTTCATCCAGGAATGCGTTCAGACTGGCTTCGTCGCCGGGCACTTTGCGCATGATGCCCAAAAATCCGCCATTGACATCTTCGGTCGCCTGTGCCCACAGCCCGTCCGGCTTGTATTCAACGGCCTTATCGTGCAATTCCGTGAACAGCTTCGACCAAGTGCCGGTCAACCCGATCATGATGATGACGGCCAGTACGCCGATGATGATCGCTGCGATGCCGCCTTTGCTGTCCCGCTTCCTCTTCAGGATACCCAGCAGGATCGCCGCAACACCCAGCACGCCGGCCACGACACCGCCGACCGTACCGAAAAGGAATGTCGCCAAAACAGCGCACACCATTGCCAGAATGCCCAGAATAACTCCCAAAATACCCATCGCTCGATTCCTCCGTTCTCAATTTTGTTTGCAAATGACCGCAGGGGTCATTTAACATCTTTCCGATCAAATATCCGGATCGCCAGCGGTAGAAAAACGCCTCCCGCCACGAGCGCGACCAGAAGCGCTTTCACCGTATCGAGGGGATCTTCAGCCATAACGCAATCCGGCATGTATTTGGTGATGTCCGTCCCTTCACCGAAGATCGGTTCCAGTCCCGTGTTGATCCCCAGGTAGATCAGCTTGGTCAAGCCCATACCGAACAGGACCGCCAGGACCATCCCCAGTGATTTGCTGCGAAACGTGTTGACCACCAGCAACAGGATGGCACAAAGGCTTTGGAGCAGCAGGAGCCTCAGCGCCAGCATCCGAATGCTGTCCGGCACGCCGCTGTCAACGACGATCCGCTGAACGAACACAGTGCCGATCAGATTTCCGATGATGCCGGCCGAGGCAAAAACCAGGTTATGGACGACCGATGCCTGGAACTTGGACAGGATCGTAAAGCCTTTCATCGGCATCTGGCCGGCGATGTTCTTGATGTAACCGTTTTCCACGTCCGCATAAAAGAAGAAACACAGCGAGATGAAGACCAGCATCTTGCTTATCAGAGGAAATGGATCCTTGAGGATGCCGGAAAAGTCCGCCTCGGCCGCAAATGCCTCGCTGATCTCGGGCGAAATCGAACCCGCCAATCTGAACAGCAGCTTTGCCAGCGGCATGTTGATCAGTGCAAGCACAAAAACCAGGGTCAGGCAGACGTAAAAGGATCTGGATCTGAACATCCGGTACAGGTCCATCCTGATCAGATTACCCATTGTGTTCACCTCCCGTCATGCCGAGGTAGTACGCTTCAAGAGACTTCGTGCGCAGATAGATCTCCTCAAGGCCGATCCCGGCGTTGACGATGGCTCGGGTGATCTCTTTTGCCCTGTCCATGCCTTCCACGACCCGGAGACTTCCATCCGGCTCGTGGACGGTGTCTCGGATATCCATCCTTTCCAGGACGCGCAGCGTTTCAGCGGCGTCGTCCGTACGGATGACGAGGCTCTTTCCGCAGCGCTTGTGCAGTTCCTCCGCGCTGAATTCATCCAGGAGCTTGCCTTCATGGATGACGCCGTAGGCATCCGCGACCTTTGCCAGCTCATCCAGGATGTGGCTGGAGATCATGATGGTGATGCCTCTTTCATCCCGCAACCTGGCCAGCGTTTCGCGCACCTCGACGATGCCCTGCGGGTCGAGACCGTTGATCGGCTCATCGAGGATGATCATCTTGGGGTCGCCCACCAGCGCCAGCGCGATGCCCAGGCGCTGCCGCATGCCCAGGGAATAGGAGCCGGCGCCCTTTTTCGCGTCCGTGTTCTCAAGGCCGACGGTCTTGAGCAGTCCCTCCACATAACCCTTCGGCTTGATCCCCATGCCGATGCACTTGATCTTCAGATTCTCATAGGCCGAAAGCCGCGGATAAAGCCCGGGGTGCTCGATCAGAACGCCCACGTTCTTGAGCATCATCTGCATCTGAAGCCCCGTCTTGCCGAACAGGGAATAGCTGCCCCGGGTCGGCCTGGACAGCCCGCTGATCATCCGCATGATCGTGGTCTTGCCGGCGCCGTTGCGGCCGATCAGTCCGTAGATCTGACCATCTCTGATGTGAAGGTTCACATCCTTGACAGCTTCTTTCTGGCCGTAGATCTTTGTCAGGTTTTTGGTCTCCAGGATATAATCCATGCCTGCACCTTTCCTCCATCTTCAATGGTGTGGGATGATCACCGCATCCGTCTCGCCCTGCCCGGCACTTGCCGGTAGAGCATCTGCCTGCAGACGCCCGGCGGGCGGCGATCATTTTTTTCGCGATCACCTCTCCGCTCGCGTTCAGGTCCATGCTGTTTGTCGTCAGCAAAATCAGGTTCCAGACGCCGAACGCCGACGACGCGATATTCAGGATCCCGGCGAGACAGATCCTCCGGATGCCGTTCATCGCGTTCGGATATCTCATGATACAGTCCTTTGCCGTGCACCGATCTGTTCGCACATGCCGGATGCTGCCCCCGGCCCTTCGCAGACGCAGGACGCGTGACGACCCCGGGGCGGGGGAGAGTGGGGCGGGCGCGCGGTGTCGCCACGGCCGCCGAACGTTCCCACAGTCCTGGTTTGTTTTCCCGGCCGAAGGCATATCGAAGCGCCGCCCGATCCGCCGGACCGAAGTGCCTGACGGACGGGACAGCGCCGCTTCTGCGTCACTTGCTGTCTTTGTCCTTGTTATTGCAGAAGAGCACCCGGGCGACCGTTGCTCAGACGAGGGTAGGGATGCCGTAGACCGAGAACAGGCGGCTGAACAAACGGCCTCCGTTCAGCGGCATGCGGATCACGACGATGATGACAGCCAAACCGGGCCTATCGGGAGGAACCTCATCAGCGCTTTCTTCAGTGATCCCTTGCCCGCGTTCCAGGCTTCCCGTCTTTTTGACCTGAATGGACATCGGGTCCTGTAAACTAAATCGTTTTCGGAACCGGACATACCATTAATCATATTATATCATATATCATCCCGCAAATGAACATCATATGGGGTAAAAATACAGCCATTATTCGATTATTAATATATAATTAACGCAGTTGCGACCGAGGAACGGTCTGTGAGAAGTGCGGGGATCCCGTGATCCGGACATCGAGGGGATGCTCCTTCAGGCATCCTCTGCGGTATCACGATCGCTTTGGCCGCCGACCCCGCTCGATATCGCTGTCCTTATGAAAATGCCGCGCTGATACGAAAAATGCACCGACCTGATGCGCCGTTACAAATAAAACGGGCCCTGCAAGGGCAGCCGGTCCTGCTGCTCATGCAGAGCGCGTTCCCGTGATCGCCTGGGGCCTCGACCCACCTCCGGCAGACGATCTTCAACGATGATCCTTTGGATCGGTCACGGTCTCCGCAAAGCGCCATCAGTGCACAGGCAATATCTCCCAAACAAAATGATCCCGGAGAGGAGCGGATCCTCCTCATCAGGCCGTCCATGAAGGCGGATACCTCGTCCGGCCCGTCCAAACGGGCTTTGCCCGGCTTGACTCACGCGTCGCTTTGCCCGCCATTGTAGTACAGGGCGAGCATGGTGAGGTCGTCGAACTGCGGCGCGTCGCCCACGAAGGCGTCGATCTCCTCGCGCACGGTGCACAGCAGCGTCTTTGGGTCGGCGTCCGGGTCGCGGTTCAGTGCGGCCACCAGGCGCTCCGAACCAAACAACTCGTTATGGGCATCTGTGGCTTCCGGAACGCCGTCGGTGTACACAAAGAGTCTGTCTCCGGGATACAGTTCGAATCCATGCTCGCGGAAGCGGATGCCCTCCATGGCTGCAACGGCGGGCGCATGGCGATAGACCACGAGCTCATAGCTGCCATCGTTGCGGCAAAGGGCCGGGTGCTCGTGGCCGGCGTTGGCGGCCACGCCCTTGCCGGTGGACAGCTCGATGATGGCCAGCCATACCGTGACGAACATCTCTGCCTCATTTCCCTCGCAGAGCTGGTTGTTCACGTTGTACAGGATCTCCGACGGGCTCTCGCCATGCAGCGCGTGATTCTTGATCAACGTCTTGGCGATCACCATGAACAGCGCTGCGGGCACGCCTTTGCCGGATACGTCCGCCATCACCAGGCACAGGTGGTCCTCATCGATCAGGAAGAGGTCGTAGAAGTCGCCGCCGACCTCCTTTGCCGGATCCATCGTGGCGTAAATATCAAAGTCGTGCCGCTCCGGAAAGGGCGGGAAAATGCGCGGCAGCATGTCCGCCTGGATCTGCTTCGCCACGTTCAGCTCCGCGCCGATGCGCTCCTTTTCGGCCGTGACGCGCGTCAGGTTCTCCAGATACTCGTTGACGCTCTGCTCCATGTATGACATGGTCGAGCCCAGGTTTTCTATCTCATCGCCCGTGTGGATGTCCAGGCTTTTGAAGCGATCGGTCACCATCGCGCCGGATTGACGATCCCGCACGTAATCCTGAGCCGCATCGGCGATGGTCGTGATGGGTTGCACCAATCGATCGTGAACGCGCCGTGCCGACAGCAGGCCGATCAGCGCAGTGGCCGCAGCAAGGATGACCCCATACCCAATGGCGAACCACTGGATGCCTTTGACAAAGTCCGCCATATAGACATCCACAAAGACAAATGCAGCGATGCTTCCCTCGCCGTTGTGGATCGGCGCGCCGCTGGTGCAGAGAAAGCCATAGCTTTCCGTGTTCGCGATCCTGTAGACGGGCTTGCTCCCGTCCCAGTTCAGGAAGGCCTGGATGCCGTTCGGGGATACTTCCTCCCAGTCTCCGGGCTTCAGCGTATCCTCAGGAGCGCCCGCATCGATGATGTAGACCATGGCGCTGTTCTCAACGTCAAAACCGGCGACGTAGATCGAGCTCAGATCGAAAGCCTCCCCAAACTGGCTCAGCGTCCAGTTAATCTGCTCGAAATCCGCGCGCTGGACGAAAGGCTCAAATCGAGCCCGGTACGCTTCGGTCCAAACCTGCTCGCGCTCGCCATCGTCCTGATCGAAATATGCGGTCATCACCTCATCTGCCAGGGCATCGACACCCACATATCGCTCCAGCATGGATGCTGCGCTGCGGGAAATGCTGGAAGCATCCGAAATATAACGATTGATCGTAAAAAAGGAATACAGGCCCAGACCGACGGTCAGAGCTACCAGGCTTACTGTAACGATCTGCAGAACGGTCGTATGCAAGGAACGGACTGCCAGGGAATGGCGCCTGCGCTCCCTGGTACCCATTTCCTGAATGCTCTTCTTTGCCATCGCTGTGACTCCCCATTCCTGTATTGGGCGTTTGCAGCATCAGACGCCCAGATAGTCGTTCCAGATCGTCCCGAAAACATCGATCCTGGGATAGGAATAGAAACAGATCAGAAGCGTCGCCAGCCATATGGCCCAAAAGACGATCGCCCGACGCCGCCCATGCAGGTTTGCGATGGTGAAATGCAGCCTGCTTTCATTCCAGTCGATGACGGCATGGCAGATCGCGAGCACCAGCAGGCCATACAACAAAGGAAGCACCGCGCCCGGCAGCCTTGAATCCCAAAGCAGGACCATCAGAGTGCCCAACGGGGTATACAGCACAAAGCTGATGCAGTAATACGCATTGATATGCTTTGACAGATGCGCTGCCAGCGCAGGGAGCCTGCCCCCGTTCCGCTTCAGCAGCTTGTAAAACAATGCCAGCAGACACAGAGCCATGAGACAATTGGCCAGGGCGTCGGTCAGCGGATTGAGGATGTACTGTTCGACGGACATGAACTTTGGCAGCAGCGGCAGGGACACCGTCAGGCGCAGTATGTAGTAGGCTGCAACGGTCGGAAGACCGATCTGCAGCATGCGCGTCGATAACCCGTCCTTGTCCTGTATGTGTCGATATACGCCGCCCAGGGCATAGCCGAACGCCACAAATACGAAGTAGCAGAACAACGGGAAATAGGCTTCCGCGTCCGTCACGATGAAGAAGCCCAGCAGTTGGTCGAGCGCATAGTTGCCCGTGCTGCGGAAAACCCTGAAAAGCACCAGGGCCAGGACATTCATCCCAAAGCCGATCCCCAGGATAGCCCTGGGCGAGAGGCGCAATCGCGCCATCAAAGCCATCAATATGAAAGCGAAGCCCGCGAAGGTCAGTATATCCGTCTGCACCACAAGCACGTTGGCGATGTATTTCTGTTCACCCGTGATCCAATAGGAGATCAGCGTGGGCAGCGAGTCCCTCAGGATGTTCAGCAATTGGCTGACGGTCAGCAGCTCAATGCCGCGACGCAGGAAGGCACCGGGCGACTGCGACCGACTGTAGCGCATACCCAGCCCCATGCAGATCATGAAAGTCGCCGCTCCCGTGATGCTCTCCATGAAATGAAAAGCATAGAAGATGATGTTTTCACGGTCGTTTGCGCAGTTTTCATACGCATGTACGATGAGCATGAGGAATATGGTGAACGCTTTAAGGCAATCCACTTCCGTCTGCCGTCCCGGATTGACATTATTTTTGGAAAAATACTTCATCGTTCACCACTTCCCGGCCGCTTTCAGCCGATCCGCGCACTTGTCCATTTTCCCGCATATTCAGAGGATGCCATGGCGACGATCCCGTCGTGTGTTTCAACCGGTCCGTACGATCCCGCTATCAGTGAGCGGATCCCGGGATCCGATATCAAACCGTTCGCCCATGCGACCTGAGGCGTCAGCCATCACAACTTCAGACGATACGGATGCTTTTACCGATCCAATGGCAATGGCGGGCGGATCCCGGAAGGCTCATCCGCTTTGATATCTCCGATCCCGCCGGTCTCAGGCGGGTCGACCGCCATCTTATCGAGGACCGTATGCAGCATCACCGTAGGCAGCACTGTGGATCCGGCAGATGCATTTTTACGCACGCGCTGAGTCGGATCGACATATTCATTGAGTTTTTCCCTAATTAATAGTATACCCACCCGTCCGTTCGGTGTCCAGAGAACTCCAAATGACCTTTCTGTGTGCAAACGGTAAATGATTTGACTATTATTGAAAGAAATCTGTAACTAAATGAAACAAAAAATCAATAAAATGGGGCTGCCTCAAAACACCTTGCGATGGATCATCCATCCGCGGGCACCCGATAGGGTGCCCCTACGGTGTATCGTGGATCTATGCTCGATGATCCTTTCATCGGACGTTGTTTTGAGACGGCTCCGTTTGCCCGGATCCATGTGTTTTTTCATTCCGGAAAGAGATCCATCCGTTCAAGAGATCCGGCGCAGTATGGAAGCGTATTTCCGCTTTTGTATGGCCTTGCCGACCGGACCGGACAGGATGCCGGCCGCGACGCCGATGATCCAGGCATATTTCCAGCTGACGAGGAATCCGATCAGATTGATGGCTGCGATGACGATGCCCCAGTAGATCAACTGTGATCTCGAGGCTGCTTTATTCAGTTCGGCGACAACATCGATCCCGTTCGATGGATGTGGCGCGTTCTCGATGAACGCCGCTGCCCCGGCCGCACCTGAACAGGAACGAAAATCCGTACTGCAGGCTTCGGCGGCTTTCGCATAGTTTGCATGGTCCAGGATCTCCCGCACAGAAGCCCGGATACCGTCGACCGAATCGTCATGCAAGACCGTTCCGGCGCCTGTTTCCGCCACCCTTCTCGCCACGGCCTTCTGTTCATTCGTTTGAGGATAGAGGACCATCGGCGCAGCCATGTACAGGCTTTCGGAAACGCTGTTCATGCCGCAGTGTGTGATGAAAACGTGTGCCCTCGAAAGGATGTCGAGCTGATCGACATGGGGATATACCCGGATGTTTTCAGGCAGCGGCCCCAAAGCCTCGCGGTCTGTCGCGTTTCCGCAGGAAATGACGACGTCTACGTCCTGGTCTTTCAAGGCTTCGATGCACTTGGCGTAGAAATCCGGTCTGTCGTTGATAACGGTCCCCATGGAAATGTAGACAAGGGCGCGTTCCTTCGCTTTATCGGGAACGGCCTTTGAGAACACAGAGGGCCCTACAAAGGCGTAGTGATCCGAAAAGCTCTCGGCATACGGCTGGAAACGCCGTGACGTATAGACGACGCTGTCCGTCTGATTGTCGCTCTGGACCAGGGATAAGGCGCCTTTCACGCGATAGCCGTATGGCTCGAGCGTTTTCAGCTCCCTGGAGATCCTCGGCAGCCCGAGGATCATATCCGCCAATTCACCGGGCGAATTCTTCATGTACTGCGAGGACAGCTGGTTGAAGGCAAACGTGCTGGTGGAAACGACCATCGGCACATGGTGCTTCCATGCATTCAGTTTTCCCCAGAAACAGACGGAATCCGTATAGACGACGTCCGGCTTGAAGGTCTTGAACGCTTCATCGAGGAAGCTGTCCATACGGAGCGTGATGCGGATGTCCTGGATCGTCATCTCCGTGGTGGACACGTTCTTCAGTCTGCCTTCTTCCCGCTGCGTGAGCTCCGGCAGATACTTATCGCAGGATATGAACGCTGCGCCCGTGGCGTCGATCTTGTCCTTGAATTCATCGAACGAATAGAATCTGACCGCATTTCCCCGCTTCACCAGCTCCGCAGCGACCGGCAGCATGGGATTCGTATGACCGTGTGCGGGGATACAGAAAAAGGCCACTCTCTTCATTCGTCGTCACCGTCCTGTTCCTGAAAGGCGACCCTGAACCACTCCGCGAAGGCTTCCCTCGGAGGAATGGCGATCCCACGCGTCACATCGCCGAGAAGCAGCAGCGTATCTCCGGGCCTGATCCCAAAGATATCCCGAGCCTGTTTCGGTATCACGATCTGTCCTTTTTCTCCGACGGTGGCCGTCCAAGCATATTTCCCTTCCGGCGTTTTCATCGTTACACCTCATAAGTATGATTTGTATAACAAATCATACTCGACTCCCGCGAACTTGTCAAGAGAAAAATGACGGCGGGGGAGTGCTGCTGTCAGTGCTGATAACGGAAAACAGCAGGCACCCCGAAGGATGTCTGCTGTTTCAGACTGCTCTGGATGATCCGGTACGTTTTGAGTCACAAGCAGTTTATTCCCACTCGAGGTCCAGCGCTATATTTTGCTTATAAATGTAGCGGCATCGCTCGCTTTTGAAGCGGTTTTTCGCGATTTTCGCCTGTTTTGTTTTGGCTCGCAGGAAAAGTGTACTCAAAGTGTACTCACGAAATCTGCAGCTCTTTGATGCGCCTGAATAGATCGGACTTATTGAATCTGCCCGTGTCGCATACGAGCGAATCCTCATCCCATCCGATGAAATTGATTTCATCATAGTGACCCGAGTCAATATCACCGTTCAGATCGAGCCAGCGTCTGGCTTCCACAATCCGCATAGGGTCGCTGAAATCAACCACAAGAACAGTGTATGGAGCAGCCCAGATGCAGCCCTCTACCGCCAGTAAGCTGCTCTGTTGATCATAATGCGGGACGACCCAGATGACCGTCTCCTCAAACCGCGATTCGTTTGTGTCATGGGACTCCTGCGGGATATAGTGGATGCTTTGCATGGACAACAGATCCAGTACACTGTAGCCATAGAGATCCTCGTAAAACAGCAGATATGTCTTGCCGTTTGCGTGGTGAATGATGGACGCTTTGCGGGAACTGGCTCCGGTGAACCTCCACTCAAAAATGAGTTCATCATTGTGGTAAAGTCTGTTGACGGTTCCGGTGTTCAGATCGCGATATGGCGAGCGGGTCAGCTCGTTGTCATCTTTCGCGCTGTACCACAGGACCCGGTAGCCATCGCCGGGACTGTACTCGCCTGACGGTTTTGAAAAATCGCAATGCGGGAAAACGCGTTCATCGTAATCCTGAAGGCTGGCCATGTGCTCGGGAGATCCATAGTAGTTCATGCTTTATGCCTCCTTGATCATGGCGCTGCTGCCAGGCACAGGATCATCACCCAAACCAGCATCATACGTTTCATGGTCAGCGCTCCTTCAATACAAGAGTTCCACTGCAACCATCAATGTTTCATCATCATCCATCCCGGGATACTGCAAGGGATCAGTTCTCCATATGCTTCTTGCAGTTGTGAGACAGTTTGTGTGAACGTAGCGCTTTCAGGAGCATCGGACAGACGGAATAGTGTCCATTCCTCCTGGCAATTCGTCTCCTGATTGAAAGCGGCAAAGCGGAAGATAAGCACCACGCAGGTTTCAGATGTATCGGGAATAAGCTCAATCTCATAAGGTGGACATAGATCGAGCAGAGCTTGAAAAACTATCTTCTCATTTTCATTCAGATAAGTCACTGATTCATTGCCGTAAGACACCCCGTGCAGTAAGTAGCCAAATGGAAGCCCTGAAAAGTAGTCTACACTGAGCTTCCGGTTGTGATTGTGGCCTCGAACATAAGCCTCGTCAAACAGGTCGCTGCGGATCAGAAGCATTTGCGCTGTATTTTCAAGCACATCCGGGTGCTCCTCCATCAGCCCGACTGGTGTGAAGGCCTTATACCAGCCGCCGATGCTGCGCTGATCCAACAAACGCAACCTTTCAGCGGAGAGAATCTGAATAGCGGTAACATCCCGTCCATCAAACTCATACAGCAGCATCAGCTTGCCGGATTCCTGATTGAAATAGTAAAACTGATAAGGCGTCCACAGGTTGACATTCAGCATGGCAGAAACAAACCATTCGTCACTGACATGAAAGATCCTGCATTCCATCACATGATGACCAACATCCATCATACCATGGCAGATAGCATCGATCTCCCGTGTGACAGGAACCTCTCGCCTTGCTTCGTCATACACTCTGAGCGGGCCCTGCAGCATATTGTCCATCCCAGTTGAAAAAGAGACCACGGTATACACCTGCATGCTGTCCGGTGCGAATGGTTCGGTATCCATAATCCTGAGATTTGACGCCAGAGCATAGTTTTTGATGGTTTGATCACTCTCGTGGACGGTTTGGACCAGTACCAGGCCGTTCGTTTCCAGGTCGAAGGAAGTGCTGTTTGGAATGATGACATCACGTCTGATTGTAGCGCAGGACGACAAAAGAATCATGCATAGAACCATCACCCAAACCAGTATCAGGCGTTTCATGATCATCGCTCCTCCCACACCACAGCCCCGCTGTGGTCAATGTACATCATCTCTACACTGTCGATCCCATCCGCCCTCAATTCCCCAAAACCTCACGATTCTTCACTTTGGGGAACAGCGTCCGCCAGCCAGTCGGCGGCATCGATGATCTGGATGCCCTCGTGCTGCCAGGCAGGCTGGTAGATCCGGGCGATCAGTAGTTTGGGATACGCATCGCGGATCCTCAGCAGCGGGCCAATCTCCCGCTGGAAAGTATCTGGAGATGAGATGTCGTTGGCGACCTGAACATACAGCCTTTCTCCTTGGAGAATTGCCACGAAGTCGATTTCCTTCTGATACAGGACACCCACATACACCTCATACCCCCGCCGAAGCAGTTCCACGGCGACGATGTTCTCCAGCACCCGGCCGTAGTCCATATTCTTTGTGGCGAGCCGGGCGAAGCGGAAACTGTGATCCGTCAGATAGTATTTGTCCTCTGACCGGAGGTATCGCTTTCCCCGAATGTCATAACGGCGGATGCGATAGAACGCAAAGGCCTTGCACAGCGCGTCGATCTACGTTCCGATGGTTTGGTGAACGGCCTTCTTTTTTCCGGAGGCCAGTTGGTCGGCGATGGTGCG
>JAFRMB010000031.1 GCA_017430945.1 Clostridia bacterium | reverse complement strand
TGAACCGCCTGCCGTTGTCGAACTTGATGATGTTGAGCATGCAGTGGTTCTTGCAGCCCTGACAGCGGGTGTTGGTGGTCTGCATGGTGAAGGCCTGAAGTTCCTCAGCGGTCAGCAGGGTGCTCTCCCCCTTCGACCGCTTCGCGGACCACACCGCCACGCCGTACGCCCCCATGAGCCCCGCGATGTTCGGCCGCACCACAGGCTTGCCGATCTCGCGCTCAAAGGCCCGCAGCACCGCGTCGTTTAAGAACGTGCCGCCCTGCACCACGATGTGCTCGCCCAGCTCGGCGGCATTGGCGGTGCGGATGACCTTGTAAAGCGCGTTCTTCACGATGGATATGGACAGGCCCGCGGAGATGTCCTCCAGTGTCGCGCCGTCCTTCTGCGCCTGCTTCACCGAGGAATTCATGAACACGGTGCAGCGGGAGCCCAGGTCCACCGGGTGCTGCGCCATGAGTCCGCGGCGGGCGAACTCGTCCACGGGCAGGCCCCAGGCCGCGGCGAAGGTCTGTATGAACGATCCGCAGCCGGAAGAGCAGGCCTCGTTCAGGAAGATGTCGTCGATCGCGCCGTCGCGGATGCGGAAGCACTTGATGTCCTGCCCGCCGATGTCGATGATGAAGTCCACGTCGGGCTGCAGCTGCTGCGCGGCGATGAAGTGCGCCACGGTCTCCACTACGCCGCCGTCCAGCCGGAAGGCGGACCGGACCAGCGCCTCGCCGTAGCCCGTGGCGCCCGCCCCGGCCACCCGGGCGCGGGGGAATTCCGCGTAGAACGCCGCCAGGAACCGCTTCACCTCCGGCAGGGGGTTGCCCTTGTTGGACATGTAGGCGGTCTTGAGCAGGTTGAAGTCCGCGTCGATCGCCACCGCCTTGATGGTGGTGGAGCCGGAATCGATGCCGATGTAGACAGGCCCGTCGTAACCGGGCCGCGAGACCGTGTCGACGCGCGCGCGCTCGTGCCGCGCGCGGAAGGCCCGGTATTCCGCCTCGTCCCGGAACAGCGGCGGGCAGGCCGCGTAGCGCGCCTGGGCGGCGCGGTCGTGCACGCGGGGGATCAGCGCGTCGATGTCCACCGCGCTGCCCGCCTGCAGCGCCGCGCCGATGGCCACGAAGTACAGGGAATCGTCCGGGTGGATGCCGTGGATGTCCAGCGCCTGATCGAAGCAGTCGCGCAGCTGCGAGAAGAAGGTGAGCGGTCCGCCCAGGTAGACCACGTTGCCGGCGATCTCGCGGCCCTGCGCGAGCCCGGCGATGGTCTGCCCGGCGACGGCTTCGAAGATCGAGCGCGCCACGTCCTCCTTCCGCGCCCCCTGGTTCAGCAGGGGCTGTATGTCGGACTTGGCGAACACGCCGCAGCGCGAGGCGATGGCGTAGCTGCGCTTGTGGTGGGCGGACAGCGGCTCCAGCTGGTCGACGGACACGTCCATGAGCGTCGCCATCTGGTCGATGAAGGCGCCGGTACCGCCGGCGCAGGTGCCGTTCATGCGCACCTCGAGCCCGCCCGCGCCGGTCAGGAACAGGATCTTCGCGTCCTCGCCGCCCAGCTCGATGGCCACGTCCGCCTGCGGGATCAGCGCCTTCAGCGCCACGCGGGTGGCGTAGACCTCCTGCAGGAAGTCGATGCCCAGCTCGTCCGCCAGCCCCATGCCCGCGGAGCCGGAGATGCCCATCACGAAGCGCTCGCCCGGAAACTCGGTGCGGACGGCGTGCAGCAGCACCTCCACCAGCTGCGCGATCTGCGACTTGTGCCGCTGATAGCGGGAGAACGCGATGCTGCCGCTCTCGTCCAGCACCACGCACTTGATGGTCGTCGACCCGATGTCCAGCCCTATCCTCATGCTCCACCCCGGCGGCTGCGGGGGCCGCCAGCCCCGTTCGATGCGATGCCGCCGCCCGGTCCGGCGCGGACGGCATACCTTTACAACTTAAATAATACCCCTGAAACATGAATTGTTCATGAACAGGGGTTTAAAAACAAGGCCTTTGCGCGGCGCTATCCGCCGATGGCGATGTTGACGCCGTTGACCTCCACACCCTCCTCGGCGCGGATCAGCACATAGCGGATGCCGTCGATCACGCGGGTCTCGATGAGGTCGCTGCGCTCGGGGTTGACCTGCACCACCACGTCGGGCGTGCGCACCTCGAAGCGCTTCGGCTCCACCACGTTCGCGGCGCGCAGCGGAGCGGTCTCGCCGAATTCGGCGTCGTACCGGTCCTCGAAGGCCTGGATGCGGGCGTCCGGCACGCCGCAGGACGCGAGCAGTCCCGCCACCTCGCGCCGGGAGATCTCCAGCGGCTCGGCGGCCTTGTCCCGGGCGTTCTCCTGCAGGCGCTCCCGCAGGGTCTCGTGCACGGTCTGCACCCCGCCCAGGCTCAGGTCGTCCTCGAGCGCGTCCTCGAGCACCGCCTGGAACGCCTCGCGCTGCTCGGGCGCGGCCATCGGCGCGTCGGCGTTGAACACGGCGTCGATGAACGCCTCGTGCAGGTCGGCCGCGTCCCGCGTGTAGTACAGCGCGGAGTAGATGTTGGTGGCGCGGTCGTCGAAGGTGGGGAACATGAAGCCCAGCTCCGGGGCGGCCACCACCCAGTCGGGGTCGAGCGCGTGGAAGTCGTTGTCCTCGGCGCAGTAGCTCAGCGCGGGCTTCGTCAGCCGCACGGGGCACACGCACACCAGGATATAGCTGAACACCTCCTCGGAGATCACGTCCACCTTGTGTTCGTCCGCGTGGCGGAAGGGCACGTCGTAGGCGTCGTGCATCATCAGGATCAGGTAGTTGCCCTCGAGCTCGAGGCTCTCGATGATCCGCCCGCACAGCGCCTTGACGCCCTCGTCCACCGACAGGGCGGTGTTGTTGAGCGCCATCAGAAGCCCGTGCGCCTCGCCCTCCATCACCTGGTCCGGGCGGAAATCCACCTCGATCAGGTTGCGGCCCGGCAGGCCCGACAGCGTGCGCTTGAACAGGGACAGGTACTTCTCGGCCTCCTCCTGCGGGAGCGAGAGCATCGAGCGGTCGAAGGTGGCCACGATCTCACGCTTTCCGTTCACATAGCAGCCCCGCACGCGGCTGATGGCGTTTTTGTCGACATTGAAGCGGCGGCGGATCTCCGCGATCTCTTTTCTGTTCATCTTTGATCCTCACATCGTATGATCTGGGCCCGGGTCCGGACCCGCGGACCATTATACCACGCCGATCCGGCGCGATCATGACAGAAATGGGGGAATGAGGTTAAATGCGCCGGCGAAGCGGGAGAGGGGCCGGCCTGCGCGACCCCCGGGAAGATCTCCGGCGGAGCCCGGGAAGCGGTTGAAAACGCGCATCCGTTATGCTATAATATAATAGAACTGTTATGTCATGTCCACGGAGGTCTTTGAAATGAAAGCACTGAAGCGCATCCTGGCCCTGCTGATGGCCGTGGCCCTGCTGACCGGCAGCGTCGCGGTCTATGCGGAGCAGCCCGAAAGCGCGGGGGACATCGTTGAGGAAGCGCCGATCGCGGCCGGGCTCACCGAGGCGGACGTGCCCGAGGCCGGCCTGCTCGAGCTGGCCGGCGGCGACGACGATCCGGAGGCGGGCGAGCCGGACGCGGACCCGGATGACGCGCCGGCTGAGACCGCGGACGGCGCGGCGGATGATGGTGAGTCCGAACCGGAAGACGCGGACGCGCCGGAGATCGTCGCGGGCGACGTGCCTGCGGCGGCGGACGGCGATGCGGTCAATGATGAAGGCGCAGACGAACCGGAAGACGCGGACGCGCCTGAGATCGTCGCGGGTGACGCGCCTGAGGCGGCCGACGGCGGTGCGGTGGATGATGAAGGCGCCGGCGCGCCGGCCGATGCGGACGCGCCGGCAGGGGACGGGCCGAGCGATCCCGCGGCCGGGGACGGCGATGCGCCCGATGAAGACGAAGACGCGCCCGGCGGGGACGCCGACGGAGCGGATGAAACAGAGGATGGGGACGAACAGACGGACGGCGTCGGCGCGACGCTGACCGCCTTTGTCGACGACGCCGACGCCGACTGGGACGGCACGGCGACGCTTCAGGTGCGCTGCGAATACACCGGCGCGGGCGAGCTCAGCTATCGCTGGCAGCGGCTGGACGAGAACGACGAGGCCGCAACGTGGACGGACCTTCCGGACGGGACGGAGGACAGCCTTTATATCGCGGACGCGGCCACCGAGGCGGGCGTGGCCTTCCGCTGCGTCGTGACCGACGGCGAACTGACCGCGGCCAGCGAAGCCGCCCATGTGTTTGCCGCGCCGCCGATGCTGGCAGGCGACATCAAGTATAGCGGCACATGGGGCAGTCTGTCCTGGACGCTGGACGCCGACGGCGTGCTGTCCATCAGCGGTAGCGGCGCGATGGATGGTTTTACATACAACTCGATGAGCGCCTGGCTGAGATATTACAGTTCGATCAAGAGCGTGGTGATCGGGCAGGGCGTGACGAGCATTGGAGCTTATGCGTTCAACAATTGCAGAGATCTTGCGAGCGTGGAGATCCCATCAAGTGTGACGAGTATTGGGGGTTGTGCGTTCAGAGAATGCGATAGCCTGACGAGCGTGGAGATCCCATCTAGCGTGACGAGCATGGGCGGTGGTGTGTTCGAGTCCTGCCGCAGCCTGACGAGCGTGACGATCCCGTCGAGCGTGACAGACATCTTGAACAGGACATTCTATTTTTGTAGTAAACTGACGAACGTGACGATCCCTGAGGGCGTAACGAACATCGGGGAATCTGCGTTCGCATACTGCAAAAGCTTGACGAGCGTGACGATCCCGTCGAGTGTGACGAGCATTGGCGACAGTGCGTTTTCTTGGTGTAGCAGCCTAACGAGCGTGACGATCTCTGAGGGCGTGACGAGCATCCAGAGACATGCATTCGCCTTTTGCAGCAGTCTGGCTGACGTGAAGATCCCGGCCAGCATGACGAGGATCTCTCACGGCGCGTTCCGAGATTGCGCAAATCTGGCATCTGTGCATATACCCAGCTTGGAAGCGTGGCTGGCGATCACATTTGGCGATAATGAGGCCAATCCATGCTACTTTAGCCATAATCTGTTCATTGCCGGTAGCGAGGTGGTCTCGATCGAGATCCCGGAGGGCGTGACGAGCATCGGGAAATATGCGTTCATCGGTCTCATCGGACTGAAGACAGTCATACTGCCAGACAGCCTGCAAAACATAGGGACAATGGCATTTTGGGAATGTGATGCCATCACAGACTTGCTTATCCCGAAGGGGACGGAGATCGAGGATACATACGGCAACGGGAAGACGCTGTCCGGACATGTGACGGTGTACGTGAATTCTCCGGCACATGAATACTGCAAAAGATACAAGGTCTCCCACGAGATCCTCACGGCAAAACGCGTCGAGGTCGATCCGAAGGCGGTGAAGCTGAACCCGGGCGATACCTTGGCGCTGGGCTACACCTACGCGCCGGTGAGGGCCGAGCCGGCGATCACCTTCAGTACCTCCAACAAGAAGGTCGCCACGGTGAACGCCGAGGGCGTGATCATCGCGAAGAAGGCGGGCACTGCGAAGATCACCGTGAAGGCGGACAAGGTCTCGGCGATCTGCGCGGTCACCGTGTGTGCGCTGCCGAAGACGGTCGTGCTGACCTCGCCGCGCACGCAGCTGAGCGTGGGCGACAGCGTGCAGACGGTCTGTACGTTCAACAAGGGCACGTACGCCGAGGTCAGCTACGCAAGCAGCGACGAAGCAGCGCTGACCGTGGACGGGCATGGCGTGGTCACTGCCGCCGGCGTCGGCGAAGCGGAGATCACGGCCACGACCTCAAACGGGCTGTCCTCGACACTCGCGTTCACCGTTGCCGCACCGCCCACCGGCGCATGGATCCTGCCGGGGGAGGCGTCGATCCTGAAGGGCGGGCGCGTGACGCTGACGGCGGGGCCCGCGGACGGCTACAGCCCCATGACCTACATCTCCGGGGATACATTGATCGCCACAGTGGACGCGAACGGTGTGGTCAAGGGCGTCGGCGGTGGGCGGACGACGATCACCGCGACCACCTACAATGGCAAGGCCGCGGTCTGTGAACTCACGGTGCGCGAGGTCCGCCTCGGCGCGGAGAGCGCGACGCTCGCTGTGGGTGATGAAGTCCTTCTGGATCCGGTGCAGCTGCCGGACGCTGAAGACGTGTGGCAGATCCAGTCGTCGAACAAGAAGGTCGCGAAGGTATACCAGGGCGAGGACGGCCAATGGCGGGCGAAGGGCGTCAAGGCGGGCAAGGCCACCCTTACGGCGATCTCCACCGCAGGCATCAAGGGGCGCCTCAACGTGACGGTCAAGAAGGCCGCGAAGAAGTTCACGGTGGTTGCGCCGTTCACGATGGGCGTTGGGGAATCCCGTGAGGTCACCGCGAAGTCGAACACGTGCGCCTACGCGAGCGTCGATGACGTGGAGGTCGATAATGGCAGCGGTGAAGTGCTGGAGTATTCTTACCCGTATTTGACGGCGATCAATGCCGGCACCGCGCGGATCAGGGCGAAGGCCTACAACGGCAAGTGGACGCCGTGGGTGACCGTCAATGTGCTCGAAGCGCCGGACGACGGTCATATGGGCATCGCGCTGTCATACGACATGGGCAGCGGATGGTATGACAGGAGCGACCCCGAAGAGATGTCCGTGATCAAAGTGGCGAAGGGCGACTACGCGAACGCGCGGTTGGAGTACGATGAGGGCTATGGCGGCGGCTACACCGTGCATTCCTCCGACGAACGCGTGCTGAAGGTCACAGGTAAGAAGATCAGCTTCGTCGGCCTGGGGCAGGCGGACGTCATTTGCACGGCTTACAACGGCGAGGCGGTGCGCCAAAGGTTCAAAGTACAGCCGGCGCCGAAGAAGGCGTACATCGCTGATCCCGGGAATATCAGCAAGCGGACTTCCAAACTGTTGGAATGCTCGTTCGACGGGTATGAGTATGACTACATGCACATGAAGTTCACGAGCGGAAAGAAGAGCGTCGCTTCCATCAAATACGATTGCTGCGCGTTTGGCAAGAAGCCCGGCAAGGCGAAGATCACGCTGAAGACGTTCAACGGCGTCAAGGCGACGAGGACGGTGAGGGTGGTCAAAAACAAGATCACCGTCGCCGGCAAGCCCAGCAAGGCGGACATCTCGAATCTTGAGGGAGATAGCCTTATCTATCTCAAGTCGCTGGAGTTGGTCAGCAGCAGCAAGCTGATCGCCGAGTTTTACGCCGTCAACGGCACGGATCATGACATCGTCAAGCAGCGGAACTGGACATCGTTCATTTATTGTGCGTTTTATTATCGTGAAAGTCATGAGATCGCCAAGAAGGAATTCAAAAAGATCAAGTTCACGAAGAAGCCGAAGGGCCGTTCCTATGGCACGTTCAAGCTCACGTTCAATCCCAGGAACTTCCACGTCGCCGAGTATGAATGGTTGGGCTTAAACTTCGACGAGTTGGATCTGATCGCGCTGAACAAGCTGGCGTTCTTTGACGGAGGATGCTGTATCTTTTGACATCCGGCGCATCCCGGGTCCGAGCGCCCGTAAGTCCCAAATAAAACGACCGGGGGCCGCCTCAAACGAGGCGGCCCCCGATAATCGTCGCGCACCCATATCCGATGTGCAGGATCATCGTCGCGAACGAGAAGTAGATGAGCAGGCTCAGCATGTCCACGATGGTGGTGATGAACGGGCTGGCCATCACGGCCGGGTCGAGGCCGGCCTTCTTGGCCAGCATCGGCAGCGTGCAGCCCACCATCTTCGCGATCACGATGGTGCACAGCATGGTCACGCACACCGTGAGCGCCACGGGCGCGGACAGCTTGTCCAGCAGCATGAGCTTGACGAAGTTGGCGGCGGTCAGCGTGGCGCCGCACATGATCGCCACGCGGAATTCCTTCCACACGACCTGGAACAGATCGGCGAACTCCACCTCGCCCAGCGACAGCGCGCGGATGACGGTGACCGAGGCCTGCGAGCCCGAGTTGCCGCCGGTGTCCATCATCATGGGGATGTAGGCAATCAGCATCGGGAAGAGCTTCAGCGCGTCCTGCGCGCGCGTGATGACGATGCCGGTGAACGTGGCGGAGACCATCAGCAGCAGCAGCCACGGGATGCGGTTCTTCCAGATCTCGAACACGCTGGTCTTCAGGTACGGCTTGTCGGACGGCGTGATGGCGGCCATCTTCGCGATGTCCTCCGTGGCCTCCTCCTCCATGATGTCCATGGCGTCGTCGACGGTGATGATGCCCACCAGGCGGCCCTCGGTGTCCACGACGGGCAGCGAGGAGAAGTCGTACTTCGACATGGTCTGCACGGCGGTCTCCTGGTCGTCCTGGGTGGTGACGCTGATGACCGAGGGCGCCATCAGGTTTTCGCAGCGCTCGTCGGGCTTGGCGAGGATCAGGGCGCGGATGGTGACCGTGCCCATCAGGTGATACTTGTCGTCGGTGACGTAGCAGGTGTTGATGGTCTCCTTGTCCACGCCGGTGGCGCGGATCAGCGCGATGGCGTCGGCGGCGGTCATCTCCGGCCGCAGGGAGACGAACTCGGTGGTCATGACCGAGCCGGCCGAGTCGTCCGGGTACTTCAGGATCTCGTTGATGCGCTTGCGCGTGTCGGCGTCGGCCTGCTGCATGAGTCGGCGCACCAGGCCTGCGGGCATCTCCTCGATCAGGTCGACGGTGTCGTCCATGTACAGCTCGTCCAGCACGGCCTTCAATTCATTGTCGGAGAAGCTCTTGATGAGCCCCTCCTTCTCATCGCCGTCCATCTCGACGAAGGTATCCGCCGCCAGGTCCTTGGGCAGCAGCCGGAACAGTGCCGGCTGCATCTCCATGGGCAGATCGCCCAGGATGCTGGCGATGTCCGCGGGATACATGGTCGACATCAGGTCGCGCAACGATGAAAACTTCTTTTCTTCCACCAATTTGCGGAAGGTTTCCTCGAGAATTTCCGTCCTCTCCTTCATGGGATTTCCTCCAATCATTGCATTTCAAGGGAAGGCCTGGGCATGGCGCGCGGCTTTCCCGTCGACGGCGCGGGCCGTCAGCAATTATGGCAGGCGTTGTGACACTGCGGAGGGGAACTATCCGGATGGGTCAACGAACAAAAACGGACGCCGAACCGCCGGGATAATTGTCCGCCTGTGTGTCGCATCTACTGCCAGCGTCCATTTCGTTCACCTCGATCATACTGGATTTGAATGGGCAACAAGAGAAATCATCCGCGCCCAAACGGACGCGGATGATGATACGCGGGATTCATTCGCACCGTTCGAGCTTCAGCTTCGCAGGGCAAGGCAACTTCGCCGTCGGTGAAGTTATCCCCAGCCTCGCGGGGATGGCGCGCCTTTCACCAAGGATTCGAGGCGGGCCACGCGTGAAATTGCGTTAGACGGTACCTTGTGCTTCGATATCGCCTGTTCAACCATCTGATGGTGTCTCCACCACTTCGCGGCAGCAATCCATATCCCTGCGGTAGCCTTACTTACCGGATTTTCCATTCCTATTTTAGAGCAAGCATCCGCGTTTGTCAACAGGTCGAAATGAAAAGATTGCGGGAAATCGGGCGAGCCGGAAGACGGATGCGGGCAATCTTCCGCGTTCCTGCAAAGCTGCGCCTTCTGCGCAGCGACAGAGATTGATTTCCGACGCGGTCTATGCTATCATGAATCCGACAAAATCAGGTAAAGCGAGGCGCAAACCATGGCGATTGAGACGAAGAAGGACCTCAGAAACCAGGTGATGTACTCCGTATTCGTGCGCAACCACTCCGAAGCGGGCACCTTGGAGGCGGTTCGGGCGGAC
>JAFRMB010000030.1 GCA_017430945.1 Clostridia bacterium | reverse complement strand
CGCTGATCCTGCGCAGCGACGGCGCGACGCTGTACATCACGCGCGATCTGGCCGCGGCCTACTACCGGCACAACACCTATCACTTCGATAAGAGCCTGTACGTCGTGGCCTACCAGCAGAACCTGCACTTCCGCCAGCTGTTCAAGGTGCTGGAGCTGATGGGCTATGACTGGTACCGGCAGTGCGAGCACGTGGCCTTCGGCATGGTCTCCTTTGAGGGCGAGAGCCTCTCCACCCGCAAGGGCAATGTGGTGTACCTGGAGGACCTGCTGAACCAGGCCGTGGAGAAGGCCCGCGCCATCATCGACGAGAAGAGCCCGGACCTTGAGAACAGGGACGAGGTCGCCCGGCAGGTGGGCATCGGCGCGGTGGTGTTCTTCGACCTGTACAACAACCGCATCAAGGACATCGACTTCAGCTGGGAGCGCGCGCTGAACTTCGAGGGCGAGACCGGCCCGTACGTCCAGTACACCCACGCGCGCGCCTGCTCCGTGCTCCGCAAGGCGGCGGGCATCGGGACGGCGCAGCCGGATTTCTCCGCGCTGTCCGACCCCTTCGCGCAGGACGTGGTGCGGGTGATCGAGCAGTTCCCGGACATCGTGCGCGCCGCGGTCAACCGCTCCGAGCCCTCGATGGTCACCCGCTTCGCGGTGGATCTGGCGCAGGCGTTCAACAAGTTCTACTACGAGAACAAGGTCATGGTGGACGACCCCGGCGTGCGCGCCGTGCGGCTCATGCTCACCGACGCGGTGCGGCAGCTGCTCAGGCAGGCGCTGTACCTGATCGGCATCGAGGCGCCCGAGCGCATGTGACCGGGCGCGGCTGCGCGGAACCGATCGGGGGCCGCGGCCGTCAGATATACGTGCGATACGATTTGAACGAAGGGAGCGATTCTCATGAAAAAGACACTGATCATGATCCTCGCACTGGCGCTCACGGCGCTCTGCGCAGCGGCACTGGCGGAAGACCTGCCCTGGGAGGGCGGCATCCTGATCACCGATCAGGTGCAGGACGTCGACCTGGACGGCGACGGCAGCGTGGAGAGCGTCGGCTATGCCATGGTGCCCGACGATTTCGAGCCCTATATGCAGCTGCAGGTCACCGGTGCGGACGGCGCGACGGTCACTTGGGACACGGGCGTCATTTCCAGCGAGAAGGCCTGGGCGGGCGATCTGGACGGCGACGGCGTGATGGAGATCTTCGTGTGGGGCGACGTGATGTCGGATGATTACTACACCGCCTGCGTCAGCTACAAGGGCGGCCGGCTGGTGCCGAAGCTGTTCGCGGACGTCAACCGCGGCGAGAACGGCCACGGCTACTTCAAAGAGGGCTACGGCTTGCTGGACAACGTGGACTTCGACGCGCACACGGTCACCCTCACCGGTTCGCAGGACATGCTGGGCACCTACTTCATGTCCCGCACGCTGAAGCTGGACGACGCGCTGTTCGAGGCCGTCGACGGCGGCGTATGGGTGCGCGCGGTGAACGACGCGTCCTGGGACGGCTACAGCGTGCTGACCGCGAAGGCGGCCATCCGCTACCTGGATCCGGACGGCGTCGAGGGGACGCTGCAGCCCGGCGACAAGATCCAGATCACCGGCACGGACAAGATGTCCATGGCCACGTTCCTGGCGGAGGACGGCCGCATCGGCACGCTGCGCATCTCCGAGGATTACGAGCGCGGCTGGGGCAGTCTGGTGGACGACATCCCCGAGGATGACGCGTTCGAGTTCATACCTTACGCCGACTGATCCGCGATCCGCACACCGCGGACGCGGACGGCACACAGAGCGCGCAGGGCCAACGCCCTGCGCGCTCGATTCATTGAAAATGCCGTTTCTACATTATAAATAAGAGTGCAGGGTCTTACCGGTCAGGCGGGATCACTTGTTCCGGGCGGTCACGTGACGGATCGGGCGTGCTGTAAAATTGTGAACACATATTGACAATTTATTTCGCATATGCTATAATTATTACAAAAAGATGACATCATATACAAGAATAGTCACTTTTGGAGCGTATACGAAATGAAAAAGCTGAAAAAGAGCGTGATGGCGGCGCTTTTGGCGGCGCTGATCCTGGCGGCGGTACTGCCCGCGGCAGTCGCCGCGCAGAGCGTGCAGGCGGTCGTCGCCAGCGCGTCGATGAACGTCTATCGCCTGAAGGCGCCCCACAAGTACATCGGCACGCTGCCGCAGGGCACGTCGGTGACGGTGAAGGCCTATTCGGGACAGGCGGCGCTGATCAGCTACAACGGACATACCGGCATCGTCCGCGTCAGCGATCTGTCGACCGCGCAGGACGCCGGGCAGACGGTCTCGAAGCCGGAAGCCACGAAACCGCCGATGGCCACGGCATCCGCGGAGGAGCTCGCCAATGCCAGGACCATGGTGACCAACCGAAAGACCCGCGTGTACCGCCGCGCCAGCCGGACGTCCGACTATGTGAGCGTCAAGGCGGGCATCAGGCTGAGCGTGCTGTCGGTGAGTGGCAGTGTGGCCAAGGTCGCCAGCGGCAGCCTGGTGGGTTACATGGTGTCGAGCCATCTGTCCGATCCTGCCGACCCCACACCGACGCCCGCGCCGACGCAGGGCGGACTGGTCGAGAAGTACGACCGCGTGCCGGTGAAGACCACTGCGGCGGCGAAGATCTACGCGAAGCCGAGCACCTCCTCCAGCAGCGTCACCGTCAAGCAGGGCACGAACCTCGTGCTGTTGGCGGTGAAGGGCAACTGCGCCATGATCGAAAAGGACGGCAAGGTCGGCTACATCGCCAAAAGCCTTTTGACCACGGACGTGACGGTGTCCAACCCCACGCCCACGCCCAAGCCCGCAGCGACGCCCAGGGTTTCAGACAGCGACGTCTACTCCGGTTCCAACGAGGAGATCATCTTCAAGTTCCTCACGCAGGTGGCGGGGTTCAACACCGCTGCGGCCTGCGGCATCATGGGCAACATCAAGTACGAGTCCGGCTACAAGCCCACCTCCACCAGTGCGGGCGGCGTGAGCTACGGCATCTGCCAGTGGACCGGCGCGCGCAAGACGCGCCTGACCAATTGGTGCAAGGAGAACGGATACGACAAGGCCACCCTCAAGGGGCAGCTGTACTTCCTGCAGCACGAGCTCAAGCGCTACTATCCCGCCGTGTACAACCGCCTGATCGCCGTGCCCAACACCGACCAGGGCGCCTATGACGCGGGATACGACTTCTGCTATAACTTCGAAGCACCGTCCAGCCGCGCATCCCGTTCGGTCACCCGCGGCAACTACGCGCGCACGACGCTGTGGAAGCGCTACAAGACCTGATCGGTCGTCGCGTGTGAAAGCCCGGCCGCATCGCCCCGTCAGGGGGCGGATGCGGCCGGTTTTCGTCGTTTTGAGTCTCATCCATTCGGGCGATGAGGGGGGGCAACTCCCGATCCGGATCGCGACCGTCTGTGGGCCCCTTTTCCGTCCTGCTGTCGCCTCGCTGCGGTCAACGGTGCGCTGCATCGCCTTCCTCCGCTCCGCCCAGACAGGATGAAAGATCTGCTCCGCAGCCGATCTCTTTCAGATCGCCCCGGCATTAAGATGATCAGCAAAGCTCCGGCGCGGGGCATGGGGGAAATGCGCGGTCTCCCCATCTCCGATGCGATCCCGGCGGCGTGTCCGTCGGGATCGCATTTTTCGGGAGATAACGCCTGCGTCCGTAAGAAAAGACGGATCCCAGCCCGTCGGGAGATCCGTGTGCGCCGTGCGCGGATCCCGGCGCCCATCCCTTTCGCTGAAAAACAGAGATCTCAACGATAAGAAACCCCCCTCGTCCGAACGGACGGGGGGATCTGTATCCATCAGACGTCGATCAGTCCTCGATGATCTTGGTGACGACGCCGGAGCCGACGGTGCGGCCGCCCTCGCGGATAGCGAAGCGCAGGCCTTCCTCGCAGGCGATGGGGGTGATCAGCTTCACTTCCATGTCAATGTGGTCGCCCGGCATGACCATCTCAACGCCGTCAGGCAGCTTGATGTCGCCGGTAACATCCGTCGTGCGGAAGTAGAACTGCGGACGATAGCCGTTGAAGAACGGCGTGTGACGGCCGCCCTCTTCCTTGGT
>JAFRMB010000029.1 GCA_017430945.1 Clostridia bacterium | reverse complement strand
TGGACGGGGAGGCGGAAGCCCATGAATGAAGCGAATAAGGTCATCGAGATCAGCCATCTGCGCAAATCCTTCGGCGCGCATGAAGTGCTGCGGGACATTGATTTCACCGCCCGGGGCGGCGAAGTGACCTGCATCATCGGCTCCAGCGGCTCGGGCAAATCCACGCTGCTGCGCTGCATGAACCTGCTGGAAAAGCCCACCAGCGGGGAGGTCCTGTTCCACGGAGAGAACATCCGCACACCCGGCTTCAACCTGCAGACCTACCGCGCCCGCGTGGGCATGGTGTTCCAGCAGTTCAACCTGTTTTCCAACATGACCGCGCTGGAAAACTGCGTGGTGGGCCAGATGAAGGTGCTGCACCGCTCTCGGGTACAGGCCCAGAACATCGCCATGGCGTTTTTGGAAAAGGTGGGCATGTCCGCCTATGTCAAGGCCAAACCGAGGCAGCTGTCCGGCGGCCAGAAGCAGCGCGTGGCCATCGCACGATCGCTGTCGATGAATCCGGAGGTGCTGCTCTTCGACGAACCGACCAGCGCCCTCGACCCGGAGATGGTCGGCGAGGTGCTGGCCGTTATGAAGGACCTCGCCTCCTCCGGCCTGACCATGCTGGTCGTCACCCACGAGATGGGCTTCGCGCGGGACGTTTCCGATCGGGTCGTTTTCATGGACGGCGGCGTCATCGTCGAAAGCGACAGCCCGGAGGTCGTGTTCACCCATCCCACCCAGGCCCGCACGCGCGAGTTCCTGGCCAGGATATTGAATACCTGATGTCCTTCTGTTCTCACAGGTTCTCTATCAACATACCGCAGGGGCGCCGGTTGATGGCGCCCCTGCGGCATGTCTCTTTCCAACTGTGACCGGTTTGCCGGTCAATGAAAACCTTCCTGAACGAGCCTATGATGGGCGCCTCTTTGGACGCTTGCCGAAGCCGCGTCAGGCGTCTCCGAACGGGGTCGATCACACGCCTCCCGAAGGGGCGCTGTCACTTTCAACGGTATCTGCAACGCCTGCCTCCCGCCGCGCCTCAGTCAGCACCTGGGCGAGCGCACGGTCGTGCTCCTGTCCGGAGAAATGCAGCATCCGCGCGCGTTGAAGCCACTTTGCAAACGATGGGCCGGGCTTGAGCCCTGCGTCGATCAGATCCTGTCCGGTGACCATCGGGCGGGCGAGCACCCTGCGATAATCCGCCAGCCGCTCCCTCAAAAATGCCTCGCAGCGCTCGTCATAGGGCTTGTCCCGCTTGCCGGACGCGTCCGCGCGCGACAGCAGGATCAGATCCTCAGGGCATACGGACAAATCGAACAGCTGCCGTGTTTTTTTTCGACGGGACTTCGCGTTCGCCAGTATGTTCGGGCGCATATGCAGCAGCATCATGTTCCGCGCATAGTCGATCAGCTTCTGGTGGCTGGTGATCCGACGCAGCTGGGTCTCGCAAAGTTCGATGCCCTCTACCTCGTGCCCGTAGGCGACGATCCTGCCGTCCTCCAGCGTGCGCGTCGCCACCACCTTTCCCAGGTCATGTGTCAGCGCCGCGATCATAAAGCCCGTGGGCCACTGCGCGCGGTCCCGCAGACCGGCTGCGCAGTCCAGCACCAGCATCGTATGATCGAACACGTCTCCCTCCGGGTGATGGACCGGATTCTGGGGGACGCCGATGCACGCCGCGATCTCAGGAAAAAACTCCTGCAAATGATGCATTTCGCGCAGCACGTCGAAGAACACCGACGGCCGCCGCGCCTTGAGCAGCGCTTTTTCCAGTTCGTCGAACACGCGCTCGCGCGACAGACCCGCCACAGACATGCGCCGGCACAGCGCCAGCGTTTCCGGCGCGACGGTCGCCTCCAGCCGCGCGGCAAATTGGGCCGCTCGAAAGACCCTCAACGCATCCTCGGGAAACGTCTCGTCGCTGACGTGGCGGATCACGCGGGCCTCGAGGTCGCGTCGTCCGCCCCACAGGTCGATCAGTTCGCCGGTCAATACATCCCGCATCATGGCGTTGATGGTCAGATCGCGGCGCATGGTGGCGGACCTGAAGGACAGGCCGGGATCCACATCGATGTCAAAATCGGTGTGCTTTGCGCCGATCGCCCGCTCCCTTCGCGGCATGGCGATGTCCAGCCCGCTGTGTTCCAACCCGAAGACGCCGAAGCTCGCGCCTTTCTCCACCACCCTGCCCAGGTCCGACAGGATCGTCCTGAGCTTCGCCGGCTCGATCCCATAGATCTCAAGATCGATATCCTTGCACGGCGTGCCCGTCAGCTGGTCGCGCACCATCCCACCGACGTACATGGCGCGCCCGCCCGCTGCCGATACGCGGCTTGCGAGCTCGCGCGCGAGCGACAGATCCTGTTCGTATGTGTTCATGCGCATCACCTTCGACCATTATAGCATCTCTTCAAACGCGTTGACAATCGTCACAGATTAATTTTGCCCAAACGGGACTCAATGGCGTCAGGATCTCTTCTGTCTTCCGCCGCTCGTCCCATCTCCTCTTTAAGGGTCATTCGGCAAAGCCCCGTGTCTCCCGAAAGCAAACTATGATCGGCGACCGCCGTTTTCCGCCCGGACCGCCGGGCAGACCGGCGCACAGAAAGGCCCGGCCTCTTCCGATCCGTGGAAAAGGCCGGGCTGCAGATCCCGTTCGTGTCCGTACAAGTTCAGCACGCGCCGCTCTCAAGCGTATACAGGGCGATCTCGTCCGTTTCGCGGTTGGCGGCAAACAACAGGTGTTTCTCTCCCGAGCGCACGCACAGCACATTGGCAGCACCCGCGTGCTGATCGAGCGTATCGAAGGTATACCGCTCGCCATCCCAGTATAGCGCGATCAGATCCCGGTCGCCCTCGCGATTGCCGATGAAGGCATAGACGCGCCCGTCGATCTCCTCGCCCCAGATGGCGTGCAGGAACGGCATCACCTTTTCATGCCGGTACACTTCCCGCATAGCGCCGTCGATGCGCTTGTGGATCGCCAGCGTGTCGCCGTGGAATGGAGAGAGCGTCAGAAGCTCGCGCTCGCCGTCGCCGTCGAAGTCCAGGTATAGCACGTCGCTGGTCGGCGCGTCGAGCAGCTGCTCCACCGTCCATTCGCCGCCGGGGGCGCAGGGCGGGTCGACCCGGATGACGCCATTGTCGCTGGCGACCACCGCAAAATCCGCACCGTTCTCATGGCAGATCGAAAAGCCGTGGTTCCGCGTCAGGCCGCTGACCAGCGCCTCGAGCTTCAGCGGATTCTCGGCGTTGAACTGCGTCACATCCTCCGGCAGCTGCGCGACCCACACGCGGCCCGGGCAAGTCCAGTCGTTCTTGAACGCGTGCGCGCTCTTGAGCGAACAGGCGATCAGATAACACGCGCCGCCGCGCTTCAGGATCCCGAAGCGGTGAACGAACGGAAGCTCGCAAAGCAGCTCGCGCTGCCACCTGCCGTCCGCCTTTCGATAGTAGACGATCTTTCCCTCGGCGGAATCGTTCGGGGAATAGAACTTCTCCGTCGCCATCACGATGGGCTGCCCCGGCACCTGTGTGACGGTCATCACACCGCCCGGCCCCTCCCACAGGGTATCGCACTGCCTGCCCTGAAGATCAAAGGTATAGCAGGGGTCCTTTTTCTCTGCCGCCACGGCCACGTGATCCACGCCGTCGTAGTGGAACATACCCAGCGCGTAGCATTTTTCAAGGTGCCCGATCACCTGCTTGGTCGCCTTCATGGTCATCCCTCTCTTCCCAATGTTTTGACATCACAGACAGCTGCGGAAGGGGATGTTCTGCGGCTGCTCGAAGCAATCCTCGAATCCGCGGCGATGATGGAAATACCGCTTGTCGGCATCCTGGGGGTAGGTATAGCTTCCGCCCACCTGCCAGAAGAACGGATGGAAGCGATACTCGTTGCGGTCCTTCTTGAAATCGTAGAGCAGGCGGATCTCTTCGCAGTCCGGCGCGAAGTTGGTCCAGACGTCCCAGTGGATCGGGATGACGACCTTGCAGCGGAGGTTCTCCGCCATGCGCAGCACGTCGATGGAGGTCATCTTGTCCTGCATGCCCACCGGGTTCTCGCCGAACGACGCGAAGGCGACGTCCACGTCGTAATCCTTGCCGTGCTTGGCAAAATATATGGAGAAGTGAGAGTCGCCGGAGTGGTAGATGTTGCCGCCGGGCGTCCTGAGGAGGTAGTTGACCGCCTTGTCATCCATATCTGTCGGGCATTTCCCGGTCAGTTCCTCGCGGTCGGGGCCGGTCGAATCGGTCGTGACGATGCAGGTGCGATCAAAGGAATCCAGCACCACGATCTCGATATCGCCGATGCGGATGACGTCTCCCGGGCGCACCACGCGGCAGCGCTCCTCGGGCACGCCCCACTTCATCCAGGTCTCCACGCTCTTGAGCGGGCCGATGAATGGCACGGGGATCTCTTTGCCGCTCTCATCCGTCGTGGTCATGCCGCTGTTGATCACATGCGCCGCCCACTCGGCTGACATGTGGTCCTGATGATAGTGCGTCGCCAGCACGGCGTCCACATGTTTGAAAGCAAAGGGATCGCACACGAACGGGATGTTCCTGAGATTGGGCTGCATCAGCCGACCGCCGCACATGTTGGCCATCTGGTGTCCGACCTTCATCCGGTTGTCGCCGTGCGTACGCTTGCCGTTCCCATTCCAGAAATCGATGGTGATGTTGGTATTGCCCGGCGTCTTCATCCAGATGCCGGTGCAGCCGAGCCACCACATAGACACATTGCCCTCGGGGACCACCGTGTTCTCGATATCCTCGTTCAGCCAGGTCCCCCACTCTGGGAAGGTGCTCATGATCCAGCTCTCCCGGGTCATCTCAGAAATCTTGCTCATGTCTTTTTCCTCGCTTCCTCTTTTTCAGGATCGCCGCGCTCCATGCCCGGCTGATACCCGTATTTTAGGATCCTTCGTGTGCCCTGTCAATATCGACGCGCCAATGTGAAATATTTCTCATTTTACGAGCGCCTGTTACAGGCTGCGCTCCTGCACGATCTCCATGATCCGCTGCGCCAGTGGATAGGTGACGATCAGCGTGTTGACGAGTCCGCCGCGCAGCGCAGCGTAGACAGCTTCCGCCTTCCTGGGCGAATCCGCCACACACATCACATATTCATTGGCCCGTATCTCGTCGAGCGACAGCCCGATGTGCAGATCCTTATAGGTGCCGTCGATCTCATGCCCGTTGATGTCGATGAAATGCCCCCCGATATGGCCAACACAGCCGATCTCCTTCAAACGGGACAGGCGGTCCATGCCGAATACGCGGTCCCAGCTGCGATCCTCGATGGAACCGACACTGGTGATGATGAGATCCGCGTTGCGGGACGTATTGATGGCTTCCGCGATGCCGGGATCGGCCAGCAGTTCGGCGAGCTGCTCCTTCGACGAGGCGAAGAGCGGCGCATCCAGCGGGAAGAAGCGCCCGCCGTAGATCCTCGCAAAGCGCTGGCTTAGCTTCAGGCTCTCCGGGTTGGTATCCGGATAGGTCATCGTCCCCATGATGGGCACGACGGTCAGCGGTATGTTCTGCATGGTCGTGATCGTGTTGTTGACGTGAGAGATGGTGTTTCCCCAGCTCATGCCCAGTATGGACTGGTTTTGAACGTTGCAGCTGACGTAGAACGTCGCCGCCTGGCCCAGCATATCCAGCACCGCTTCCTTGCCCATGCTTTCGGGGAGACACAGCACCCTGGCGCTCTTGATCGAAAAGCAAGTGCGCAGCTTGTCCTCCATCGACAGGTCGCGGTCCCACGGCTCGTTAATCTTGAGCTCGACCACCCCGCTCTGCCGCGCCTTTTTGATGAGCCTGGACACGGTGGAGCGCGACAGGAACAGCCGGTCGGCGATGTCCGACTGGTTCATATCCGCATAGTAATACAGATAGGCGATGATACTCATGAATTCCTGGTCTCTCCGCCCCTTGTCCATCCGCATGGCCTCCCTTCTGTGTCCGTTCCTGTCAGATCTTCACGCCCGGCTGTCCGCGCGATAGAGCCGCTCCGCCCGCTCCCCGTATGCGCGGTAGAAAGCGGCGTTCCCGGCGTCCGGCTCATAGATGACATCGCCCTCCCGGTGCCTGACCGAATCGTACGCCTCCCGGTATCCGCCGTAAACGCCAAGCGCCACCGCCGCAGAGATGTAAGCGCCGAGCGCGGTGGCCTGTTCGTTTTCGCCGCGCACGAGCGTGCGATCCGTCATGTCACACAGGATCCGGTTGTAGATGTCGGAGCGGGACAGGCCGCCAGCCACCGCTATCGACGATGCCTTACGGCATGCCTCCGGCAGCGCGTCGATGCTCTTGGCGATCTCCGCGGCGATCCCCTCGTAAAGCGCCCGGATCATGTCTCCCCGCTCGGTGCTCAGAGAGAAGCCCGCAAAGATCGCGCGCGCCTCCGGGTCCCAGCTCCGGCTGCCGCAGCCCTGGAAGTGCGGCACAGCGCAGAGCCCGCGGGCACCCACGGGCGTCTTCTCCGCGATGCGGTTGACGGCATCGAAGTCCGGCGGATTGCCCCAGTGCTCCGGAAAGAACTCCCGTATGAGCCAGTTGACAGCGGATGCGCTTGCGATGACGTTCATTTCCTGCGTATACATGCCGGGCACACTGGCCACATTGCATATGACCGCGTCATTCTCGAGGATCGGCCGATCAGCCAGAGATATGATGAAGGATCCCGTGCCGGAGTTGACCTCGATCTTCGAGTCGTCCATCACGCCGAGGCCCAGTGCGCCGCACTGCTGGTCTCCTCCGGCCGATATGACCGGAACGCCCTCCCGTATGCCGGTCATGCCGGCGAAGGCCGCATTGACTTTTCCGAAGACCGTGCCCTGGCTGCGCAGCTCGCAAAGCTTGTCCATGTCGATCGAAAACACGCGGCACATTTCCTCGTCCCACCGCAGCGAGCGGATATCCATGAGATGTGTCCGGCTGCCGTACGTATAGTCGGTCGCGAATTCGCCCGTCATGAAGTTGACCACGAAATCAGGCACGATCATCGCTTTGTAGGCCCGCGACCACATCTCAGGCTGATGCTCGCGGAACCATGTGAGTTTGCTGGCGGTAAACACGGTGTTCAGGCGCGCACCGCTGGTCGCGTAGATCGCCGGTGCCATCGGCTGGAGCCTTCGGCAGATCTCGCTGTTGCGGGTATCCTGCCACATGATGAAGTTGGTCATCGGTTCGCCGCTACGGTCGACCAGCGTCGGCGCCGAGCGGAACGCCGTGACCGAGATCGCGTAGATCTGGTGTGTCCGCGCGATCCTGCGGCAGATCACCGAGATCGCCCTGCGGTAGACATCCGGCGATTGCTCGATGAACCCGGTGTCGGGATCGTGGAGCAGCGGCGTGGACACGCTGTGCATATCCAAAGCACTGCCGCCCGGACCGTAGAGTATGCCGCGTGCACTGGTAGTTCCTATATCGATGACCAGGATCTGCATGTCTTCTCCTCCGACCGTTCAGGCATCCATCATTTGCATCCATATTAACATGAAGCGGGCAGGATTTCAATTCACGTTCGCTAATTTGCACAGATTCCCATGTCCCGTCCCCGGTCTCCTGTCAGGATCATGTATTTAAGAAAAAGCGCATTTTGAGAAAATGTGCACTTTTCCCTCATTCGCTTGACGAGCCAAAAGTCGCTATGCTAATATCGGAGCAGATCACGCGGCCGGTCAGGCACTGTCTTTTGCAGGCTGCCGCAGCGTGGAAATAATGATAGAGAGGTTGACTGGAATGAAGAAGATCTTTGCACTCGTCCTGATTCTGACCCTCGCGATGAGCATGTTCTCTGCTTTTGCCGCCGAAAAGGATCCCTACAAGGATGAGATGCGCGTGGCCTGGATCGCCACCGCCGCCACCGAGGCCAACTGCACCGGCTGGGGCAACGGTATCAAGAACGAGGCTGCCTACTGGGGCAACATCACCGTGGACATCTACGACGGTGAGAAGAGCGCTGACAAGCAGATCACCCTGGTGAACGACTGCATCGCCCAGGAGTATGATGGCATCATCATCCAGACCTACAACAAGGCCAGCCTGACCCCTGCCATCGAGGATGCTGAGGCTGCCGGCATCCCGGTCGTCTGCATCAACATGGACTCTGACGCGGTCTGCCACGGCCTGGTCTCCATGACCGACTACGAGGCCGGTGCGGTCATCGCGAACAACATCGCCGAGTCTCTGGGCGGCAAGGGCAACGTCGTCGTCATCCAGGCTGCTCCCGGCGCAGCCCGCGGCATCAACCTGGAAGCCGGCTTCCAGGATACCCTGGCCAACTATCCCGAGATCACCATCCTCGAGGAGCAGGCTGCCGACTGGAACATGGAGAAGGCCAACACCACCATGGCCAACTTCCTGACCGCCTATCCGGATCAGATCAACGCCGTGTTCGCCCACAACGACCAGATGGCCGAAGGCGCTGGCATGGCCTGCCAGGCTGCCGGTGTCGAAGGCATCCAGATCTGGGGCGCCAACGGCGAGACCAAGGCCCTGGAGTTCATCGAGGAAGGCATCATCACCGGCACTGTGTACACCAACGTGTATGATCAGGGCGCGACCGCTCTGCGTCTGCTCATGATGTACATCGGCTCCGACATCGACATCTCCGATTGGGAGGCCACTCCGGTCATCAAGATGCCCCCGATCACCGTTACCGCCGAGAACGTCGCCGAAATCACGGCCGACATGCGCTGGTAATCTGATCGGATCTGACCCGTTTCGGGTGGCGGCCCTGCCGCCACCCATTATTCATATAACGGCTTGCAAAAGCGCGTCGCCTGCAACGGTGCGCGCGAGGGGAGGAATGGGAAAGTGAGACAAGAGACCTTGCGCAGACTGATCTCATTTGGTCTGCTGATCTTGCTGTTGCTGGTGTTCGGACTGACGTCGGACAAGTTCTTCACGTCCCAGAACATCTACAACATGCTCAGGGAGTGCTCGCTGGTCGGCCTTCTGGCCATCGGCGTCACGCTGGTCATCATCACCGGCGGCAACGACCTGTCCTGCGGCGCGCTGATGGGCCTTAACTGTATGCTCATCTGCAACATGCTGTACTACACCGAGCTGCCCATGCCGATCATCCTGGTGATCACGCTGGCAGTATCCCTGGTGTGCGGCCTGTTCAACGGATTCGTCGTCGCCGTGCTGAGGATCCCGGACTTCATCGCCACGCTGTCCACGCGCTTCGTGTTCGTCGGCGCGCAGTACCTTTTCGCCATCCACGACAAGTATGGCGGCCTGACGACCGTCTCCATCAAACACCCCATCGTGAAGTGGTTCGGCGGCAGGATCGGCTCCGGCCCGCTGGACGGTATGTATTACTGTACGATCGCGTTCATACTGATGGCCGTCATCGTACAGTTCGTCCTTAAGAACACCAAGCAGGGCACGAACCTGTATGCCATCGGCGCGAACCGCAATTCGGCGGAAGTCACGGGCATCAGCTTCGTCAAGACCAAGATGTTTGCCTTCACGATCACCGCTCTGTGTGCCTTCGTGGCCAGCCTGTTCTTCCTCGGTAAGAACCGCTCCGCAGAGCCCGGCGGCGGCGTCGGCTATGAGTTCAAAGCCATCTCCGCGACCGTCATCGGCGGCTGCGCTTTCTCCGGCGGGCGCGGCGACATCATCGGCACCGTGATCGGCGTTCTGTTCATGCGCGTGCTGGAAAACGGCATACTGAAGTTCGGCTTCCCCACGGAGACCCAGCAGCTGCTCTCGGGCATCGTCATCGTGCTGATGCTGGTGTTCGACGCGTTCTACAACGAATTCATGACTGAGCGCACGCGCAGGCGCGGCGCCATGAAGCGCGAAATGGCGGTGATCAAATGAGCGAAAACATCGTCGAAATGAAGGGCATCGTCAAGGTATTCTCCCATGTCAAAGCGCTGAAGGAAGTCGATTTCAGCGTGCGCACCGGCGAGGTCCACGCGCTGCTGGGCGAAAACGGCGCGGGCAAATCCACATTGATCAAGATCCTGACGGGCGTCTATCCGAAGGACGGCGGCGAGATCCTGTTCGACGGCAATCCCGTCGAGATCGAATCCCGCGAGGACGCGAGCAAGCTGGGCATCGCCTGCATCTTCCAGGAATTCTCCCTGATCCCCACGCTCTCCGTCACGCAGAACATCCTGCTCAACAAGGAAAAGCACCGGTTCGGCGTGCTCCAGAAGAAAGCCATGCGCAAAGAGGTCGAGGAGCTCATCAAGCGCTTTGACTTCCCGCTGAACCCGGATGACATCATCGAAACACTGTCTGTGGCGCAGAAGCAGATGGTCGAGATCCTGAAGGCCCTTTCGACCAACGCTCGGCTCATCGTCATGGACGAGCCCACCGCTTCCCTCTCCGCCAAGGAGAGCGAGATGCTCTACAAGATCATCCACCAGCTCAGGGAGCGCAACGTATCCATCATCTATATCTCCCACCGCCTCGAGGAGGTCTTCGCGCTGTCCGACCGTATCACCGTGCTCAGGGACGGCAGCCTCGTGGGCGTCGTGGAGCACGATGACATCGTGCCCGACAGGATCGTGCGCATGATGATCGGCAAAGAACTCAGCGACGCGACCGCCTCCCGGAACCTGTGCGTCTCCGCGAACCCCACCGTGCTCGAGGTCAGGCACCTCTCAAGCCTCGGCCGGTTCGAAGACATCTCCTTCGAGGTCAAGGCAGGCGAAGTGCTGGTGTTGACCGGTCTGGTCGGCTCCGGCCGCACAGAGATCCTGCGCGCCATATTCGGTGCGGACAAGTATGACTCGGGCGAGATCCTGTTCAACGGCGAGAAGCTGTCCAGCGGTACCGACGCGACCATCCGGAAGGGCTTTGGCCTGATCCCGGAGGACCGCCGCACACAGGGTTTCATACCGCTGCTTTCCGTAGAAAAGAACGTGGCCAGCACCAACTACGACACGATGAGCAGCCATGGCTTCGTGCAGCGTGCCAAGGAGAAGGAACTCGGCAAGCGTGCCTGCAGCTCGTGGACATGCGCCCCGCCAACCCACTGGTGCCCGTGGGCAACCTGTCCGGCGGCAACCAGCAAAAGGCCGTACTGGCCAAGTGGCTGACGCGCGACCTGAAGATGATCCTGATCGACGAGCCGACGGTGGGCATCGACATCGGCGCGAAGGATGAGATCTACAATTTCATCGACGAACTGGCCTCTCAGGGCGTCGCGGTACTGCTGGTCAGCTCGGACGTATCCGAAGTGCTCCGCGTGGCACACCGCATCATCGTGATGAAGGAAGGCCACATCATCCACGAATTCAACGACGGCGTCGCCACTCAGGAGGACATCCTGCTGACCTCCTCGGGCATCGTCGCACAGGGAAAGGAGGCGTGACGCATGAATGAGAACAAGAGCTGGCTCAGGCAGGCCTATAAGTTCAGGCAGTTGATCATACTGATCGTCATGTGCCTCGTATTCACCATCGCGCTGCCGGGCAAATTCCTTGCGGCGAACAACTTTCTGAACATCCTTTACGCCATTTCGCTCCAGGGCATCATGATCTGCGGCGCGACCTTCCCCGTCCTGCTGGCGGGCATCGACCGCACCGTCTCCGGCACGGCCGCGCTGGCCGGCGCCGTGTGCTGCACCACCATCGCGCATGGCGGCTTTTCTGCCCAAAGCGTGCTGCTGGGCGTCGTACTGGGGCTGTTCATCGGCATGGTCAGCGGCCTGTTCCACGGTCTCGTGCTCTGCCGGTTCGACATTCCCGCGTTCCTTCTGACGCTGGCGACGTCCCAGATCCTGTACGGCTTCGTGCAGACTGTCACCGGCAACCAGCTGATCAACGTCATGAAGGCCGACGCCTTCAAGTGGATCGGCGGCGCGCGTCCCCTGGGCGTGCCGATGCCGGTGTACATCCTCGCTGCGTGCTTCCTGTTCACCTACATCATGCTGAACAAGACGGTCTACGGCCGGCATCTCTACTGCGTGGGCGGAAACCGCGAGGCTTCTAAGCTTTCCGGCATCCATGTGCGGAAAGTCATCATCATCGCCTATGTGATCTCCGGCTTCATGGGTGCGCTGTCGGGCCTCGTGCTCTCGAGCATGAACCTGCAGGCCTCCGCGAACCAGGCGCAGGGCTACGAGAACGACGTGCTGGCCGCCATCGTGCTGGGCGGCGTATCGCTGCGCGGCGGCTCGGGCACCATCCAGGGCGCCATGTTCGGCGCGCTGTTGATCGGCATACTGACGAACGGCCTGCAACTGCTCGGCGTGGCATCGGTGTACCACGACCTCATCAAGGGCCTCATCATCATCGCCGCCGTCGCCATCGACATGTACTCCAGCTATAAGATGAGCGGTCTGAAGCGCGACTCCGTGTTCAGCCGCATCTTCAAAAAGGCGCGCTCGAACGGTTGATCGAAGAGACCATGCAAAGAAGCAGGGCGAACGCCTTGCTTCTTTGCGATCATATCGATGTCCTGCCGATCGGATCCGACGGGGATCGGCAGGGATCCGGACACATGGAGGCAAACATGCTGCATCACGACTGGAGCACATCCAAAGGCGGCGCAGAAGATCCGACTACCGGCATCGCTGCACCCCGCACACGCGCGACTTACCGGGACCTTGCGCCGGCCGCTCCTTATACCCTCATACGGTCGGTGTTCAACTGGGGCAGCAGCTACGATCGGATCGTCCTGCCCACGCAGTGCGATGACGCGGCCGCCTATACGGTCTCCGTCGTCCGCTGCAATGCGGACGGCGCCTGGATCGATGAAGGCGACCGCACCGTCACGGCCGCCTGGCTTTCGGATGCTCAGGGCATTCCCGACGATGCCGGCCGGTTCACGACGCTGTCGATGACCGTCGGACCGAGGCTCGCGCTCGCCCAGCCCTACTACACCGATCCGAAGTCCTTCAAGGGAGAATTGAAATGCTGGGCAGACTGCGCCTATACAGTGCGCAACGAACGCACCGGCGAGGTCTGGAACCGTGCGGGCGCCGTCCTCCATCCGGACGACGCGGGTTTTTCCACGGGTGTCTTCGACGGCGCATCGCACGCGCTCACCTATGCCTGGTATGCGCCTGACGACGATCGCGCCCATCCCCTGCTGCTGTGGCTCCACGGTGCCGGCAGCGGCGGCACAGATCCCGGCTTTCTCTTGGGCAGCATGCGCGTCACGCATTTTCTGAGCCCATCGGTCCAATCGAAATTCGGCGGCGCGCATGTACTGCTGCCTCAGTGTCCGACCTGGTGGCTGGACGACGGCAGTCCCGCGCACGTCAGCCGCGACGGGCGAAGCATCTATACAGACGCTGTCATGGCGCTGCTCGAGGTTTATTGTGACCGCCACCCCAATGTCGACCTGCAGAGGATCTATGTCGGCGGCTGCTCCAACGGCGGCTACATGACCCTCCGCCTCTGTCTGGATCACCCGGAGTGGTTTGCCGCCGCCTTCCCGGTCTGCGCGGCATTCGAAAACGACTGGCTGGTCGACGACGACATCCGACGGCTTGGACACATGCCGCTCTGGTTCGTGCACTGCGCCTCGGATCCCATCGTGGACATCCGGACGACATCCCTGCCGATCCATGAGCGATTGAAGCATGCCGGCTCTGAGGATGTCCACTTTTCCCTGTACGACGAGATCGTCGATCCCGACTGCGGCGCACACTACATGGGCCATTTTGCGTGGGTGTATGCGCTTCTCGATCTCTGCAGGACAGATATCGACGGCCGGCCCGTCACGCGCGGCGGTGATCCTGTCACGCTTTACGAGTGGTGTGCGGCGCATCGCAAGCGCGCGGTGTAAACGGCGCCCACGCCTGCGCCCTGTACGTTACAGCAACACTTCCCCTCACGCCCCGGATCGCCGAACGGCTCAGGCGCGACGCCGACGGTCCTGTCGGTCCTGTCCATCGCCGATGCTCGCAAATGCACAGGTCAACTAAAGGCACCGCTGCGCCTTCGCGGTCATCCACCCGCAGATCCTCACTGCGAAACCGGCCGCGGGCCGATGCCCTACCATAGGACGCCCCTGTTTCGACGTGTTTTTGACCTGCCGCCACGTAACCTGCCCATCCAATCTCTGCCCAATTCGACTTTTCACTGACAATGACCCCCGAACGCTGTACACCGGTCGGCTGTTGTGATAGAATGGTCGGGCAGCCCTTCGAATGGACTGCGATCCCGGACAGAATGCGCGAGGACAGGATATGCAGGCAAGCAGCAGATTCGGCACCTATTCCAGAAGACCCGTACAGAAGCACCACCGCAACTGGCTCATACCCTCGGCGATCGCAGTGATCCTGTTGATCCTGTCTCTGATCATGGCACAGCACCTGGGCCGAGGCGGCATCCGGTTTGAACTCGACGATGCGGCGCTCGCTGTCACTGCACCGGATCACAGCGTCACCTCGGTGGCGTATGCAGACATCCGCTCTGTCGCGCTCTACACCGGGCCCGACTACGGCACCTGCGCCCACGGCACGCAGAAGCCGCGATGCTGGAGCGGTACCTGGCGTAACGCGGAATGGCAGACATACCGTCTGTGCGTCGACCCAAAGGTACAAAGCTGTGTCATGGTCAGGACGGACGACGGAGTTTTTGCCTTCAATGCCGGGTCGGAAGCGAAGACCCTGAAGATCAAGGCTGCTTTGGATGAGGCGCTGGCCGTCCACCGTTGACGCCTTCCCGCACACGATCAGCGGAGCACGCACTTTTGCGATGCTCCGATTCTTTTTGTCCTTTGAACGCGCCCGTCGGTCTGCATCGGATCATGCATCCGGTCTGTAGGACGGGATGATTCAAATCATCTGTGATGTACTTATTATAATTATTTATATTTCATATAAAGCCTGTTTATCCCTTGAAATACGTCCTATTTTATTATATAATAACATTACATATTTCCTTTCGACCTTTGCAAATGCCCTCTTGATCTGATTTTGCCGTCCCGACGAACGACTTCTCCGATCGCTTTCACGACTGACAATACTCTGATCGATCGCAGGCAGTAAATCAAATCATTGGTCAGCATAAACGATTGTTATTGCTTTACCACATCACCGTAAGTCAGCAGAGATGCCCAGGATGGAATGCCCGAGCCCTCTGCTTCTGTCCGTTAAGCGAACGACCCGTCCTTCGAAGACCAGTGCCGGCGTTCCGTTCTTCAGGATGCACCGCTGTTTCCCACTTTGTCCCTCTGCACAGCCGAACCGATGCCCTGCTCTGGCCACTCTCTCTCCGTTCACCTGCGACCACAGCTTCGAAAAGTCGTTTTCAGTCCCTCCCCGTCATCGAATACCGCCGTTCAGGCAGACGAACGCGATCCGGGGCACGCAGCAAAGCGGGGTTTCGAGGTAAAAATAGGATAAGGAGCTGATTCTATGCCGAAGCCGTTGATCCTCGCGGTAGACGACGAGCCCAACATCCTGGAACTGCTCGAATTCAACCTGGCTGCCTCCGGTTTCAATGCGATCACGGCCAGCGACGGCGAACAGGCCATCGCGGTTGCCGGTGCGCAGCATCCCAACCTGGTCCTGCTGGATCTCATGCTGCCGGACATCGACGGCAGCGAGGTCTGTCGGCGCCTGAAGTCCTCGCCCGCGACTGCATCGATCCCCATCATCATGCTCTCCGCAAAGGGCGAAGATGTGGATAAGGTCATCGCCCTTGAGATGGGCGCGGACGACTATGTCACCAAGCCGTTCTCGGTCCCGGAGCTCATGGCCCGCATCAAGGCGCTGCTGCGGCGCACATCCAAGGGACCGGAGCCCACGCGTTTGCATGTGGGCAACCTGGTCATCGATACCGACACCTACGAAGCCAGCCGGAACGGAGATCCGCTGCACCTGACGCTCAAGGAATTCGAACTGCTCAAGCTGCTGGCTCAGGCCAACGGCAGGGTCCAGACCCGCGACTTCATACTGGACCGCGTGTGGGGCTATGAATTCTACGGCGAGACGCGCACGGTGGACGTCCACATCCGCCACATCCGCATGAAGCTCGGCGAGGACTACGACTACATCCAGACCATCCGCGGCGTCGGCTACAGGCTGCAGGTCCCCAGGGCAAAAGAACCCTGCGTCGTATGACGGGGCGCCCGGCTTTGGCGCGCCGCCGGCACGGTCATACACTTGGTATGGCAGTGCCGGTGGCGCTTTTTTACGCCTCCTCCCGCCCTTCGTTTCGTATCGTCGAACGCCATGATCCCACATTTTGGTTATATATACCTAACCGTTTCTAAAAAGATTATTAATTTTAACCAAATCCCTGTCCAATCATCGCGTTTTGTGTTATCATGTACGTAAATACTGTGGTGTATTGTGCTATAGTTGTGGTCATCATGCACGCTATGCCAGATCATCAACAGTTATAGAACGGAGGAGATTTATATGGGAGGCTTGAAGGCTGAAGCTGTCGCGATGATTCGAGAGATCTGCGGTCGCTACAAGGACGAGAAGACGCCGCTGATGATGATTCTGAGTGACATACAGAATGAGTACGGTTATATCCCGCTGGAGGTCCAGGAGATCGTATCCGAGGAGACCGGCATTTCCGTAGCGGAGATCTACGGCGTGGTAACCTTCTATTCGTTCTTCTCTCTGACCCCGAAGGGCAAGTATGTGATCGGCTGCTGTCTCGGCACGGCGTGCTACGTCAAGGGCGCGCAGAACGTGATCGACAAGTTCTCTGAGATCCTGAAGATCAAGCCCGGTCAGACCACCCCGGACGGAATGTTCACGCTGGATGCCCTTCGCTGCATCGGTGCCTGCGGCATCGCCCCGGCGGTAAGCATCAACGGCAAGGTGTATCCCAAGATGACGCCCGGCAAGGTTCCCGAGGTCATCGACCAGTACTATGAGATGGCTAAGTAAGGAGGGTGTGACGGCATGATTAACAGTGTTGACAAGCTGAACGATAAAATCACCGCGTGCACCAAGTGTCTGGACGACAAGATCGCCGGTGCAGACGGCAAGCGGCACATCGTGCTCTGCGGCGGCACGGGCTGCCTCTCGAACAACTCCGCCGAGATCCGCGAGCGCTTCGTCGAGGTGCTCAAGGAGAAGGGCGCGGAGGACAAGGCCACCGTCAATCAGGTGGGCTGCTTCGGTTTCTGTTCCCAGGGTCCTTTCGTTAAGATCTATCCTGAGGATACCCTGTACAGGCTGGTGAAGATCACTGACGTCGAGGAGATCGTCGAAACGGACATCCTGGGCGGCGTCGTGGTGGATCGGCTGCTGTATGAAGACCCCGCCACCGGCGAGAAGGTCAAGAAGCAGGACGACATCAACTTCTACAAAAAGCAGCGGCGCGTCGCGCTGCACGGCTGCGGTGTCATCGATCCCGAGAACATCGAAGAGGCGCTGGGCATGGGCGCTTTCCAGGGCCTGAAGCGGGCGCTTTCCATGGATCGCCAGAAGGTGATCGACGAGGTGCTGGCCTCCGGCATCCGCGGCCGCGGCGGCGCGGGCTTCCCCACCGGCCGCAAATGGCAGTTCGCCTACAATTCCCAGAGCGAAGAAAAGTATGTGGTCTGCAACGGTGACGAGGGTGACCCCGGCGCGTTCATGGACCGCTCCATCCTGGAGGGCAATCCCCTCGCCGTGATCGAAGGCATGATGATCGCCGGTTACGCCATCGGCGCGCAGAACGGCTATTTCTACGTGCGCGCGGAGTATCCGATCGCTGTCAACCGCCTGCGCATCGCCATCCGTCAGGCCAAGGAGCTGGGTCTGCTGGGCGAGAACATCCTTGGTACCGGCTTCAGCTTTGACTGCCATCTGCGCCTCGGCGCCGGCGCTTTCGTCTGCGGCGAGGAAACTGCGCTCCTGAACTCCATCGAGGGCAAGCGCGGCATGCCGCGTCCCCGCCCGCCGTTCCCGGCCGTGAAGGGCCTCTGGGGCAAGCCCACCATCATCAACAACGTTGAGACGCTGGCCTGCATCCCCTTCATTCTGCGCGAGGGCGCCGAGAGCTTCGCATCCGTGGGCACCGAGCGCTCCAAGGGCACCAAGGTGTTCGCGCTGGGCGGCAAGGTCAACAACGTCGGCCTCGTCGAGGTGCCGATGGGCACCACGCTGCGCGAGCTGATCTACGACATCGGCGGCGGCATCCCCGGCGGCAAGAAGTTCAAGGCCATCCAGACCGGCGGCCCCTCCGGCGGCTGTCTGACCACCGAATTCCTGGACGAGCCCATCGATTTCGACAACCTGGTAGCCAAGGGCTCCATGATGGGCTCCGGCGGCGCCATCGTCATGGACGAGGACAACTGCATGGTCGACGTCGCGAAGTTCTATATGGAGTTCATCTGCGACGAATCCTGCGGCAAGTGCTCTCCCTGCCGTATCGGCACCAAGCGTATGCTCGAGATCCTGACCCGGATCACCGAAGGCCGTGGCACCATGCAGGACCTGGAAGACCTGGATGAGCTGAGCAAGACCGTGAAGGCCAACTCCCTGTGCGCTCTGGGCCAGACCGCTGCCAACCCCATCACCTCTACCCTTTCACACTTCAAGGACGAGTATCTTGCCCATATCGTGGACAAGAAGTGCCCCGCCCACGTGTGCAAGAAGCTGATGGAGTATCACATCGATCCCGACAAGTGCATCGGCTGCGGCCTGTGCGCCAAGGGCTGCCCGACGAGCTGCATCACCCGCACGGACTACATCGCGCCCGGCCACAAGCTGGCCTCGTTCGCCATCGACGCCTCCAAGTGCGTCAAGTGCGGCGCATGCATCAGCACCTGCAAGAAGAACGCCATCGAGAAGAGATAGACAGGAGAATGAGCTATGGCAAAGATCAATATCAAAATTGAGGGGATTCCCTATCAGGTCGAAGCCGGCCAGACCATCCTGGAGGCTGCCAAGTCCTGCGGCTATGAGATCCCTTCCCTGTGTACGTTCAACCACGGCGAGTGCAACCAGGGTTCCTGCCGCGTCTGTCTGGTGGAGGCCACCGGCGCCCGCGGCCTTGTGGCGGCCTGCGTGTACCCCGTATCTGAAGGCATGGAGATCCGCATCGGCTCTCCCGCGGCCATCGAAGCACGCCGCCGCAGCGTCGAGCTGCTGCTCTCCAACCACAACAAGAACTGCCAGCAGTGCGACAAGAACGGCCAGTGCGAGCTGCTGTATGTGGCTCAGCTGACCGGCGCGCGGGATGACGCCTTTGCAGGCGCGTACTCCGAGCGCTACATCGACCAGCTCGCGCCCGCGCTGACCCGCGATACCTCCAAGTGCATCCTGTGCGGCCGCTGCGTCGAGCGCTGCAAGAACGCGCACGGTCTGGGCATCCTCGGCTTCGAGAACCGCGGCTTCAACGTCATCGTCGCGCCCGCGGAGAACCGCAGCTTCGTCAACTCCCCCTGCATCCAGTGCGGTCAGTGCGTGAACGTCTGCCCCACCGGCGCTCTGATGGAGCATTCCGAGATCGACAAGATCGACGCCGCTTTCAAGGCCGGCAAACACGTCATCGCGCAGGCGGCCCCCGCTGTGCGCGCGGCGCTGGGCGAGGAGTTCGGCTATCCGATCGGCACCCCCGTCACCGGCAAGATGGCCGCTGCGATGCGCCGTCTCGGCTTCGAGCGCGTGTACGACGTGAACTTCGGCGCCGACCTGACCATCATGGAGGAAGGCACGGAGCTGCTGCACCGCATCACCGAGGGCGGCGTGCTGCCGATGATCACCTCCTGCTCTCCCGGCTGGATCAACTACGCCGAGTGCTGCTATCCCGATCTGCTGCCCCATCTGTCCAGCTGCAAGAGCCCGCATCAGATGCAGGGCGCAATCATCAAGTCCTGGTGGGCACAGCAGAACGGCATCGACCCGAAGGACATCTTCGTGGTCTCCGTCATGCCCTGCGTCGCCAAGAAGGTCGAGAAGGAGCGCGAGCAGGAGAAGGTCGACGGCATCCCGGATGTCGACGCCGTCATCACGACCCGCGAGCTTGCCCGCATGATCAAGCGCAACGGCATTCTGTTCCCCCGCCTGCCCGATGAAGACTGGGATCAGGACATCATGGGCGATTACACCGGTGCCGGCGTCATCTTCGGCGTCACCGGCGGCGTCATGGAAGCTGCCCTGCGCACCGTCTACTTCAAGCTGACCGGCAAAGAGCACGATCCCATCGAGCTGACTGCCGTGCGCGGCCACGAAGCGGGCATCCGCGAGGCCACCATCGACATCAACGGCATGTCCGTCAGCGTGGCCATCGCCTCCGGCATGAAGTCCGCCAAGGTGCTGCTCGATGAGATCCGCGCAGGCAAGTCCAAGTACCAGTTCATCGAGATCATGGGCTGCCCCGGCGGCTGCATCAACGGCGGCGGTCAGCCCTATGTGCGGCCCGCACTCCTGCCCAACGAGGACGACGATATCCTGGACACCTACAAGGAGAAGCGCGCCAAGGCCCTCTACTCCGAGGACGAACGCCAGGTGATCCGTCAGAGCCACAACAATCCGCAGATCATCGAGCTCTATGAGAAGTTCCTGGGCGAGCCCAATTCCCATCTGAGCCACAAGCTGCTGCACACCTCCTACGCTCCCCGAAAGGGCTTCAACTGATCCGTCAATCAACCACCGAGCGCCCGGGACCCGAGCCCGGGCGCTCTTTTCATATGTCACGTCGGGATCTGAACAAAAGAACATGTCTTCATTCGAATTTGTCATTCTGCCAAAAGCATCCGACGCCTTTTTGGCGCTGTCGCCATGGCGTCGAAAATCACCGAGGCTTTTTGTGAAATCATACGATTCACATTTTTCTCCTCGTGTGCTATAATACCTACGTTGACAATCATTACAGGGAGGTAGTTTGAATGGCAAGTTTGTCTCTTAAGCATATCTACAAGATCTATCCCGGCGACGTGACGGCCGTCACCGATTTCAACCTTGAGATCGAAGACAAGGAATTCATCGTGCTGGTCGGTCCCTCCGGATGCGGCAAGTCGACCACGCTGCGCATGGTCGCCGGTCTTGAAGATATTTCCAAGGGCGAGCTCTACATCGATGACCGGCTGGTCAACCACGTGCCGCCCAAGGACCGCGACATCGCCATGGTGTTCCAGAGCTACGCGCTCTATCCCCACATGACGGTGTATGACAACATGGCTTTCGGCCTGAAGCTGCGCAAGATGGCCAAGAGCGAGATCGATCGCCGCGTCAAGGAAGCAGCTGCCATCCTGAGCATCGACTCCTATCTGCAGCGCAAGCCTGCCGCGCTGTCCGGCGGCCAGCGCCAGCGCGTCGCGCTCGGACGCGCCATCGTTCGCGAGCCGAAGGTCTTCCTGATGGACGAGCCTCTGTCCAACCTGGACGCGAAGCTGCGCGTGCAGATGCGTTCCGAGATCACCAAGCTGCACAAGCGTCTGCAGACCACCTTCATCTACGTCACCCACGATCAGACCGAGGCCATGACGATGGGCACCCGCATCGTCGTCATGAAGGACGGCTTCATCCAGCAGGTTGACAGCCCGCAGAACCTCTACGACTACCCCGCCAATCTGTTCGTCGCAGGCTTCATCGGCATGCCCCAGATGAACATCTTCCGGGCGAAGCTCGAGAAGATGGGCGGCGGCGTGTATGCGTGCTTCGGCGAGAACCGCATCCTCGTTCCCGAGGGAAAGGTACAGCGCATGACCGGCGACTACATCGGCAAGGAAGTCTATCTGGGCATCCGTCCCGAGAACATCTCTGACGATTCCGCCTTCACCTCCACCTACCCCGATGCCTGCATCGACGTGACCGTCGAGCTGATCGAGCTGATGGGCTCCGAGACCTATCTGTACCTCAAGACCAGCGGCAAGGCGGAGAACTTCATCGCGCGCGTCGACCCCCGCACGTCCTCCCGTGCCGGCAATACCATCAAGGTCGGCTTCGACGTCAATCGCCTCCACGTCTTCGATGTGGAGACCGAGAATACAATCCTGTCCCGCTATTGATCATGCATCAAAAGCGCTCCGGCTCAGCATCGAGCCGGAGCGCTTTTTCACAGACAAACACAGAACTTGGACACTGTGATGCCGCTTGGCCTCCCCATCTTCGATCGATCCCGGCGGCATGGATGCCGGGTCGATATTTCCCATATGAAGAGGCCGGTGACTGCTGACAGGCATGGTTGCCTTCGTGTCAGGGGATCTATGTGCCCAGCGCGCAGATCCCCGCGTTCATCCCAATCGTCGAAAAATCGTTGGTCAAACGACCAGAGACCCTGCACGCCACAGCGGGTGCAGGGTCTCTGGTCGTTCTTGATGGAGCCGGCGCTTGCGACCGCACCGCCGGCGCGTTTGTGTCACAGCTGGTCGATCGTCTCCTGGCTCAGCATGGTGATGTTCTGCATGCTGAACACCTGCGCGGCCTTGCGGCCGTCGCTCAGGCGCAGGATCATGTTCGCGCATCCCTCGCCGGACTTGCGCAGGAAGGAGTACATGTATTCCACCGACAGGCCCGCCTGCTCGATGACCGCCAGCAGCTCGCACAGACCCAGCGGGCGATCCGGCACCTCAGCGCAGATGACATGGTTGATCTTCGCGATGTAGCCAGCTTCCTTCAGCAGCCTCATGGCGTTTTCGATCTGGTCACTGTGTATGATCACGCGAACGATGCCGAAATTCTGCGTATCGGCGATGGACAACGCCAACAGATCGATGCCGCCCTTGCCCAGCACTTCGGTCATCTCGCGCAGCGTGCCCGGGTTGTTCTCGAGGAATATGGAAATCTGCTTGATGAACATATTCGATCCCTCCTCACAGCTTGCGATTGTCGATCACGCGCTTGGCCTTGCCCTCTGAGCGCGGAATGGACTTGGGCGCCACCAGCTTGACCTTCGTGGCGATGCCGACCACGGACTTGATCTGATCGGTGATGTACTTCCGCACGTTCTCGATATGGCTGACCGTATCCGAGAACATGCCTTCCGTCATCTCCACCTGGACCTCCAGCGTATCGGAGTTGTTCACGCGGTCGACGACCAGCATATAGAACGGCGCGACTCCCTCTGCGCCCACCAGCACCGATTCGATCTGGCTGGGGAACACGTTCACCCCGCGAATGACCAGCATGTCATCCGTGCGGCCGGTGATGCGGCCCATGCGAACGAACGTGCGGCCACACGCGCACTTCTCATCGGTCAGGGTGCAGATGTCGTGCGTGCGATAGCGCATCATCGGCATGCCCGTCTTGGTGATGGTCGTGAACACCAGCTCGCCGGGCGTGCCATAGGGCAGCTGCTCGCCGGTGGCGGGATTGATGATCTCGGCGATCACATGATCCTCGTTGATGTGCATGCCGTGCTTTTCCAGGCACTCAAAAGCCACGCCGGGGCCGGCGATCTCAGTGAGCCCGTAGATGTCGCAGGCATCGATGCCGAGCAGCTCTTCGATCTTCAGCCGCATCTCCTCGGTCCATGGCTCCGCACCGAAGCAGCCGGCCTTCAGCTTCAGATGGCGCTTCGGGTCGATGCCCATCTCGCGGATCGTCTCGCCCAGATAGGTCGCGTAGGACGGCGTGCAGCACAGTATCGTCGTGCCCAGATCCATCATCATCATGATCTGCCGCTGGGTGTTGCCGCTCGACATGGGGATCACCATGGCGCCGATCCTGTTGGCGCCCTGATAGCCGCCGAAGCCGCCGGTGAACAGGCCGAGTCCATAGGCCACCTGGACCACGTCCTCCGAGGTGCAGCCCGCCGCGGTCAGCGTACGCGCCATCATCTCGGACCACACATCGACATCGTTCTGGGTATAGCCCGACACGATAGGCTTTCCGGTGGTGCCGGAGGATCCGTGGATGCGCACGATGTCCTTTTTGGGTGATGCCAGTAGCTGGAAGGGATAGTAATCCCTCAGGTCGGTCTTCTCCATGAACGGCAGGTACTTCAGGTCGTCGACGCTGCGGATGTCTTCGGGCTTGATGCCGGCGGCATCCATGCGCGCGCGATAGACCGGCACGTTCTCGTATTCGAGCTTCACAGTGGCCGCGAGCCGCTCGCCCTGGATCCCGCGAAGCACTTCGCGATCGATGCATTCCATGGCCGGATTCCAGATCCGGCGCTCATTCTGACTCATATGCTTCATTCCCTTCGGCGGATTCATGCCTGTATTATAACACGGGCGTTCGCCGTTTTACAGCTTTATTGTGTTAAAGTATCAAATCGCACGCATCAGCGGCTCACCTGTTCGGCGACCAGCTGGGCTGCGCCGTACTTCGCGCGCAGCTTCGGCTTTTCGATCTTTCCGGTGGGATTGCGCGGCACTTCGGCAAATATGATGCGGCGCGGCCGCTTGTAGCGCGGCAGCCCGTTCCGGCAGAATTCATCGATGTCGGCCTCTGTGACGTTCGAACCCGGCTTCAACTCGATGATGGCCGCCGCGATCTCGCCCAGGCGCTCGTGCGGGATGCCGATGACCGCCACGTCCTTGATGTCGGGATGGCTGCGCAGGAAATCCTCGATCTGCACCGGGTAGAGGTTCTCGCCGCCGGTGATGATGACGTCCTTTTTGCGGTCCACCAGGAAAATGAAACCGTCCTCGTCCTGCATGGCCATGTCGCCGGTCCACAGCCAGTCGCCGTGCAGCACCTCGGCCGTGGCCTTGGGATCCTTGTAATAGCAGGTCATGACGCCGGGCCCCTTCACGGCCAGCTCGCCGACCTCGCCCTGTTTCACCGGCTCACCCTGCTCGTCGATGATCTTCGTCTGCCAGCCATATCCGGGAATGCCGATCGCACCCACCTTGTCGATGTTGTCGACACCCAGATGCACACAGCCGGGGCCGATCGACTCAGACAGCCCGTAGTTCGTATCGTACTTGTGGTTCGGGAACTTCTCCTTCCAGCGCTTGATCAGGCTGCGCGGGACCGGCTGCGCGCCGATGTGCATGAGCCGCCAAGCGGACAGGTCATAATCCTTCAGATCGATCTCGCCGCGATCGATCGCGTCCAGGATGTCCTGGGCCCACGGCACCAGCAGCCACACGATGGTGCACTTCTCTTCGGCCGCGGTCTTGATGATGGTCTGCGGCTTCACCCCCTTGAGCAAAACGCCCTTGCCGCCGACCAGGAACGAGCCGAACCAATGCATCTTTGCGCCCGTGTGATACAGCGGCGGTATGCACAGGAAGACGTCCTTATGGGTCTGGCCGTGGTGGTTCTGCTCGGTGCGGCAGGCGTGCATCAGGCTCTCATGGTTGTGCAGGATGGCCTTCGGGAAACCCGTCGTGCCGGAGGAGAAATAGATGGCCGCATCGTCCTGGTCGGTCAGCGGGATGTCCGGGCAGGTGCTGGGTTGATTGACGGAGAGATGCAGAAAGTTCTCCGCGAAGGTCGGGCAGTTGTCACCCACAAAGAAGAGCAGCTTGACCCTCGGGATCTTGTCGATGATCTCTTCCACGCGGCCGATGAACTCAGGTCCAAAGAACATCGCGTCGACGTCCGCCAGCTTTGCGCAATACTCGATCTCGTCGGAGGAATAGCGGTAGTTCATCGGCACGACCAGTGCCCCAGTCTTGAGTATGCCGAAATAGATCGGCAGCCACTCCAGGCAGTTCATGAGCAGTATGGCCACCTTATTGCCCTTTTTGATCCCCCTGCTGATGAGCAGGTTGGCGCAGCGATTCGCTTTTTCTTCGAATACGCCCCATGTGATCTCTCTTCTGAACTCGTCCGATGTGCCGCGCTCGATCAGCTCGTATTCCTTCCATGTCACGCGGCGGTCCTCGCGCACTTCGGGATTGATCTCCACCAGCGCGATCTCATCGTTGTATTTTCTTGCGTTCTTCTTCAGGATCTCAGTGATTGGCATGGTCCTTCTCCCTCTCATGTTGCAAATAAAAAACCGCTCTCTGTCCATTCACGACAGAGGGCGGGCATTCCCGCGGTACCACCTCAGTTCGATGCGGCTTCACAGCTGCATCCTCTGCGGGACACTTGCGCGTCCCTTGCGCCTTAACGGGCGCACCCGTTGCAGCCTACTCGTCGCCATGCGCTTTTCGGTGCACCGTTCGGGAGTGTATTCGACCGATGTCCGCGACCGCCTCGCACCATCCGGCGGCTCTCTGACGCGTTTGAACCGGCCTACTCGTCTCCGTCATCACGTTTCCTGACCATCATAGCACCGGCGCGGATGCCGGTCAAGTTAATTCAAAATTAAGTCAGGCAAACGCAGACGCGGTCGATCCATCGAAGTTCTGCCGGCTGCGGTCGGTGCAGTTTGCCTTCTCCCCGGCAGACTTAGAGCCGGCCTGAAGCCGCGCCGGTGACCACCGACGCGCATTCCCGAAGCGTTCCGGACAGGCCTCATCCGCCCGCCCCGTGCCTTTCGGCAAAGAGATCGGCCCCACCGCACAGGCAGGGCCGATCTCGCCGTCTTCACCTGATAAAAGTCAGTGCGACCGCAAGCGCTATGGCCGTCACCGCGCCGATCGCGATGCGCCGGCGCCGACGTTCATTCTCCCTGCGCGTCCGCTCCATGGCCTGCCGCCGCCGTTCTTCCTTCTGCCTGGCATCCACGTCGTCGGAATACGCCTTCATGGCCCGGTACTCGCTCAGAAGCGCCAAACTGTCCCGGTAATCGCCCAGGGCCTCCAACACGCGGATCGCCTCGCCCAGCCACAGATTGTCTGCCAGCCGGTTGGCGAGCTGATAGCGCTCTTCACGAAGATCGGAAGGCGATCCAGCCTGGTCGGTCGTTCCGCTAAAATGCATCGGTTGGTCTGCGATACCTTCCATGTGCCCGCCTCCCTTCTGTTATATTTGTATTATACCACGATTAACTATATTATACAAGTGTAAATTGCGGTATTTTTGGCGCATTTCTGTCATGCTGTGAAGACAAAACGGTAAAATCACGCCATCCCATCTATCCACAACGTCAAATCGCTTGACACCTGTTGCCATTTGATATATCATTTAATATGTATAGATATACACGTATTTGGAGGATCTTTCTGTATGCACTACAAGCGTTTACTTGCGGCTCTGCTCCTTCTGATGATCTTCGCGAGCACCGCGGCGCTGTCAGAAAATAGCTACAATATGCCCTATTATATCGGCGTGGACGTGACCAATCAGATCGTCACGGTGTATTCGACGTCGGACAACAGCATCGTGCGCCAGATGCTTTGCTCGACCGGCAAAAACAATACCACGCCCATCGGCACCTTCACGATGCCCAATTCAAACACGAAAAAGGATCGAAAGGAATGGGTACTGTACTGGGACTTCCGCCGCTACGTCCAGTATCCGTCCCGCATCCGGGGCGATATACTGTTCCACTCCCTTCCCTACCTGCATCGTTCACACGAGTTCATCGAAATGTCTGCCGTGAAGGCGCTTGGCCGCCCCGCATCACATGGCTGCATACGCCTTCGCTGGCAGGACGCAAAATTCATATGTATGAATTGTCTGCCCGGCACGCGCGTCAGGATCTATCAAAGCGGAGAGCCCGATGCCGCGCTTCGGGATCTGCTTTTGCAATCCTCTTTTTCCATCGATAAGGGCATCTCCTATGAACGCTTCCTGGCCACGCCCAAGGACCCCGACGAGCTCGGCCGCACGAGCAGCGGACAGGCTGTCGCAGATCTGCAGTACAGGCTGAGGGACCTGGGCTACTTTTCCGGCGATCCCAACGGCAGCTACATGACCGACACCATCATCGCAGTGCGCGAGGTACAGGCGGCGCTCGGTCTGGAAGAGACCGGCACCGCTTCAAAGGCGCTGCAGGAGACCATCTTCGGATCGGACGTGCCGACCGCCACCAACGTGAAGCTCCAGAACGGCTCCAACGGCCCTGCGGTGCGCGCACTTCAAAAGAACCTTCAAACGCTGGGGCTCTATTCCGGAGATCTGAACAACGTATATGATCCGCGCGTGAGCGAAGCCGTACGCGCATTCGAGGACATTTACGGCTATACGGCCGACGGCATCGCGGAATCCGAGGTGCAAAAGGCGATCTGCTACGAAGCGGGCCGTGTGGACGTGCTGTTCCCCGACAGTTCCGCACGCCACGCGTCGGTGGAGCACTTCAATTTGGATTTCGTACGTGTGAACGCGCCCAGCGGGCTGCGCATTCGCGAGAAGCCTGACACGGACAGCAAGGCGCTCGATCGCCTGCGCGACGGCAAGCTCGTCCTGTGCATCGAGCCCGGCAAGGAATGGTCCAAGATCAAATCCGGGAAATGTGTGGGCTATGTGTCGACGGCAAGGCTCAACCACGAACCGCTGGCGCTGGCCGCCGTCAGCATCACGGAGGACGGCAGCGACAGGACCTACACCATCGGACACACGAAGGAAGAATACCAGAACGGCGCCTCGACCTGCGCCGAGACCTTTGCGGAGTACCTGGCTTCGGACGGATCTCTCGACAACTATCCGGATCTTCAGCTCTACGCCACGGTCAACACCGATCCCGGCGTCAGTCTGAACCTGCGCGATAAGGCCAGTGCGGACGGTTCCGTTCTGACGACAGCCGAGCGCGGCAGCGAGTGGAAGGTCGTCCAGAGGCTTTCCAACTGGACGCAGGTGGCGTATGAGAACGGCACCGGATACCTGATGAACCGGTATTTGACCTATCGTGCCGAACCGCGCGCTGCAGATGATGAGTCGATGGTCGACGAGGCCGTGGAGATGGAACAGGCGGAGCCGCTCCAGGCCGTGGTGCGCAAGAGCAGCTACTCCGACGCGCCTGTCTATAACCTCGATTCGGATGACGCCACCGTCATCGGCCATCTGCGCGACGGCGTGACCGTAGAGGTGCTTGAGTCCTTCGAAGACTGGAGCCGCATCCGTGTGAAGGGACGCACCGGCTTTATGCGTGACGAAGATCTGGTCATATACGACGACCGTCAGACGATCAGCTGACGTCCGTAATGATGCATCGCCCGGAGAAGGCGGTCCCGGACCGCTCTCTCCGGGCGATTTGTTTTTATCATCTAACGGGCCCCGTCGGTCAACGCTCGCGGCGCGCCGCCTTCCAGGCCTTGATCGCGCTCAGTCGCTCGGCGAATTTTGCCTCTGTGCCCTGATCGGTGGGCTGGTAGTACGTCCTGTCCAGCAGCGGATCCGGCAAGCACCGCATATCGGTGAGCTTTGCCTCGGTGTCATGCGCGTACTGATAGCCCTTGCCATAGCCCACTTCGCGCATGAGTGCCGTCACACCGTTTCTGATATTCATCGGAACGGGATCGCTGAGCTGCTCCAGCGCGTCTCTCCTGGCTGCCTCGTAAGCCATGTAGAGCGCGTTCGACTTGGGCGCGAGCGACAGGTACACCACGGCTTCGGTGAGGTGGACGCTGCACTCGGGCATGCCGATATAGTGGCAGGCCTGATAGGCTGCGACGGCGATCTGCAGCGCGCGGGGGTCGGCCAGACCCACATCCTCGCTGGCGAACCGCACGACGCGACGCGCCACATAGAGGGGATCCTCTCCCGCCTCCAGCATGCGCGCCAGCCAGTAGACGGCGGCGTCCGGATCAGAATTGCGCATGGATTTGTGCAGCGCAGAGATGATGTTGTAGTGCTCCTCGCCGTTTCGATCGTACATCAGCGATTTCCGCTGGGTGCACTGCTCGACATTTTCCATCGTCACGCGGATGACCTCGCCGTCCAGATCACCGTTGAGCACCGCCATCTCAAGTATGGACAGCGCGCTGCGGGCATCTCCGTTGGCAAAGCGCGCGATCAGTCCAAGCGCATCCTCGCCGATCTCGACGCGCTGGTCTCCAAAGCCCTCAGGACTCGTGAGCGCGCGCTCCAGCAGCGCGCGTATGTCGTCCTCAGAAAGCGGCTTGAGCACGAACACGCGGCAGCGTGAAAGCAGCGCACCGTTGACCTCGAAGGAAGGGTTCTCGGTCGTCGCGCCGATGAGTATGATGCTCCCCTTTTCCACAAACGGCAAAAAGGCGTCCTGCTGGGCCTTGTTGAAGCGGTGGATCTCATCCACGAAGAGGATGGTCCGCTCTCCCATCGCGCGATTGCGATCCGCCTTTTCCATCACCGCGCGGATCTCGCGGATGCCGCTGGTGACTGCAGAGAACTCGATGAAGCCGGAGCGCGTCCTGCGGGCGATCACATTCGCCAGCGTGGTCTTTCCGACGCCCGGCGGTCCCCAGAAGATCATCGAAGTCACGCCGTCCGTTTCGATGATGCGCCTGAGGATCTTCCCTGGCCCCAGCAAATGCTGCTGCCCGACGACCTCATCCAGCGTATTCGGTCTGAGCCTTGCGGCCAAGGGGCGCGGCACATCGCGCTCAAAAATGGAGACCTGTTCGTCCATATAGATCCCTCGTGTCTGTCAAAACGACCGCAGGAGCGCCCAGCGGACGCCCCTGCCGAGTCCCGTGGTCCTTTTTCAGTCCTTTCGATCACATATACCCGTTGATGGCCGATGCCGTTCGGGCCCGGTCGATCACTGCTGCGTCGGTGTTTCGTCTTTCGGCGCAAAGGTGACCTGGTTCTCGCCGTCCTGCCACAGGCGCTCGATATTGTAATACTGCCGTTCGTCCGGATGGAAGATATGTACGATCACATGGGCATAGTCCAGCACGATCCATTTCGTATTGTTGGCGCCGTCCTTGCGACGGGGCGTCAGGCCATCCTCTGCCAGTCGATCCTCCAGATCCTCCGCCAGCGTATGAACAGACTGTACGTTGCGGCCGCTGCAGACCACGAAAAAGTCCGTGATGGAGGTCATGTGACCCACCTCGAGGATCTGTATGTCGGTCGCGCCCTTGTTATCCAGAATCTCCGCGATCTTCGTCGCCAGTTCCCTGGGTTCCATCATATGCTGCTCCTCCTGTCGATTTTTGGGTGTTCCGGTGTTGACCGCCCTCGCCTCGCCGCTCAGGCCCGGTCGGATGCTTCCTGCGCGTACGCTTCCAGTACCATCAATGTCCTGGGATGCGGCTTCTGACCGCGGCTTGCGAGGTAAGCAATGGTAAGATCTGCGCAAATGCGCATCGCTTCAAATATGTCCGTCTCCGCTGCTGCCCGGGCGCGCTCCAGCCCGTCAAAGGGCCTGCGGCCCGGCTCGATGAAGTCTGATACGTAGATCACCGCGTCCATCGCGGTCATGTGGTCGCCGCCGAGCGTATGGCGGCGGATCGCCTGAAGGATCGATGCGTCTCTCACGCCGTAATCGCGCTTTGCCAGCACCATGCCGGCGGGGGCGTGCAGCACCGGCTCCGCGTCCAGCTCAAGCGCGTCGGTATCCGGCACGTTCTGTTCGACGAGCGTGCGCATCTCCCCGTATGGCAGCGATTTCGCGCAGTCGTGCAAAAGCCCCGCCAGCCGCGCGCGCATGGGATCGACGCCGAATCTGGAAGCCAGCCTGCAGGCCGTGTCCGCCACACCGAGGGTGTGGTGGTAGCGGTGCAGCGTGATCGTCGATCTGAGCTTGTCCAGCAGCGCCGCTTCGGTGTAATCGCACAGATAGAGCCCATGGATGCGGATGTGGTCCGCCACGGCAGCAGGTACCAACCCTTCGACAGGTACCCCCTCGGCGACACGCGCCCTGATATCCCCGGAGGAGATGTCCGGCACATCGAACCTCAATTGCGCGACCCTTGCCTTCGATCGCTGCGACAGCCGGGCGATGACCGCATCGACGGGCTCCCGGCGCCTGCCGGGCCGCGCGACGACCGCGAAGTCCATCATGCCGGCGATCTCGTCGATGTCACGCCAGGCGTGCAGGTGCGCAAGCGCATCCTCTCCGAGCAGCCAGGTGAATGAATCGTCCGGATACATGGCGCGAAGCTCGCGTATCGTATCGACGGTATAGCTGTCTCCCGGCCTTGCGATCTCGATATCGCACAGCTCCATCCCGGTCCGGCCTGCTATCGCCAGGCGGGCCATCTCCAGGCGCGCCGACCGCTCCGCGTGGCAACGCTTGTACGGCGGCTGTCCGGTGGGCAGCACCAGCACGCGATCGAGTCCAAGGGCCGTGCGCATGTTTTCGGCAATGGCCAGATGCCCCATATGGATCGGATCGAAGGTGCCGCCCATGATACCCGTCCGCATGGCCATCGCCCCCTCTCAAGCGCACTTCCATCTGTTGCCATTATACCACAAAACAGCGCAACAATCCATATGCAAATCACATTTCATGTAAAGTTGGTTGAATCGATGGCGCTTTTCGTTTATAATGTCAAACAGTGAGGTGTTTGGATCCCATGTTTATCGCATCAGAATGGAAGGACTACGAGGTCATCGATACCGGCGACGGTGAAAAGCTGGAACGCTGGTGCGATGTCATCCTCCGCCGCCCGGACCCGCAGGCCATCTGGCCCAAACAGGACCCGTCAAAGTGGGATCGGATGGATGCCTGGTATCACCGCTCCGCCAAGGGAGGCGGCGAATGGGAATTCTTCAAAAAACTGCCCGATCGCTGGAACATGCGGTATGGGGAGCTCCGCTTCTACGTGCACCCCACCGGTTTCAAGCATACAGGTCTGTTCCCGGAGCAGGCCGTCAACTGGGACTGGATGTCCGCCCTGATCCGCGGGGCGGGGCGTCCCGTTCGCGTGCTCAACCTGTTCGGCTACACCGGCGGCGCGACCTGCGCGTGCGCGATGGCCGGCGCAAAGGTCACCCATGTGGACGCCGCAAAGGGCATGGTGCAGTGGGCCGGTGAAAATCGAAGGCTCTCAGGGATCGATGAGACCCGCGTTCGCTGGATCGTCGACGACGCGCTCAAGTTCGTTCAGCGCGAAGCCAGGCGCGGCAATGCCTACGACGGCATCCTGATGGACCCGCCAAGCTATGGCCGCGGTCCCGGCGGAGAGGTCTGGAAGCTGGAAAATGAACTGTTCGGCCTGGTCGAGGCCTGTGAAAAGGTCCTTGCCGATGAAGCGCTGTTCATGCTCATCAACAGCTATACCACAGGTCTTCAGCCCGCCGTACTCAACAATATGCTGACCATGGCCGTCGCCCGCTCTCGCGGCGGAGAAGTGGACGCCGATGAGATCGTGCTGCCTGTCACTGCCGGCGGCGTGCTCCCCTGCGGCGCATCCGGCCGCTGGAGCCGTTGAAACCCACCGGCTTCGCCTGATACAATGGCGCCGGCCGCGCCCGGATCGATATCATGAACCACAAGACGCTCCCAACGCACTACCGCTATGCGGCGACCCTGGACTTCATGCGCGACCGCAGGCAGATGCTCGCCATTCTGAAGCTGTCGGCGATCCTGATAATGCTGCCGCTGATCCTGGGACTCATCCTGTCCTTCTGCGTCTCCGGCGCATCCGTCAGCACCTGCTGGCGCTTCATGTTTGCGCGCTGGTGGCGATGGCCTGTGCTGATCCTTGCGCTCATCGCCTACATACCGCTGCACGAGCTTACCCACGGCATCGCGATGTATGCGCTCTCGGGCGTCAGGCCCACCTACGGTCTTTCGCTGCCCTATGCCTATGCCGGCAGCACCGAATGGTTCGATCGACGCAGCCACATATGCACGGCGCTCATGCCGGTGATCCTGTGGGGGATCGTCTTTGAAGCCCTGTGGATCATGCTGCCCGGAGAGTGGTTCTGGTTTTTCAGGATCCTTCAGATCTCGAATCTCTCCGGCTCGGCCGGCGACATCTACTGCGTGTGGGCGCTTTCGCACATGGATGGAGATATCCTGATCCAGGACACCGGCGTTCGCATGCGCGTGTTCAAATACCGTCCCCCGACCGAGGAATCAAAGCCATGATACTTTTGACCCTTCAAAACATCAACAAGTCCTTCGTGATGAACGAGGTGCTCCGCGACGTGAACCTGACGCTGCAATCCGGCGCGCGCATGGGCCTGGTCGGCGTGAACGGCAGCGGCAAATCCACGCTGTTCCGCATCATCTCCGGAGCCATGGAGCCGGATTCCGGCACGGTCTCCCTCGTCAAGGGCACGCGGGTGGGCATGCTGACGCAGGACGCAGACATACAGACCGACCTGACGATCCAGCAAGAGCTGGAGCGGGTATTCGAGCCTGTGCGTGCAATGGAAGCGCGTCTTCGCCAGATGGAGCATGAGATGGCCGATACGCACGCCGATCCCCAGGCCTTTCGCCAGCTCTCCAATGCCTATCAGCGGCTGAACGATCGCTTTGAAGACGCGGGCGGCTATGAGTGGCCCAGCCGCATCCAGGGCGTGCTGGCAGGGCTGGGTTTTGCCCGCGGGCGCGAGGCGCAGCTGGCCAGCCTGCTGTCCGGCGGCGAAAAGACCCGCCTGTGCCTGGCCCGGCTGCTGCTGCAGCAGCCGGATCTTCTGATGCTCGATGAGCCGACGAACCATCTGGACCTGGCATCGACACAGTGGCTGGAGGAGACGCTCAAAAAGTATCGCGGCACTGTGCTCGTCATCAGCCACGACCGCTATTTCCTGAACGCCGTGTGCGACTGTATGGCCGAGCTTTCCATGCGGCGCCTGACACAGTACGCGGGCAACTACGATCAATTTGCCGCGCAGCGGCAGGCCAACCTCGAGCGGCAGCTGAAGGAATACAAGCTGCAGCAGACCGAGATCGCCCGACAGGAGGCCATCATCGCCCGTTACCGCATGTACAACCGCGAAAAGTCCATCAAGCTCGCAGAGAGCCGTGAGAAGCGTCTGGAAAAGATGGAGCGGATCGAGAAGCCCGTCAGCGAACAGAAGGTGCGCTTCAACTTTCAGGCGCGCCGCCGCACCGGCGACGATGTGCTCATCGTGAAGTCGCTGTCCAAGGGCTTCGAGGGCCGCACGCTGTTCGAACACTTCGACCTGCACATCCGCGCAGGCGACCGCGTGGCGATCATCGGCCCCAACGGCGTCGGCAAATCCACGCTGCTGAACATCATCGCCGGTGTGATGCCGCCGGATCGCGGACAGGTGATCTTTGGCGCCAATGTGGATCTGGGTTACTACGACCAGCAGCAATCGCGTCTGCACCCTGACAAGGATGTCCTCAATGAGATCTGGGACGACTTCCCCCGATTGGAGATCGACCGCGTGCGCGGTGTGCTGGCCCTGTTCCTGCTGACGGGGGACGACGTTTACCAACGCGTCGGCACCCTGTCGGGCGGAGAGCGCGGACGGGTGGCGCTGGCAAAGCTCATGCTCCGGCAGGACAATCTTCTGCTGCTGGACGAGCCCACCAACCACCTGGACATGGACAGCCGCGAGGTGCTGGAGGCCGCGCTGGACGACTTTGACGGCACCATCCTCACCGTCAGCCACGACCGCTATTTCATCAATAAGGTCGCCGACCGCGTCATCGAGATGACGCCCGACGGCGTGCGGGAATACCTCGGCAATTACGACGATTACCTCGAGAAAAAGCGCCTGGAGGAGGCCGGCGAAGAGGATCCGACGCAGGCCGGCATGACCCGCACGCAGCTCGACAAGGAAAAGCGGCTGGCGCGGCTCAGGAAGGAATCCGCGCGTGCCTTAAAGCAGAAGCTCGCCCAGACCGAAGCCCGGATCTCCGCGACAGAAGCGGAGATCTCCCGGCTGGAGGACGCCATGGGCACCCCGGAGGTATACGCCGATCCCGGGGAATCCACCCGCGTCGCAAGGGCGCACCGCGAGGCTCAGGCCGCGCTCGATCAGCTGTATCTGGACTGGGAGATGCTTTCAGAGGCAGTCGCCGAGCTGCCGTGATCCCATCTCCGGCGATCTGCCGCGCCGCTCCGAAGTGCGGTGCCGGGTGGATATGGATATAAGTGCAGCCCCTTTGCAGGGGCTGCATTCTTTGATCTCAGATCTCTTTTGCATCCGGGAGCTGCGGCCTGGACTCCATTTTGTGGAGGATATCCATGAACTCGTCGCCCGTGATGGTCTCGTGCTCGTAGAGGTATTTTGCCAGCGCGTGCAGCTGGGCCGCGTTCTCCTTCAGCAGGGCGCAGGCCTTGTCGTACTGCGCGGAAATGAGTTTGCGCACCACCTCGTCGATGCGGTTGGAAGTCTCGTCCGAACAGGCCAGCGTGGTGTCCCCGCCCAGATACTGATTGGTCAGCTGCTCCATTGCCACCATGCCGAATTCGTCCGACATGCCATACCGGGTGATCATCGCCCTTGCGAGCCGCGTGGCCTGTTCGATGTCGTTGGACGCGCCCGTGGTGATCTGGTTGAACACCAGCGCCTCCGCGGCGCGGCCGCCGGTAAACGTCGCGATCTTGTTTTCAAGCTCCTCCTTCGTCAGCAGGAAGTGCTCGTTCTCCTCGACCTGCATGGTGTAGCCCAGCGCGCCGTTCGTGCGCGGTATGATGGTGATCTTATGAACAGGCGCGGAGGATGATTGTTTGGCCGCCACCAGCGCATGGCCGATCTCGTGGTATGCCACCACCATCTTCTCCTTGTCGGACAGCACGCGGTTCTTCTTTTGATAGCCCGCAATGATGACCTCGACGCTTTCCTCAAGGTCCGCCTGCGTGACGATCTTGCGCCCGTCGCGCACGGCCCTGAGTGCCGCTTCGTTGATGATGTTGGCCAGTTCTGCGCCGGAAGCGCCGGCCGCAGCGCGCGCCACCGCGCCGAAATCCACATTGGGCTGCATATTGACCTTTTTTGCGTGCACGCGCAATATGGCTTCCCTGCCCTGGAGGTCCGGAAGCTCCACGGGCACCCTCCTGTCAAAACGTCCGGGGCGCAGGAGCGCCGGGTCGAGGCTCTCGGGCCGGTTGGTGGCAGCCAGGATCACGACGCCCTTGGATCCGTCGAAGCCGTCCATCTCCGTC
>JAFRMB010000028.1 GCA_017430945.1 Clostridia bacterium | reverse complement strand
CCGTCCCGGCTCCCTCCCCGAGGGAGCTGTCAGCGGAGCTGACTGAGGGAGCAAAAGAGCTGCCATCGAAGCTGCACGAGGGCATGGATGTTCCCGTTCCGGCTCCCGTCCCGGCTCCCTCCCCGAGGGAGCTGTCAGCGAAGCTGACTGAGGGAGTAAAAGCGCTGCCGTCAAAGCTGCCCGAGGGCGTGGATGTTTCGGCTCCCGTCCCGGCTCCCTCCCCGAGGGAGCTGTCAGCGGAGCTGACTGAGGGAGCAAAAAAGCTGCCGTCAAAGCTGCCCGAGGGCGTGGATGTTCCCGTTCACGCTCCCGTCCCGGCTCCCTCCCCGAGGGAGCTGACTGAGGGAGTAAAAGAGTTGCCATCGAAGCTTCCTGAGGGCATGGATGTTCCCGTCCCGGCTCCCTCCCCGAGGGAGCTGTCAGCGGAGCTGACTGAGGGAGTAAAAGAGCTGTCATCGAAGCTGCCCGAGGAAGAAAAGCGAATGGAGGTGAAGCCAGTGGCGAGGATCGTGATCGTCGGCACATCGGAAGCCAGCCGGACGCAGCTTTCCCGGCTGCTGGCCTCATCCGGCCATTCGGTGTACCGCTCGTGCGCGTCCGGCGGCGAATTGCGGCGAACGCTCACCGAATGCGAGGACGGCATCGTCATCATCTCCGGAGGGATGCCGGACCGCCAGCCGGACGACATCGCTGCGGATTTCGGCGACGCCTTTCAGTTCCTGCTGATCGGCAGGCCGGAGGCGCTCGAGGCGTGCGAATCGGCGCGGGTATTCAAGCTGACCTATCCGTGCTCCGGCAGCGCGGTCATGGGCGCGGTCGAGATGCTCTCCCAGCTCCACTACATGCGCATGCCCCACCGGAGCGGCGCGGACAGAAGGCGGGTGGAGGACGCGAAGCGCCTGCTGATGCAGCGGTACCGGATCGACGAACCGGAGGCACACCGGCGCATGCAGCAGTACGCCATGCGCCACGGCATCAAAATGACGGAATACGCATGGATGATCTTACAAGGGGGTATGGACGATGCGTGATGTGCGGTACCCACTCTACCACCCGGAGCTGGAGCATGAATCCTGCGGCGTCGGCGCGATCGTCGACCTGAGCGGCCGGGCCACCCACCGGACCGTGGACCAGGCGCTGACGATCGTGGAGCGCCTGGCCCACCGCGCGGGCAGCGACGCGCTGGGCACCACCGGCGACGGCGTGGGCATCATGACCCGGCTGCCCCACGAATTCTTCGCCGCATGGGCGCGGGAGGAAGGCATATCCCTTGGCAAGCCCGGCGACTACGGCGTCGGGATGTTCTTTTTGCCGGAGGACGAGGTGGGGGTCCGGAACGTCTGCCGCATCTTCGATCAGCTGGCGGCGTCCGAGGGCATCCCCGTGCTGGGCTGGCGCGACGTGCCCTGCCATCCGGCGCAGCTGGGCGCCGGCGCGCGGCGCACCATGCCGCGCATCCGACAGTGCTTTTTGAAGCGGCCCGCCGAAGCGCAGCCGGGGATCGGGTTCGATCGCCGGCTCTATGTGTTGCGCCGCGTGTTCGAAAAGCAGGACACGGACACCTATATCTGTTCGCTGTCCAGCCGCACCATCGTCTACAAGGGCATGATGCTGGTCTCACAGCTGCGCTCGTTCTACGACGACCTGCAGGACGTGCGATACGTGTCGCAGATGGCGATGGTGCATTCGCGCTTCTCCACGAACACGTTCCCCAGCTGGTCGAAGGCGCATCCGCAGCGGTTCCTGCTGCACAACGGCGAGATCAACACCATCCGCGGCAACCACGACCGCATGAAGGCCCGCGAGGAGACGATGCGCTCCGCGGTCATGGGCGACGCCATGAAGCGGGTGCTGCCCGTGGTGGACGAGGGCGGCAGCGACTCCCAGATGCTGGACAACACGCTGGAATTCCTGGCGATGAACGGCTTCCCGCTGCCCCTGGCGGGCATGGTGCTGCTGCCGGAGCCCTGGCAGGGGGACGGCGAGCGAAAGCCCTGGCGCGACCTGTATCGCTACTACGCCACGATGATGGAGCCTTGGGACGGCCCTGCGGCGATCCTCTATTCCGACGGCGACAGCGTGTGCGCGTCGCTGGACCGGAACGGGCTTCGGCCGCTGCGCTGCGCGCTGACCGACGACCGCCGGCTGATCCTCTCATCCGAGGCGGGCGTGCTGTTCGAGGAGAACGCGCACATCCGCCGCCGCTGGAAGCTCAAGGGCGGCGACGTGCTGATGGCGGATCTGCGCGCCGGCGAGCTGCTGGAGAGCGCGGCGCTGAAAACCCGCTTCGCCGCGCAGCATCCCTATGGGGAGTGGGTCAGGGGCATCATCGGTCTGGAGCAGCTCCCGCCATTGCCCCGCGGCGACGCCTCCGCCGCAGAGGGCGCCGGCCCGCACGGCGCGACGGACGGAGCAGACGATACCGAAGCCCTCTGCAACGCGTTCGGCTACGCGTGGGAGGACGTTCAGGATGTCATCCTGCCGATGGCGGAGAGCGGGCAGGAGCCCATCGTCTCCATGGGGGCGGACGAGCCGCTGGCGGCGCTGTCAAAGGCGCACCCGTCGCTGTACGACTACTTCAAACAGCGCTTCGCGCAGGTGACCAACCCGCCCATCGACGCGCTGCGCGAGGCGTGCAAGACGGACTGCTCCATCTACATCGGCGACGACGGCAACCTGCTTTCCGCCGATGCGGACAACTGCACCGTGCTGGAGCTGCCCTCGCCCGTCCTGACGCGGGAGGCGCTGCAGCGCATCCGGGGGATCGATCATCCGGCCTTTTCGGTGAAGGAGATCTCCCTGCTGTATCCGGTCGGGGTGCGCCTGCGGCAGGCCATGAAGGGCTTTTTCGCCGCCTGCGACGCCGCCTGCCGGGAGGGCGCCAACATACTCATACTCTCCGACCGCGGGGTGGACGCGCATCACCTGGCAATCCCGTCGCTGCTGGCGGTGTCCGCGCTCGAGCAGCACCTGATCCACATCAAGAAGCGCACGAAGGTGTCCGTGATCCTGGAGAGCGGCGAGCCGCGCGACACCCATCAGCTGGCGATGCTGATCGCCTTCGGCGCGCGGGCGGTGGATCCGTACCTGGCGCACGATGTCATCCGGGCGAACCGTCCGGACGACGCGGAAGCGGCGATACGCAACTACGACAGCGCCCTCACGGCGGGCGTTTTGAAGATCGCCTCCAAGATGGGCGTGTCAACGCTTCAGGCCTACCAGAGCGCCCAGCTGTTCGAGGCGGTGGGGCTGGACGGGCAATTCGTCGACCAGTACTTCACCAACACGCCCTGCGCGCTGGGCGGGAAGGGGCTGCACGACGTGGAGGCCGACAGCCGGTATCACCACGCGCGGGCGTTCCTGGATCCCGCATGCGACGGCCTCGCCAGCGTGGGGCGGCACAGGCTGCGCACCGGCGGGCAGGCCGAGGAGCACCTGTACAGCCCGAGGGTCATCCACCTGCTTCAGCAGGCGGTGTGGACGGACGACATGGCGAAGTTCGACGAATACGCTGCGCTGGTGGAGAACGAGGGACCGCGCACGATCCGCGCCATGCTGGACTTCCGCTACGACCTGTGCGAGCCGGTGCCGCTTTCCGAGGTGGAGCCCGTCGGGACCATCGTCAGGCGCTTCAGGACCGGCGCGATGAGCTACGGCTCCATATCGCAGGAGGCGCACATGTGCATGGCGAAGGCCATGAACCACCTGGGCGGCAGGTCCAACAGCGGCGAGGGCGGCGAGCTGCCGGAGCGCTTCGGCACGGCGTACAACTCCGCCATCAAGCAGGTGGCCTCCGGGCGCTTCGGCGTCACGCGCGACTATCTGCTCAGCGCGAAGGAGATCCAGATCAAGATGGCGCAGGGCGCCAAGCCCGGCGAGGGCGGGCATCTGCCCGGCGCGAAGGTGACGCAGAGCGTGGCGGAGACCCGATGCTCCACGCCGGGGATCTCGCTGATCTCGCCGCCGCCGCACCATGACATCTAGTCGATCGAGGATCTGGCGGAACTGATCTACGACCTTCAGTGCGCGAACGAGGACGCGAAGATCACCGTCAAGCTTGTGTCCT
>JAFRMB010000027.1 GCA_017430945.1 Clostridia bacterium | reverse complement strand
ACCCTACGAGGAACCTGAACCCTACGAGGAACCTGAACCCTACGAGGAACCTGAACCCTACGAGGAACCTGAACCCTACGAGGAACCTGAACCCTACGAGGAACCTGAACCCTACGAGGAACCCGAGCCTGCGTCTCAGGATCCCGGATCTGGCGGTGTGGACGGCAGCTCCGATCCCGGCACCATCGGACAGATCCAGCAGCGTCTGGCCAGCCTGGGCTGGCTCGAAGGCGACTATCAGGCGGGCCAGCTCGATGACGCGACGATGCAGGCCGTCCGGGATTTCGCAGACCGGTACAACAGCGAATTCGGCGGCACGCTCTACGTCGCAGACAGCTCCATCGGACCTGATGTGGTCTCGGCATTGATGAGCGCAGATGGCGATGCCTGTTACAGGTGACGCCGCTGCACTCGACACGACGACCGGATGGGCGCCGTCAACGGCGCCCATCCGTCATCGCCTGATCGCGTATTGCACCATCCGTCCAAATGCGCTATAGTATCGGTATCAACACAAAGGGTGGGACCCGTATGATCGAACTGAGAACAGCCATCGCGCGATACACCCCCTGCAACGCACAGGAGGCTCAGGACCAGATAAACATGCTCCGCGCCTTGGATACCCTTGAGGATCCTTTGTCGCGCGAGAACCCGTTCGCTCACTTCTCCGCGTCCGGCTGGATCGTCGACCGCGAACACGCTCGGGTGCTGATGGCCTTTCACAACATCTACAGGACCTGGGCCTGGACGGGCGGACACGCCGACGGCGATGCCGATCTTCTGGGCGTCGCACTTCGGGAGGCGCGCGAGGAGACCGGCATCACGGAGATACGGGCACTGTCGAACGACATCTACTCTCTGGAGATCATCCCGGTCAACGCACACATCCGCCGCGGGCGGTTCGTTTCATCCCACGTGCATCTGAACGTCACCTGGCTGTTGGAAGCGGACGACCGGCAGCCGCTGCGCGTAAAGCCGGACGAAAACAGCGCCGTCGGCTGGCTGCCGCTCGATGAGGCCGCAGACAACAGGGATGAGCCCTTTATGGCGGTCATTTATAAGAAGCTGAACGACAAGCTGCGGCGATCGTTCGTCTGAGCGCGCTCGCCGCGCAGCACCGGCCAAAATGAACATTGCCCCGGGCCTTTCATCGAATGGCCCGGGGCAGGTATTTGTCTGTGCGTCCCGATCAGATGTCCAGAAGGTCGCTGTAGGCCTTCAGAGCGCCGTCGGTGTCGTGCGCGAGCACGCGCTTGGCGAGGATCTTGCCGAGCTGCACGCCTTCCTGGTCAAAGCTGTTGATGTTCCACACGAAGCCCTGGAACATGACCTTGTTTTCGAAGTGCGCCAGCAGTGCGCCGAGCGTCTCGGGCGTCAGCTGGTCGCCGATGATGATGCTGGAGGGGCGGCCGCCTTCGAAACTCTTGTTCGGATTCTCATCCGTCTTGCCGCAGGCAAAGGCCATGATCTGAGCCGCAACGTTGGCGCACAGCTTCTGCTGGCTCGTGCTGCCCTGGATGTCGACATCCATGCCGATCTGGTTTTTGCGGAAGCCAACAAACTGAAGCGGGGCGATATCCGTGCCCTGGTGCAGCAGCTGATAGAAGGAGTGCTGGCCGTTGGTGCCGGGTTCGCCGAAGATGATGGGGCCCGTCGCGTAGTTGACCGGCGCGCCGAAGCGGTTGACGTGCTTGCCGTTGGATTCCATGTCCAGCTGCTGAAGATGCGCCGGGAAGCGGCTGAGCGCCTGTGAATACGGCAGCACGGCCGTGGTGGGATAGCCGAGGAAGTTGCGCTCGTACACGCCGATCAGCGCATCCAGCATCGCCGGGTTCTTCATGGGGTCGCGCTCGGTGGCCGTGCGGTCGGACGCCGCAGCGCCGTTCAGGAAGCGCTCGAAGATCTCCGGGCCGAAGGCCAGGGACAGCACCGCGCCGCCCACGCAGGAAGTGGATGAATAGCGGCCGCCGATGTAGTCGTCCATGAAGAAGGCCGCCAGATAATCGGAAGAGCTGGCCTAAGGAGAGGTCTCGCTGGTGACGGCCACCATGTGCCTGGCGGGATCGAGGCCTGCGTTCCTGAGCGCCTCCTTGACAAAGGACTCGTTGGTCAGCGTCTCAAGCGTCGTACCGGACTTGGACACCAGCACGAACAACGCATGCGGCAGATCGATGCTCTTGAGCACGCTGGCCGCATCGTCCGGATCCACATTGCTGATAAAGCGGGCTTCCATCCGGAAGCAGCCGTTTACCCTGGCCCAGTTCTCGAGCGCAAGATACATGGCGCGTGGGCCCAGGTCGCTGCCGCCGATGCCGATCTGCACGACGGTCGTGAACTTCTCGCCCGCCGCGTTCGTGATCTCGCCGCCATGGACCTTTTGGGCAAAGGCGGCGACCTTCTGCTGCTGCGCGGTATAGAACGCACGCTTGTCCATGCCGTCCGCCATGACCGCCCCGCCGAGCTGTCCGCGGGTCAGCTGATGCAGCACCAGGCGGTTTTCGCCGGTGTTGATGATCTCACCGTTGTACAGCGCTTCGTACTTTTCAGACAGCTGTGCTTCGTGAGCGAGCTCGCACAGCGCCGTGAGCACCTCGTCGTCCACGGCCTTCGCCGCATAGTTGTAGCTGAGTCCGCATGCCATGGGAACGCTGTAGCGCGCCACGCGTTCGGCGCCCTTTTCGCCCGACATCGCTTCCACCAGGTCCACGCTGCCCTTCAGGGCCTCCAACTTGCGGTAGGATGCGAGCTCATCAAAGTTTTTCCAGTTGATCACGGCGATCATCCTTTCCATTCTATTTCCCCCTGCTGTACGCGCAGGTATCCATACTTTTATTATAACCAAAGAACGCGCGCTTGTCCAGTGCAGTGCGCTCCTGTTTTTGCATTCCGATCCGCGGATCCGCGCACAGGCATCGTGACCGGATCTGAGGCTTCAGCACATGTGGTATTCGACCGGGACACCGTCCGATATCCTGATGATATAGCCCCTTCCCGGGCCCGGCTGCCAGTCATAGAAGGTCTTGCTCTCGTCCGGGAACCAGGTCTGCATCATAAATACGATGGGACCGCCGTGTATGACGGCGACTGCAGTGGCCTCCGGCCGGTCGATCAGTGCGCTGCCCGCTTCCAGTACCCGAGCGCGAAAGGCATTATTGCTCTCTCCGCCGGAACAGGGCACATCGCCGGTCCGGTCCTCGATCCAGCGGACATAATCCGCATCGTTCCTGAGCTCCGTATATCCCCGCATCTCGAATGCGCCGAAATCCATCTCGCGCAGCCCCTTCAGCCGAAGATCCGGCTCCCGTCCCGTGAGCAGGCGCAGCGTCTCGTCCGCGCGCACCATCCCGCTTGAAACGTACAGCGCGGCTTCCGGAAGCGGTCGCGTGCTTCGCAGCGCTTCTGCGATGCCCCTGCCTGCAGGTGTGAGCGGGAGGTCCGTGCTGCCGCCGTACAGGTGCGCTTCATTGGCTGCCGTCAGGCTGTGGCGCAACAGATAAACCGTCCTCATTTGAGCCTCTGCCCGATGCCGCAGAACAGCCGCCAAACCTCGTCGGCCCGTGCGGCCAGGTCGTTGTTCATGCGCCCGCAGGCCTCGCGCCATGATCTCAGCTCGGCATCCACCGGCACGACGCCCCCGGAGATATCCGTGGCGATCACTACGGCGTCCGGGCGAAGCGCATCGGTGCGCAAGGCCTGCAGGGGCTCTTCTCCCGCCCGCACGCAATTGAGCGCAAAGCGTTCGATGTAGGCGATGCAGCGCTTTGAACGATCGATCGCATCCGTGTCGTACCCGCAGGTAAAGATATCCGCCTCTGACAGCCCGTACCGCTCCTTCGCGAATCCGAGCTTTCCCTGATAGCAGCCGCCGATGATCAGTATCATTTCAGCCTCCAATGACCGCAAGCGCGATCAGCGCGCAGCATTCGGAAATGGTCAACGCAAATCCGGCAAGATCCCCTGACACGCCCTTCAACGTCCTGAAGGCCCACGCCATGGCAGCTGCGTAGGCGACGGTCTCGACAAGCAGCGCCGCTGCGGGAGCACCGAGCCATACAACGCCTGCGACGATCGTGATCGCCCATATCAAGACCACGGCAAGCTTGCGATGGATCCCGCGTCCGAGCGCCGCGTATTCGCTGTGTCCCAAAGCCGGCAGTGCGCTCACGGCGAAAGCGGAGCCGCAGCGCGAGACCACGGGGATCAGCGCGAGTGCCCGAAGATCCATTCCGCAGCATGCCGAGCCGTAGCTGAACATGATGACGAGCACCACGTTTATCGCCGCAAACGCGCCGATGTGCGGGTCCTTAAGTATCTCCAGCCGCTTCTCGAGCGGGCGCCAGGACAGGATCGCGTCAGACACATCCATGAAGCCGTCCAGATGGATGAACCCGGTGAGCACATACGGCTGTGCCGCGATGAACGCCGCGCCGAGGGACGAAGGCAAGAGCGCTTTTGCCGACACGGCGATCAGCGTCCATATGAGGCCGATCAGCGCACCCACGATGGGCAGACACGCGAGCATGATCCCGCGGCTTTCCTCCTCCCATGGACGGTATGGGCATGGAATGGCCGTGAACATGCCGAGCGCCATGAAAAACGCCCTCACGATGTGCATCACAGCTTCACCCTCCCCTTGTGCATGATCGGCCTGCCGTAGCTCATCTCCAGTACGTTGTCACAATGTGCGGCCAACGCGCGGTCGATCTGCGCCAGTCCCCTTCGGAACGCCTCCGTCCAGGGGTCGTACAGAAGGGCGTCCGAGTAGATATAGTCTGAGACGAGCACCGTTTGGGGCGCGCGCCTTACAAACTCGATCAGCGAACGCGCCACGCGTTCCGGCGCTTCGGCGTCCATGCCGGAGGATGTGAACATCTCGTTGGACAGAAGCGCCGTCACGCTGTCCAGCAGAAAAGTGCCGCCCGCGTCAGCCTGTCCAAGGCAGCTCAATATGTCCCGCCCGCATTCGAGCGTCTCAAAGCCCCATCCGGCGCGCGCCTCGCGGTGCTTTCGTATGCGCGCCTCGTCCTCGCTGTCGCAAGGGATCATGGTGGCGATATAGTAGAGCGGCGAACCCGCCGCGCGAGCGATGCACTGCGCGAAAAAGGATTTGCCGCTCTTGCAGCCGCCGGAGATCAATGTGCTCATGCCTCACCCGTATAGCGCTTCTCGGCGCGGATCTCGTCCAGATAGCTGTCGTCGATGGCGGCCTCCTCGAACGTTCCCATCTCGCGGATCACGCGCTCGGCAGCGGCCATGATCTCGAACGCGATGGGACAGCCGCTGCCTTCGCCCAGGCGCATGTCCAGCTCCAGCATCGGCCGCATCCCCATGGCATCCATGGCGCGCCTGTAGCCTTGCTCCCTAGACGCATGGGACGGGAACATATAGTCGGCGCTGAGCGGTTCGAGCCGCCACGCGCACAGCGCCGCCACAGCGGAGATGAAGCCATCGATGACGACGGGCAGCCTTGCACTGGCAGCTCCGAGGAACGCGCCGCACATGGCGGCGATATCGAAACCGCCGACTTTCGAAATGACATCCACCGGATCGTCCGGATCGGGCTTCCAGCGCCCGATCGCCTCATCGATCAGGCGCATCTTGCGCGCGTAGGCATCGTCATTGATGCCCGCGCCGCGATTGACGGTCCCGGCCGCGGGGAGCCCGAGCAGCGCCGACAGCACAGCGGAAGACGTGGTCGTGTTGCCGATGCCCATCTCCCCTACGCCGATGACGTCCATGCCGTCGGATGCGGCGCGCAGGGCGGTCTCCCTGCCGACCATCATGGCGCGCAGCGCCTCATGCCTGCTCATGGCCGGCTCTCGGGCAAAATCCCTCGTGCCCCGCGCTATCTTTTGATCGCGAACGCCCGGACACACAGAACCGGCATCGATGCCCACATCTATGACGTCGAGCTCTGCATGGAAGTGTCTGGCCAGCACCGCTACGCCTGTCAGGCCGCGCGTGAAGTTGACCGTCTGGCTCAGCGTCACGCTCTGTGGCGCACTTGATACGCCCTCGCGAACGATGCCGTTGTCCGAAGCAAAGATCAGGACCCGACGCCTGTCCAGATCGCAGTACAGCTTCCCCGTGATGCCGGCCAGCTTTACGGAGATGTCCTCAAGGCGGCCAAGGCTGTGCGGCGGCTTGGCCAGACGCGCCTGTCGGTCCTCCGCCAGAGCCATGGCGGCCCGGTCGAGCGAACCGATGCCCGAAATGATGTCACTGATCCCGATCGACATGACCATCCCTCCGCGCACGGGCGTCCCGGCAGCCCGCTGTTTTCCCGGTGTGCATCAATAGTAAGCGAAGCCCAGCCGGCGCGCACCGGAGTACTTTTCAAGGTAGTTGTCCGCGAGCTCCGACACCATCACCTTTTTCTGTTTCGATGAAGCGTGCACGAAGCGATCGGCGCCGATGTAGAGCCCCACATGGTCGCACGGATCCTTGTCGCGCACGGTGTCAAAGCACACCATGTCACCGGGCAGCAGCTGCCATCGCGCGATGGGGCGACCCATGTCGTAGAGTTCCGCCGCGGCGTGGGGCAGTTCTCCCAGTCCCTCCAAAGATGCGCAATAGAGTATCAGCCCGCTGCAGTCGAATCGATCCGGCCCCCGGGTGTGGAACACATAGGGCGCATCAAGGTTCGCCATGGCGCGCATCACCATGCGCTCGCCCTGCGTAAGCCCCGTGCACGTCAAAAAAACCAGCACGAGACACAGTCCCAGCGCAACGGTCTGTATGTAGAAAAAACGCGCGCGTCTGAACATGGTCGCCTTCCTTTCTCTTTTGTCCCGCATCACTTTCCGGCAAGCGACTTGCGATACTTTTCGCTCTCCCAGTTGGCGATGCACGCCCTCGCCGCCTCGCCCAGCGTGGAAAGCTCCAGACCGGCCTCTTCGATATGACGGACGATGAAGGCGATGCTGGTCAACGTCTCAGCGAGCACCTGCGCTTTGCCTGGCGCCATGTTGAACGTCACCGTGCCGCGCTCCAGGTCGATCATGGTCAGGCCCGGATCCGGCCTGCCGCTGCCAAAGGCGAGGCTGCCCCCGAGGAACACCAGCTGGTCCGGATACAGGGGCTCTTCCAGAAGAAAGCGCTCCGTGAACCTGCCGGATGCCAGCTGTGCCGTCAGATACGGGCAATCCGCCTCGAGCAGCCCGTCTTCACGTTCACAAAGCTTCACGGCGGGAAAACAACCGTTTTCAAGTCCAAAGGCCTTTGCCATACGATCGTTCACATCCCCGTGGATGCGAAGGCACGCCACCGGGTCGTCCGAATGCACGATCAGGCCGTGGTTCTTCAGCAGGATGACCTCCGGCCGGCGTCCGCTCTCAGCCTCTTCACGGCGCAGCGCGTCGCGGATGGAGAACGTCAGCCCCGCGCCCGGATCGGCATAGGGCACCCACGTCCAGCCGTAATCCGCGCCGTCCAGCGCTTTCCCGGCGATGGACTCAAGGTCGTTCGAACAAGTGCACAGGTTCACATAAACGCTGTGGCTGTGCGCCACATAGCGATCCAGGATCGAATGGAAGCCCGCCTCGACAGAGGGCCGAAGCTGCGCAAGACCGTCGATCGCCCTGACATTGCGCTTTGCCTCCGCGCCGCCCGCTTTCTCGACATCATCGAGCGACGACGGGTCCGTGTCAAAGTAGAAGCGGCGCAGTGCGGCGCTGTCCAGCACCGCATAGGCGCTGTCGGGGCGTACATCTTTCAGACAGTAGCCGGATGCCTTGATGGCCATAAGTCCGCCCCCGAGCTTGACGGAGGTATTTCCGCCGCCGCCCTGCACGTAGTCCGGCCGATCGCCGATGGCATTTGAGATCCTCGCAAAATTCTCAAGAGCCTCACGATTTTCGTCAAAAAAGCTCATCATGCTGTGCCTCCTTATCCCCTCTTCGCGTCGGTCGTTGGGCTGTGCCCCAAAGTGATCTGCGAATCGCCGCGCGGCGGCGTCCAGCCCGATCGCGCTGCGATCGGATGCCGGTCGGCATCTCGCGATGCAGAACCGGATCGGTTTTCCGAGGTCGATGTACAGCTGCTCGTGTTCGCTCACGTAATTGGGTTCAAAGCCCTCGCCGTGAAGATCTTCGGTCGAATAGATCACGTCGAAACCCGCCTCATCAAAATAGCGCTTCGAGGCTTCAAAGAGCGGCGCATCGTCCGTCTTGAACCAGATCTCGCCCCCGGGCTTCAGAAACGACTGATACTGCATGAGCTGCCTGGGGTGCGTCAACCGGCGTTTATGGTGCTTGGCCCGTTCGTCCCACGGGTTCGGAAAGCTGATATAAATGCGTGCGATCTCATCCGACGGGTCGAAGGTGTCGTGGATCAACATGGCATCCACCGCCGAATAGACCAGGTTGTCTACGGGGTCGCTGCCGTAAGCGGCATGGGTGTTGCGAACGGAAACGGCCAGAACATGGCGCACCTCGTCGATGGCGATGTAGTTGATCTCCGGGTGCTCGTGGGCCATCCGCACCGTAGCCACGCCCTTGCCGCAGCCGATCTCGAGATATACCGGCTGGCGCCTTGGAAACAGCTCCTGCCATCTGCCGATATGCTCGGACGGTCGCTCGATCATGAACGGGCAGGCGGCAAGCTCCACCTCCGTCCACGGCTTTCTGCGCATCCTCATACGCGGTGGCTGTCCTGCCCTTCGGCCTCTTCAGGCGGCACGACGGGCGTCAACGGTGTCGTCGGATCGTCGGGTTCGCCATAGGGCATGCCCTTTGAGATCTGCTCGGCTTCCGCTTTTTTGCGCTCCTGCGTACGGATCCAATACAGCAGCCCGATCCCGCCGAGCGTGGAGATCATCCAAAGATAGACGCCGGCCTGGAACGATCCAGTGATCATCACGACCAGTCCGATCAGGTAGAGCACCACCAGCACCAGGCTCAGTATCGTCCGCATCCGCTTGCGCAGTTGATCGTTCATGTTTGATCGCCCCTCCGTCGAATGTCTGACTTTGTAATATTCGATACGACAGTTCCGTTTCCTTCCATATGCCCATCATGTGCGAAATTTAATCCGTTTCCCTTGAAACGCGCTTCCGGATGCGCTATACTCGTGACGGGGTGATGGGCATATGACGATCCAGGCCTATGAAGCGCAGGCGCGAAGGATACTGGACGCGCTGGATGAGCTGCGCGAGGACAGCGAAGCGCTGGATGAACTGAACGCCGAATTTGAGGACGCGCTCTTTATGCTGAGCAGCATCGATCCCCGGACGGAGGATCCGGCGGAGGCGATGCTGGATGCCCTCGACGTTTTCGATGCGCTGGCGGAGGACTACCGAAGGCAGCCGGAAGCAAAAGCGCTCGCGGATCAGCTGGACGCACTTTCCCGCCAGGCTCGCGCGGATCTCGAAGGGTGATGTGCTCCTGCGTCTGACGGTGCACCCCCTGCGTCCGGCGGGCGCATCCGGTCGCGGGTCCGAATTAACCTGCCGCGGCTGGCAAATGATCGACGGCCGCGTTATAATCGTAACATGAATAAAAGGAGGCCTGCCCGTGGACGCACGTACCGCTGCTCTGGTGATGGAAGCGCTCCGGAAGCTGTATCCCGAGGCGAGACCGGAGCTTCACTTTCGCAATCCCTATGAGACGCTCGTCGCTACGATCCTGTCCGCACAATGCACCGACAAGCGCGTCAATCAGGTGACCGAGAAGCTCTTTCCCCTCTACCCGGACGCGTTCGCGATGGCCAAACTCGAGCCGGAGGCGCTCGAACCGCTGATCCGCGAATGCGGATTGTATCACAACAAGGCAAAGAGCATCGTTGCCGCGAGCCGCGCGCTGGTCGAACAGTACGGCGGACAGGTCCCGAACACGCGGGAACAGCTGATGAAGTTGCCGGGCGTCGGCCAAAAAACGGCAGGCGTCGTACTGCTGGCCGCCTTCGGAGACGATCAGATCCCTGTGGACACGCACGTGTTCCGGGTCTCCAGGCGCATCGGGCTCGCAGACGCCAATACCCCTGAAAAGGTCGAGCAACAGCTTCGCGACATCCTCGAACGCGACATATGGTCTCTGGGTCACCATCTGATCATCTGGCACGGCCGGCGCTGCTGCCACGCCAGGAAGCCCGAATGCGACCGCTGTCCGCTGAACGAAGTGCTCTGTGAAAAGCACCTGGAGGATTGACACGGCTACCGGCCGCGGCGCACATGCCGGCCCCGACGCCGGACGGCGATCTCTGTGGTCGCCCCTCAAACAACGGAGGATCCAAACATGGCACTATTTGTCGATATCGTCACCATCACCGTGAAAGCCGGAGACGGCGGCAACGGCTGCGTATCGTTCCACCGCGAGAAGTTCGTCCAGGCGGGCGGGCCGGATGGCGGCGACGGCGGACGCGGCGGCGACGTGATCTTTGAAGCGACCGACCGCATGCATACGCTGATGGACTTTCGCTACAAGCGCAAGTTCACTGCCGAAAACGGCGCGGACGGCATGTCCAACCGCAGGGCCGGCAGATCCGGTGAGCCTGTCGTGATCGAGGTGCCACCGGGAACGGTCGTGCGCGAGAAGGCCACAGGGCGGCTCCTGCTGGATCTGTACGAGGCGGGCGTGCGCAAAACGCTCGTAAAGGGCGGCAAGGGCGGTTTCGGCAACCAGCATTTTGCCACGCCGACCCGGCAGGCGCCGCAGTTCGCAAGGCCCGGCGAGAAGCGCGATGTCATCGAGCTCCAGCTCGAGCTCAAGTCCATCGCAGACGTGGGGCTGGTCGGCTTCCCGAACGTCGGAAAATCCACGATCCTGTCCGTGGTCACCGCCGCCCGGCCCAAGATCGCCAACTACCACTTCACGACGCTTCAGCCCAATCTCGGCATCGTCAAACAGGGCGAGCAGAGCTTCGTGCTCGCAGACATCCCCGGGCTCGTCGAGGGCGCAGCCGATGGCGTAGGCCTCGGGCACGCTTTCCTCAGACACGTGGAGCGCACGCGCATGCTCCTGCACGTGGTCGATATATCCGGCTCGGAGGGCCGCGACCCGCTCGACGACTTCGACGCGATCATGAAGGAGCTGGAAGCCTATGGCGATCTCAAGGACCGCCCCATGATCGCCGTAGCGAACAAAATGGACCTTCCCGGCGCGCAGGAGAACCTCGCCCGGCTTGAGGAAAAGCTGTCCGACACCGGCATCCCGGTCTTTGCCGTGTCCGCTGCGACGCGCAGCAATTTCGATGCGCTGATGTACGCCACGGCCGATATGCTGGCAAAATGTCCCCCCGCGGAGCCGTTCTCAGAGGAAGAGTTGTCCGCGCTGGACGACGATGCGGGCGAACCCTTCGTCATCGAGACCGAAGGCGGCGTGTACTTCGTGTCGGGCCGTCAGATGGATCAGTTGCTGGCATCCGTCAACTTCGAGAATGAAGAATCGCTCAACTGGTTCCACAGGTCGCTGAGGCGGCTGGGCGTCATCGATGCGCTTCGCGAACGCGGCGCCGGCGAGGGCGACACCGTCGTCATCGGCGACATGGAATTTGACTTTGTGGAATAAACATGGAGGTATGGATCATGACGACCAAGCAGCGCGCAGCCCTGCGCAGCATGTGCAACACGATGGAGCCCGTGCTCCACATCGGCAAGGATGGCATCACCGACAACCTGGTCAAACAGTGCTGGGACGCGCTGGAGGCGCGCGAGCTCATCAAGGTGACCGTGCAGCGCGGCGCACCGTTCGACACCACGCGCGAAGCCTGCGACGCACTTTGCGCGCGCGTACACGCAGAGCCCGTGCAGACCATCGGCAACCGCTTCTGCATCTATCGCCAGGCCAGGGAGGATTCGAAGATCCGCCTGGAGGATCTGTAGGCGTCACACGCAAAGGCGCATCCCCGTACGAAATGACGGGGGTGCGCCTCTGTTTTGGCTGCGTGAAGATCGACCACTGCCGGACGAGGGGTCAGATCTCAAGATAGGAATCCGCATAAAGGGTGTTGTTCCTGATGATGTCGCAGGTCTTGATGGTCTCCATCAGGCGCTGGTCGTTCGGATTCACGATCGCGGACGTCAGGCCCTGCATCATCGCCATCGCCAACAGGCAGCTGTCGAAGATCGGCCGGATCGCTTTCGGCATGCCGTTCGAACTGTTCGACAGTCCGCCGGTGCTGTTAAGCCCCATATCAGAAAACATCCGGATGGCCTCCAGGACTTCCATCTGCTTGTCCTGCATCCCTTTGACCACCTGAAACTGCGGATCGAACCAAATGTCCTCTGCCTCCATGCCGCGCATGAGCCCCTCCTCCAGCATGCGCTGGCAGTGCTCCATGCGTTCGTCGTTGTCTGAGGCGACGCCGTCGGCAGAACAAAGCGCGATGACGATCGCGTCGTTATCTGCTGCCAGACCGATGCGATCGAAGCGGCTGCCGGCGTCCGCGGAGTTGACGATCGGTTTGCCCTTGGCGCGATTGTACACCTTGAGTCCCGCTTCGATGGCCTTCCGGTTCGTGGTATCGAGCGCGAGCGGCACGTTGTCGAACCGCTCCTGGAGCAGCTCGACCGCCCAGCGCATGCGCGCCTCGCCGTCGGATTCCGCCGGGCCGATGTTCACGTCGATGTAGCCGGCGCCGGCCCTGAGCTGCTGCGCGCAGCGATCGATGATCGGCTCCGGATCGTGTTCCTCAAAAGCCCTGCGTATGGACGGTGCGGTCGCGGAGATACGCTCGCCGATGATGATGAACTTTGACAATCAAAACACCCTTTCCTTTCGACCTGCGGGCTTTCGCGCCCGGATCTCATGCGCTGAATTCCTTGATGAAGCTGACCAGCTGGACGGCCTCCATCGGGCCGACCACGACACGCCAGCCCGGGAGCTTTTCCTCGATGTCGCGCTTCAGGACGGCCACCTTGCCGGGTATGATCAGCGTGCGCGACTTGATCCTGCGTTCGATCTGAGCCTCTTCAAAAAAGCCCCTGATCGTGCCGGCCGAGAGCTTTCCCGCAGCCCATGCCGTCAGCACGGACATGCCTCCGGCGTCCGCCACCAGCAGGTTGACCGGACATCTCGACCGTTCATACTCGCCGGATACCAGAAAGTACGTGAGCGCAAAATCGACGGTCAGAGAGCAGACTGAATTCTCGTCTGCACCGTTGATCGGATAGATCCCGGGCTCGACCTTCATGGGCTTCTGCGGATCGGTGTAGATGTTCTGCCTGAGTCCGTACAGCGCCAGCGCTTCCGCGTAGGTCATGCGCTCCATGACGATGATGGCGCCATAGCGCAGTATGAATGCGGATGCCAGTGCGGTCTGCAGCCGGATATCGCCTTTTGCGATCCTCGCCAGATCCACGATGCAGGGATAGCCAAAGGCCCTGACCTCGTCCTTCAGATTGCTGCGCCGGATCAGGACGGCGTTGGAAAAGGTCTCTTTGGCGTCGATCCCCGTACAGTCGATCATCAGGTCCCGGTTGCCCATCGCCTCCAGCGCCTTGACGTTGTCGTGGATCTCCCCGATATCCGCGCCGGTCACTGCCAGCGTCACGCCGGCAGCGGCCGCCACGGCGTTCATCGCCGCCAGATTGTCCTGATCGGCGCCGTCCAATACGGGCTTTTGATCTTTGCATACGCCGATCGCAAGACCCGCGACCTCCGGATCCGGGCAATTCAGGATCAGCACCCTACCCGTCGCCGCGGCCTTCTTTGCAAGCCCGACATAACGCTCCGCGCCGTTGCCGGCATAATGCAGGAACAGGCATTCGACGTATTCCCGTTCACCGATGCGCTCGTAATCGATGCGCATCGCCTCGGCGATCCTTTCGTCGATCTCCCCGGGGCCCATATCCGAGCTGAGGTGCACCGCAAACAGGTTTCGGTTCACCAGCGTCTTCTCGTGCCGGAACAGCACCGTCTCCCCGCCCAGCTTGTGCGCCGCGTCGCCCGCGCCGATCGTGACGGTCTTCATGAGCGGGGCCGTCGATTCGGCCAGGACGCGGATCGCCTCTTCGGAAAGATGCGGACACTTGTCGAAGGTCAGACTGCCCTGAGCCGCCTTCATCGAAAACGCCATACAGGTCGGGCATCCGCAGGCCTTGCAATTCTTCTTCGGCGTGAGCTTGAATATGTCAAGTGGTTTAAGCGCCATGCTCGGTGATCTCCTTCCCGGCTCACATCAGACAATCGATGAACCTGGCGACAGCCGCCACAGCCTCTGGATGTCTCATGATGACCATATCCGACCCGCTCACCAGGCAGGCCGATGCGGTGCACACCTCCATTTCGATGCCGCGCGCATCCGCAGGCCCCCAATCGGGCGACTCTTCCTCCGGTGAGACGGATTCCTTGACGCTCCACGCCTCTTCCGCTACCGGCGTCACGATGGGCATCTGAAGCTGCCTATCGCTCTGCATGAGGGCCGCAGCCTTCACGCGCTCCATCGTCGACGAAAGGTACTCGAACCCGTAGCCCGCTGCAGCTGTCCCGGCGTCCATGCATATGGCGCCATACGGCACGCCAAGCTGCAGCAGCAACACGTTCAGCTGCTTGGCAAGGTTGATGTCCACCGCGGACTCAGCGCCGATCTTCTGATCGCACTCGAGGCTGACAGCGGCTGCGATATCCGTGTAGTTCTCTTCGCGGGCGGAAAGCACGAGCACATTTTTCCCCTGAAGCGCCTGCGCGACTGCCGTAAGCAGCTCGGCGTCCTTTGCAATGTTCCCGCAGCCCTTGACGATGAGCGGCACATCGATCGCCTCAACGACCGCCTGCGCCAGCTTCACGCAGTCATCGACGGGCGTGTCTTCAACGTTGGGATCTGCCGAGCCGAAGCTCAGGCATATCGCGGAGGCCCCCTCCATACGCTGCGCCTTTACAGCCATATCGGCCACGGAACCGCAGCCCGCATAGAACGCGCGGATCCCGGGTGAATCGATGCCCTCCAGCCCCCTGTCGCGGATCTCGACCGCGATCCTCGGTTTGTTCACGATCGGCGCGTCGAAGGAATGGAACGGCAGCACGTTCTCACCGCCGATGGTGATACACCTCTCGCCGGTGCCCAGTGCCACGGCATCGATCCTGTCGCTGAAGGCCTGTTTTTTGGGAATAAAAGACATGTCGTGTCCCCCTGTCGTTCAAAGCACCCGAGTGGTCGGCGCGTGCCGATCATCACACGTCCGGATCTCTGAGTCCGGCCGCTTTGACCAGACGTGTCACGTCCTCATATTTGTTGAGCGCGTACAGATGGATGCCGTTCACGCCCGCTTCGCGATACATCTCGATGAGCTTGACGGTGTACGCCATGCCCGCTTCCCGGAACGCGGCCTTCTTTGCCGCGATCACATCCTCCGGCTCGTCCGGGGAGAACGGGTTCGGGAAGATCCAGTTTTTGGATATCACCTCTGCCAGTGCCCTCGGGATGGCGCAGCCGTTGCGGCTCAGCGTCATGTTGATGGTCGCGGCCGCATCCAGGACCGGCATGATGCCCGCATCGACAGGCAGCCAGATCCCGGCTGAGCGTATGGCGTCCATCCACCACCGGAACTGGTCCATATCCCAGCAGAGCTGGGTCATGATGTAGTCGGCGCCCTCGTCCTGCTTGCGCTTCAGAAATCCGATGTCCGATTCGATGCTGGTACAGGCGATGTGCCCCTCCGGCGATCCCGCCACCGCGATGGTGAAGCGATTGCCAAACGTTTCACGGATCAGCGACACCAATTCCACCGCGTAATGCAGATCGCCGCAGGTATTGTCCATGCCCTTCGGGAAATCGCCGCGAAGGGCCAGCACGTGATCGATGCCGTTGTCGAGGTAGGTCTGAAGCTGTCCGATCAGTCCCTCCCGCGTGTTGCCGATGCACGTCAGATGCGTGACCGGAACGGTCCTGCCGCTCGCGCCGACCCTTGTCAGGACCTCAAGGTTTTTCCCGACGTTGGTGCCGCCGGCGCCGTAGGTGCAGGAAATGTAATCCGGCTTCAACTCATACAAGTGATCGAGAACGCCTCCCTCGCCGCAGAGCCTGTTCATGCCGGCGTCCGTCTTGGGCGGAAAGACTTCAAAGGAAAGTGCCAGCCGATCTTTGAGGATTTGCGTCATATTCATGATTGGAACCTCTGTGGGCAGATCTGCCCCGGTCGGGCCTGCTTGTGCGCATGATAAAACCTTATCAGTCTATATCATATCATAATGCGCCTGGTTTATCAAGCGCTCATCTCGCGACCGCTCCACATCCGCGCGAATATCCGCACAGTCCCCGGTCAGAGGCATGTCTCCCGCGTCCGTCACGCCGGACGATCACAGAGATGCTCCTCCCCGATCGTACCGCTCCCGCTATTACAGCCCGTCCTTCTGTCGACGGATCGACGCGCGAAGCTTCGCGATGAACAGGCCCAGCATCGCTGCCGCGAACAGCGCGCCAACGGGATATGCGATCCATGCCGAAAGGCGTAAGCCCTCCCCGGCCATCAGTATGTAAGTCACGCTGACCGCGGACATGAACGTCGCCGGCAACGCCGTGATCAGCGCGCCGAAACGGTATCTGCCCTTTTTTAGCAGGTACACCGTCGCCACCCAAAGGGCGATCATCGCAAGCGTCTGGTTGCTCCAGGAGAAATAGCGCCACAGCACGTTGAAATTCAGCTGCGTCAGCACCGCGCCGACGGCGAGCAGCGGCAGCGTGATGAGCAGACGGTTTTTGATCTTTCCCTGGTCGAGGTGTGTCATTTCCGCAAGGATCAATCGGGCGCTGCGGAAGGCCGTATCGCCGGAGGTGATCGGGCAGACCACCACGCCCACCACAGCCAGCGCGCCGCCTGCCGTCCCCAGCATGGAATTGGCGATATCGTAGACCGTACCGGACTGCCCCATTTCGGAGATGGCGCTGTTCAGCACATCGGTCGCGCCATAAAAGGCCACGCCGGCCGCGGCCCAGATCAGGGCGATCACCGCCTCAGCGATCATCGCGCCGTAGAACACGCCACGGCCTTCCCTCTCCGAGGTGATGCACTTGGCGATCATGGGCGACTGTGTGGCGTGAAAGCCTGATATCGCACCGCATGCGACCGTTACGAACATGACAGGCCACACGGGCAGGCCGTCCGGATGGAGGCTCCTGATGGTCACCTCAGGGATGGTATAGCCACCGACGATGGTGCCGCCGAGCACGCTCACAGCCATCACGATCAGGATCACGCCGAATAAGGGATATAGCCGGCCGATCAGCTTGTCGATGGGCAGAAGCGTCGCCAGCACATAATACAGCAGGATCGCGATGATCCAGAATCGCTCGTCCAGGAATGCGGGCGTCAGACGGGCGATCAGCGCCGCCGGGCTGTTGACGAATACCGCGCCCGTCAACGTCAGCAGAACGATGGAGAACACGCGCATGATCCATTTGGCCGCGTTTCCCAGATACGCCCCTGAAAGCTCAGCGATCGATGCGCCCCTGTGCCGGCTGGATATCATGCCGCACATATAGTCGTGAACCGCTCCGCCCAGGATGGAACCGAAGACGATCCACAAAAAGACCACCGGCCCGAAGCATGCGCCCATCAGCGCTCCGAAGATCGGGCCGGTGCCCGCGATGTTGAGCAGCTGCACCAGAAAAGCCTTCCAGGGCTTCATGGGGACACAGTCCACCCCGTCGTTGATCGCGAGCGCCGGTGTTTGGCGGCCATCCGGGCCGAACACGCGTTCCACGACGCGGCCGTACACCAGATAACCGACGATGAGCACCACCAGAGACAATAAAAGCGATACCATTCGAGCTTTCCCTCTCCACAACGGACGGACGCTTCCCTTTCGGGATCTCGCCCGCCCGGATCATCACCGTTCGCCGCCCGGGAACGTCAAAACGTCAGGGGCCTCTCCCGGACCGTCATCGCGCGTCCGCGGACACAGTTCCCGCCAACGCACGACCGGCACGGTCGCAGCTCCCGACCCGAGCGGCCATCGATACAATTCTAACATCGCGTCGTTCGGTTTTAAAGTGCCGAATTGTTATATGTGCGCGCCGGGTGCATCGGCAGCGAGGTCCTCGTTTTGCCCGGGCTTTCGGCCCCTGCGATGATAGGCCCGCGCGCCAGCCGCCGACCGCCGGCAGCATGCGGGATGGACAGCCCGATCGCGGCACGACCGTCATTCAAATGGCCGTGAGCGCTTCAGTACGGCCGTATCCCGTTTTGTTTCACAGTCCATTCAGAAATATTATGGCCTTCACGCCGTCTCATGTATTGATTCTTAACCATAGCTCCTGTATGATGGGTACAGAGGTGATTTCAATGAACGAACGGGTCGCTGTCATCAGCATCATCGTCGAACGGGAAGATTCCGTCGACACCCTGAACGCACTGCTGCACGAATATGGCAAGTTCATCATCGGGCGGCTCGGGCTGCCCTACCGCCAGAAGAACGTCAACATCATCTGCGTCGCCATCGACGCGCCTTCCGACGAGATCAACGCGCTGACCGGCGCGCTGGGCCGCATCGAAGGCATCAACGCCAAAGCGACCTTCTCCAACATCTGATCGACCGACGCACACGTCCCGCATCCCCTGACGCCGAAACCAGTCTTGAGGCGAAAGATACGATGTCGGCTGCTGCCCGGAAGCCCGGTCGAGGCGAATGGTCCCGGATCGCCCTTTTGCGGCGAAGTCCGACCGTTTGCTGCGGCCATCGCACCGGGTCTTCACGAGCCACCGTATCCACAGGGTACGGTGGCTTTTTGTGCCGTCGATCCCACAAGGTTTTAACGAACAGAGGTGATCCCATGAATGAAACGCCTTCCGCCCAGCGGATCCACATCGGCTTCTTCGGCTGCAGGAACGCCGGAAAGTCCAGCCTGGTGAACGCCGTGACCGGGCAGGCCCTGGCCATCGTCTCCGATGTCAAGGGAACGACGACCGACCCCGTATACAAGGCCATGGAGCTCCTGCCGCTCGGCCCCGTGGTCATCATCGATACGCCCGGCTTTGACGACGAGGGGCAGCTTGGCCAGCTGCGCGTCCAGCGCGCGACAGATGCCCTGAATCGCTGTGACATGGCCGTTTTGGTCGTCGACGCGACGCGCGGCATGCGCCCGGAGGACGAGCAGCTCGCAGGGCTCATGCGCGCCCGCAGCCTTCCCTTCATCGTCGCGTGGAACAAATCGGACCTGCCCGACGCAGTGCCGGCCCCCGAAAGCGGTCTTGCGGTCAGCGCCGAGACCGGCCTCAACATCGTGGAACTCAAGGAAACGCTGGCGCACAGCATGCCTGACAAGCGCGCCGCAGGTCCCGTGGAAGGACTGTTGGCTCCGGGCGACGTCGCAGTGCTGGTCTGCCCGATCGATGCGTCCGCGCCAAAGGGCAGGATCATCCTGCCGCAGCAGCAGGTCATACGCGACCTTCTGGACATGGGCGCCATGGCGCTGGTCACGAAGGAGACGGAGCTCGCCGGATCTCTGGAGCGATTGGCCGCACCCCCGGCGCTGGTCATCACCGACAGCCAGGTCTTCCGCGAGGTCGATCGGATCGTGCCGGACGCGGTGCCGCTCACGTCCTTCTCCATACTCATGGCTCGCTGCAAGGGTTTTCTGCGCGCTGCCGTGGCGGGCGTGGGCGCCATCGACCGCCTTCAGGACGGCGACAGGATCCTGATGGCGGAGGGCTGCACACATCACAGGCAGTGCAACGACATCGGCACCGTGAAGATCCCGAACTGGCTGCGTGCGCACACCGGACGCGATCTTATCATCGAGACGTGCACCGGCCGGGACTTTCCGGATGACCTCCAGCGGTATCGCCTGGTCATCCACTGCGGGGGCTGCATGCTGACCGAGACCGTCGTTCAGTACCGGCTGAAGCAGGCACAGGCGCAGGGCGTGCCCTTCACCAACTACGGCATCGTCATCAGCAGGATCACAGGCACGCTCGAACGCAGCCTCAGAGTTTTTCCGGATCTTCACGGACTGCTGTGGGAGGACCGTACATGAACCGAAGGGAGCTTGATCTGATCGATCGCCTGACCTCGGCGCACGCACTCTCCGAAGATGAATACGCCGAATTGATCGGGGCCCGCGACGACGAAGCTGCGCAGCTGCTGGCCCGGCGCGCCGATGCCGTGCGCAGGGCGATCTACGGGAACAGCGTCTACATCCGCGGACTTATCGAGATCAGCAATCACTGTAACAACAACTGCCTCTACTGCGGCATCCACGCAGCCAACACACACCTTGATCGCTATCGGCTCACGCCCGAACAGATCCTCGACTGCGCGCGGGAGGGCTATGCTCTGGGCTTCCGGACCTTCGTGCTGCAGGGCGGCGAAGACGCGGCCTTCACCGACCGGGTGCTGGCCGACCTCGTTGCAGCGCTCAAACGCCGACACCCGGACTGCGCCGTCACGCTCTCCGTGGGCGAACGAAGCCGCGAAAGCTATCAGAGGCTGTTCGATGCCGGCGCAGACCGCTATCTGCTCCGGCACGAGACCGCAGATGCCGCACACTATGCAAAGCTCCATCCCCCCGGCATGTCCTTTGAAAACCGCATGAGATGTCTGCAGGTGCTTCGCGACATCGGCTATCAGGTGGGCTGCGGATTCATGGTGGGGTCGCCGTTCCAGACGCCGGCTCAGCTGGCCAGGGACCTCAAATTCATCGAATCCTTCAAGCCCGACATGTGCGGCATCGGGCCGTTCATCCCGCACCACGAGACACCGTTCAGACACGCGGATCCCGGGACGCTGGAGCAGACCTGCTTCCTTCTGTCCGTCATCCGGCTCATCCATCCGCCGGTGCTGCTGCCCGCGACCACGGCGCTGGGCACCATCCACCCGCGCGGCCGTGAGATGGGTCTTCAGGCGGGCGCCAATGTGGTCATGCCGAACCTCTCACCCGTCGGCGTTCGCAGGCAGTACGAGCTTTATGACAACAAGATCTGCACCGGCGAAGAGTCCGCGCAGTGCCTGAGCTGCCTTGAGCGGCGCGTGCGATCCACAGGCTTTCAACTCGTCGTCGATCGCGGCGACATCAAGCGTACATAAGTGAAAGGAGTTTGATACCATGGCTGTCTATGACCCCAGATCCCTCAAGGCCGAGGAATTCATCAACGACGAAGAGATCCGAAAGACCCTTGAATACGCGGAAGCCAACAAGAACAACGGCCCGTTAATCGACGAGATCCTCGAAAAAGCCCGCCCACGCAGGTCGGGCAGCGGCTGCACCTGTGCCGGGCTCACCCATCGCGAGGCCTCCGTGCTGCTGGCCTGTGAGGATCCCGAAAAGATCGGGCGCATGTATGAGATCGCCGAGGAGATCAAGCAGGCCTTCTACGGCAACCGCATCGTGCTGTTTGCCCCGCTGTACCTGTCCAATTACTGCGTCAACGGCTGCCTGTACTGTCCCTATCACCTTAAAAACAAACACATCACGCGCCGCAAGCTGACCCAGGACGAGGTCCGCGCGGAGGTCATCGCGCTGCAGGATATGGGCCACAAGCGTCTGGCCATCGAAGCCGGCGAGGATCCCGTCAACAACCCGATCGAATACATCCTCGAATGCATCGACACCATCTACAGCGTGCATCACAAAAACGGCGACATCCGCCGCGTCAACGTGAACATCGCGGCCACGACGGTCGAGAACTTCCGAAAGCTCAAGGACGCAGGCATCGGCACGTACATCCTATTCCAGGAGACCTACCACAAGCAGAGCTATCTGAAGCTCCATCCCACAGGGCCAAAGCATGACTACGACTACCACACCGAGGCCATGGACCGTGCCATGGCCGGCGGCATCGACGATGTCGGCCTGGGCGTGCTGTTCGGACTTGAGATGTACAAGTATGAGTTCGCCGGTCTGATCATGCACGCAGAGCATCTCGAAGCCGTGCACGGCGTCGGGCCGCACACCATCAGCGTGCCGCGCGTCAAGCGCGCGGATGACATCGACCCGGACATGTTCGACAACGGCATCGATGACGACACCTTCACGAAGATCGCGGCCTGCATCCGCCTGGCCGTGCCCTACACCGGCATGATCGTCTCCACCCGCGAAAGCGAAGATGTGCGCCGGCGGCTCCTGCAGGTGGGCATCTCACAGGTGAGCGGCGCGAGCCGGACCTCTGTCGGCGGCTACACCGAGACGGAGCGCCCCCACGACACCGAACAGTTCGACGTGTCCGATCAGCGCACGCTGGACGAGGTCGTGCGCTGGCTGATGCAGACCGGGCACATCCCGTCCTTCTGCACCGCCTGCTATCGCGAGGGTCGGACCGGCGACCGCTTCATGAGCCTTTGCAAGAACGGTCAGATCCTGAACTGCTGCCATCCGAACGCGCTGATGACCCTCGCTGAATACCTGGTCGACTACGCGTCGCCCGAGACACAGCGCATCGGCTGGGATATGATCCAGAGCGAACTGGCCCGCATCCCGAAGGAGGCCGTGCGAAGGATCGCCGGAGAGAACATCGATGCGATCCGCAGCTCCGATCGCCGCGACTTCCGCTTCTGACGCAGGCATACGCAGAGCCTCACGACGCCACTCGATAAAGGTGCCGTGAGGCTCTGTATGTTCAGGATGTTCTTTCGTAAACGCACGCGGCCGCCGTCTTCTCCGGTCACGTGCCGCTGTCCTGACACTTTCCGCAGCGGCTGCAGCCGTTGCACGCCAGCTTCATGCCGCAGGTCTGGCACTGCGCACTGAAATACGGCTTGTAGAGCGCATCCGGGTCGATCGCCCTGCCCAGCGGATCCCTGAGTTTGAATTCGATGGGACGCCCCTGATAGCTCAGCCCGGATCTGCTCGCCTGTTCGCTCGGAAGCCTGCCCTCGAGCCTGTACAGTCTGCCGTCCTTCACGAATCGCCGCCCGGTACCGCAGAACACGAAGGTCACATCGCGCGCTGCGCATTCGTCGTGAAGCGCCCTGACCCATTCGTAGTGGCAGGGACGTGCCCCGCTGTAATTCTCACCGTCACAGAGCACCTGTTCGATCTGTCCCGTCCCCAGGTACTTCTCCAGGCACACGGACCCGACCAGCGGCGCACACATGACCCCCTTGTGCTTGAACGGCAGCTCCAAAAGGATCGGGATGCGCTCGTCCGCGCGCCGCTGGTTCTCCGCCGACACGTTGAACATCACGTTCTCCCAGCCATCGCCCCAGTCGTCGGGCAGGTGATCGGCCACCCGCTCCGGACGCTTCGTCAGCAGGAAGAACTTCACGTCCGGCCTTTTGCGGATGATGTCCCAAGCCTCGCCCCGCCACGCGTCGGCTTCCTCCAGGAAAAAGTCGCTGGTCATGCAGACGCGAAGCATCTCTCCGCTCCTGACCTTATAGTTCCCGCTTCGGTCCCGGCTGAGCGGGTATCGAAAGGCCGCGCCGGTGCGATAGATCCGGCTGCCGTCCTTACCGTGCCTGGCGTCCAGATCGTACATGTAGCAGTTCAGGCATCCCTCGCTGCACTTTTTGCATCCATGCCAGGGGTTCCATATGTCGTGTCTGGAGCCTGTGGAGGGCCTTCGCGCCGGTCCGATCGAACAGCTCTTCACGAACGTGTCGACCTCTGCGCCCGCCGCCAGATAGCGCAGCAGCACCTCCGCACACGCGCGGCTGTCGCTGTCCGCCTGATGGTGATCGAGCGCGATGCCGAAATGATCGCAAAGATCGTTCAGCCGGTGGCTCACTCCCGGCATCAGGCGCCTGCCCATCTGTACCGTGCAGAGGTATCGCACGGACGGTCTCCACGCGATGCCGTAATCGCAAAGGCACTTTTTCAGGACGCCCATATCGAACACGGCGTTGTGCGCCACGAGCAGCCCGCTCGACATGACCGGCTCGATCCGCGTCCATAATTCGGGGAACGTCGGCGCGCCGCGCACGCTTTGCGCGTCGATGCCCGTGAGCTGCGTATTGAAATAATCGAACTCGGCCTCCGGATCGACCAGTGAATAGAGTGCATCGACGATCTCGCCGTCCTCGATCACCGTGATGCCGATCGCGCTCATCCGATCGTTCCGATGGTTCGGCGTTTCCACGTCGAACGCTATGTATCTCGCCATGTCGTCCCCCAATGCCGTAATCGATGCGGCTCCCCGGCGGCTTGCTATTTGCCGTCCGGGAAGCTGGTGGATGCGCCGCGCTCGACCACGGGCTTGCCATATCGGTCGCCGGCCTCAGCCAGGGCCCTGATCATGAAGGCCATGTTCCTGGCCAGATTGCGCATCGTCTGCAGGCCCTCCAGATCCTTCTTCACATCCTCCGCCGTGAAGCCGTGCACCTGGTTCCAGTAGGTGCTCGATGCGACCGCCATGCCGCTGATCGTGAAGTACTTGTTCAACGCATCGAAGCTCGCGGTATTGCCGCCGCGCCTGCAGCTCACCACCGCTGCCCCGACCTTCATATGCTTTGATATGTGGCCCGTGCTGTAAAAGAGCCTGTCCATGAACGAAAGGATCGTTCCGTTGGGCGAACCGTAGTATACAGGGCTCCCGACGACCAGCCCGTCTGCCGCGGCAAGCTTTTGAGCCACTTCGTTGACCAGGTCGTCGAACACACACCGTCCGAGTTCGCCGCATCGGCCGCAAGCCACGCACCCGCGGATCGCCTCGCTGCCGACCTGTATGAGCTCAGTCGCGACGCCCTCGCCTTCGAAAACCGATATCATCTCCGCAAGCGCCGCCGCGGTACAGCCATCCCTGCGCGGGCTTCCGTTCAACAGAAGCACCTTTGACATGTTCCTTCACCTCCATGCTTCGTTCGACATCCCGCGACCGTCACCGGGGATGCCTTTCCCTGCTCCCGGATCGCATCATCGTCCGGTCTCCGGTATTCCGGCCCTGCGCCGTCCGGTACAAATGCGTCTGCGCGGGACCCGCCTCCATTATAACCGAAACAGACGCCCTTGGCAATCCTGATCCACGGCAATGCGCCGGCGGCCGATGCCGGTCTGCATCGCCCCGGAGTGCGATCGACCGGCACGGTCCGGGCGATCCGCCGCCCATGGCCCCGTGCTTCCCCATCGCGCAGCGGCCATTCCATCCATCATTTTTAACCTGCGTGTGCTATGATCGATGCCAGAAAACAGGTGCACAGGGCCATGTTTCCCTTGGGTCGTGCCGGCCTTTTGCAATGGCGATGCGCCTAAAGGTGGGTCGATATGTCTTCCAACACCATGATCCGCGACCTGACGCGCGGCCCGGTCGTACCGCAGCTGTTTCGCTTCGCGATGCCGCTGTTCGTGTCGAATGCGCTCCAGGCGCTCTACAACCTGGTGGACATGGTGGTCGTGGGCAATTACATCGGCAAGGCGGGCATGTCGGCCGTGTCCATCGGCGGCGACATCCTTCACCTGCTCACCTTCGTCGCCATGGGATTCTCATCGGCCGGTCAGGTCATCATCGCCCGCGCGGTCGGCGCGGACCGCCATGACGACATCCAAAAGACGATCGGCACCATGTTCACCTTCCTGCTGAGCGCGTCTGTGGTCATCGCCCTTGCCTGCTACGGGCTGCGCCGCCATGTGCTGCGCTGGCTGAACACGCCCGCCGCGTCGGAGGCGTTCACGATGGATTACATGGTCACCTGTGTGTGCGGTCTGGTGTTCATCTACGGCTACAACACCGTAAGCGCCATCCTGCGCGGCATGGGAGACAGCAAGCGTCCCTTCGTTTTCATCGCCGTTGCCGCCATACTGAACATGGTGCTGGACGTGCTGTTCGTCAAATACCTCGGTCTGAAGGTCTTTGGCGCGGCGCTCGCCACGGTCATCGGCCAAGGGGTCAGCTTCATCGCATCGATCATCTATCTCTATCGCCGGCGCGAGAGCTTCGGCTTCGATTTCAAGCGCACAAGCTTCCGCATCGATCCGGACGCTTTCCGACGCCTGTTGGCGCTGGGCATCCCCATGGCGATCCAGTCTGCCGCCGTCAGCTTCTCAAAGATCATCCTGATGGCGTGGATCAACCTGTTCGACGTGACCTACTCGGCACTGGCCGGCATCTACAACAAGGTCAACATGATGGTGGGCGTCATATTGATGTCCTTTACGACCGCCGGCAGTACCATGGTGGGCCAGAACCTCGGCGCCCGCAAGTACGACCGCGTCAATCGGATACTGGGCACGGTCCTGGCCACAGGCGCGATCCTTGCCGGCGCATTGCACCTGATCATGCTGCTATGGCCGGACAAGGTCTACGGCATCTTCTCGTCAGACGTTGAACTGATGGGCGTCGCCGCGGTGCTCACGGTGCCCATCATACTGAACTTTTACGGAGCCATCACGCGAAGCGCCGCGTTTTCTCTCATCAACGGGTCCGGCCGGTCGGGCCTCAATCTGGCTGTGGCACTGATCGACGGCGTCCTGGCGCGCATCGGCCTGGCGGCGCTGCTCGGCTTTGCGCTCAGATTCGACTGCTACGGCTTCTGGATGGGCGACGCGCTGGCAGGATTCATGCCGCTCGTGATCAGCCTGGTCTTTTACCTGTCGGGCAGTTGGAGGGCCGGCCCCGCGCTCCACGGCGATCGGGCCTGAACGGCGCGCCGCATCGAAGCGGGCCGTTCGTTACAGACGATGCAGGACCATCGGATGGGCTGTCCCGGGACAGCGATCGTTCAAAGGATCGAAGAGCTATGCACGAAACAGGATTGATACTCGAAGGCGGCGGTATGCGCTGCGCCTTTACCGCGGGCGTTCTGAACTACTGGATGTCCCGCTCGCTCTACTTCGATGACGTATACGGCGTCTCCGCCGGCGCGTGCCAGGCATGCAGCTATCTGTGCCGCCAGCCCGGACGCGGCATGCGGGTGTGGCTGGACCACCTGGACGACCCGCGCTTCTGCTCTGTGCGCTCGCTCATACTGACAGGCGACCTGTTCGGCGCGGATTTTAACTATGACCTCCTTCCCCGTCAGCTCGATCCGCTCGACAATGCGGCATATCTTGAACACGGCGCGTGCCTCACCGCCGTCGTCACCAACGTCCGAACGGGCAAAGCCGAATATCTGCCGATCCGCGATATGCTGGACGATGTTCAGATCGTCCGGGCATCCGCATCGCTTCCCCTGATCTCGCGGTCCGTCCGTATCGGTGCGTCGCGCTATCTCGACGGAGGCATCGCGGATTCCATCCCCATCAAAAGATCGATACGGGACGGGCACAGCCGCAATGTGCTGGTGCTGACCCGTCCCGCCGGATATCGCAAGACGCGCAACGCGGCGCTGCCGCTCATGCGGCTGCGCTATGCGGCGCGTCCAAGGCTCCTGGCGGCTGTCGCCGATCGCCATAACATGTACAATGCGACGCTCGAATACATCAATCGCGAGGTCTCTGAAGGCCGGGCTTTCGTGATCAGGCCGGATACCATGCCGGATATCGGCCGCATCGAGCGCGATCCCGAAAAGCTCCGGAAGCTGTACGATGAGGGCTGGAACGCCGCCGCCCGCTGCTTCGACGCATTGCTGGCCTTTCTGGATCGGCCGCAGCGCACGGCATGATCCTTCGCCATCCCCTTTCTTTCTGCGCACAAGTTTTTCATTCCCCGCCTTGACACGCACATATGCTATGCTAGAATGGAATCAGACCCGCCTTTTCATTCAAGGCACGGCAAAGGAGAGATCACCTCATGCAAAAACAGGCCCCTGCGGAAAACAAAATGGGTGTCATGCCTGTCCCAAGGCTCATCATCAGCATGTCGCTGCCGATGATCATCTCCATGCTCGTACAGGCATTTTACAACATCGTCGACAGCTTCTTCGTGGCAAAGATCAGCGAACAGGCTCTGACGGCGGTATCGCTGGCATTCCCGGCGCAGAACCTGATGATCGGCGCAGCCACGGGCACGGCGGTCGGCGTGAATGCGCTCCTGTCGCGCGCACTTGGCGAGAAGGACCAGAGGATGGCCAATGACATCGCTGAGCACGGCGTGTTCCTGGCCATGGCAGGGTATCTTGCCTTCCTGTTGTTCGGGCTCCTGGGCGTGCGCGCATTCTTTCGGGCGCAGACCGATGTGAACACCATCGTCGATCTGGGCGTCGACTATCTGTCGGTCATCTGCTGTTTCTCGTTCGGTGTATTCGGACAGATCATGTTCGAAAGGCTGATGCAGTCCACCGGCCGCACCATATACACCATGTTCACGCAGGGCCTCGGCGCCATCATCAATATCATTCTGGATCCCGTGTTCATCTTCGTGTTCCACCAGGGTGTGAGGGGCGCTGCCATCGCCACGGTGATCGGACAAATCATCGCCTTCATGCTGGCTGTGTACCTGAACCATACCCGGAACGCGGATGTCCAGCTGGATCTCAAGGCGTTTCGCCCGAAGTGGAAGATCGTCGGGCGCATCTACGCGATCGGCGTGCCCTCCATCCTCATGATGGCCATCGGCTCGGTGATGACGTTCACCATGAACAGGATCCTGATCCTCTATCACGCGGCAAAGGAGACGGCCGCCACCATCTTTGGCGTCTACTTCAAGCTGAACAGCTTCGTCTTCATGCCCATATTCGGCTTGAACAACGGCATCATCCCCATCGTCGCCTACAACTACGGCGCCAGGAACCGCCGTCGGATGCTGCAGGCCATCAAGCTGTCCGTGGTGTTCGTATCCAGCTACATCTTCCTGGGCTTCCTTCTGTTCATACTGTTCCCGGGGCAGCTGCTCTCCATATTCAACGCATCTGACGCCATGCTGCTCTACGGAAAGCCTGCGCTTCGCATCATCGGTTCGACCTTCGTGGTCGCCGGCGTCTGCATCGCGCTCGGCTCCACCTTCCAGGCGCTTGGCTACGGCGTCTATTCGATGATCGTCTCCCTGGCCCGACAGCTCCTCGTGCTCGTGCCGGCCGCTTGGCTGCTGGCCAGGCTGGGCGTGCAGACGGGCAATCCGGATCTCGTATGGTATGCCTTCCCCATCGCCGAGGTGGCCTCGCTCATCACGACGCTTTACCTCTTCTCGCGCCTGTACAAAAACGTGATCTGCGCCGTGCCTGAAGGCCGCTGATCCTGCGGCGCAGCGGACCCGCGCCGCGGTATCGTTCACTGAAAAAAAGACCGCCTGATCGAATGGATGCTGCCATTCCGGTCAGGCGGTCGTGTCTGCGCACGGCCTACATCGGTTTTGCGTGTTCAAGCAGATACGCTTCGGCCTCGCCGTTCCACAGTCCGTTGTGCTCTTTGCATATCGCGGCAAGGCCGGCGAAGAGCGGGTCCCGCAGGCCGGCATCGGCAAAGTCATCGATGGCGGTCAGGGGCAGATCGATGTTGGGGTATATGAGCTTCTTGCCGCCGGGGATCCCCGGCAGATGCATCGTCGTTTCCGCCACGGCATTGAGCCCTCCGACGTGTGTGATCATGCCAGCCGGATCCAGCCTGCCGTCGGCGATCATATCCAGGGCTTCCCTTATGTCGGCGATGCTTCCGCCGGAGGTGCCGACGAGATGATGCGCGGCATAATGCACGTTGTAGAAGTTGAAACGGGCGCTCAGCTGGCTGTCGGTCGGACCTGCGAAAAAATTAAGGCAGCCATCCTGCGCGAGCACGGCATCGCCCTGCTCGATGACGGCAGGCACGGGCGCGAACACCATCACGTCGTCATAGCCCGCGCCGCCTGACAGCGCCAGCAGCGTCTGGACTGCGTTCTCCCGGGTGTTGGCATATACCAGCCGGACGCCGTTTCTGTCTGCTTCCTCTTTCGTGTAGATCGAGGCCGCCCGATCGAGCCTTGCCTGATCGATGTCTGTCACGACCAGCAGCCCGGGCTTCCGGTCGCAATGGATGGCATAATCGATGGCGCCCAACCCCATCGGTCCGGCACCCGCAAGGATCGCCATATTGCCGCCCTGCCGGATGCCCATATCATGCACGTACACGCCCGGCTTCGTGTGATACTGGGCGTGGAACGCGCCAATGATGCAGCTGAGCGGTTCAGACAGCGAGCCATAGAAGAACGCGTCTGCCTTGTAATGCAAGAGGCAGTCCTGCTCCATGATCTCCGGCACCAGCACGCAGTACTGCGCGTCGCCGCCGCAGAATTCGAACGCATAGCCCGGCGTCATCATGGTGCCCTTGTAGGAGATGTTCGGCTGTATCGTGAACCCCTCGCCGACCGCATAACGTCCCTGCCACTTCGCACCGACCTTTTCGATCACACCGCAGAATTCATGGCCGATGATCACCGGGTGCTCCGCGATGTCAGCCGGTACCCGCTTGTGCCGCGCACCCAGTACGGCCGCCTTGTAGCTCGACATGCAGATCGAGTCGGATACGATCCTTACGAGTATCTCGTCATCCCTGAGCTCGGGCAATTCAAATGTGTCGAGCCGCAAATCGTTTTCGCCATGCATGCGAACAGCCTTCGTCAACATGATCGTATCCTCCTTGTGGTCCTGTCGTTGTCGAAAGCGGTCTTCACCGCCGGTCGGGATGCGCAATGGCTTCGAACGGCCGGGCGACCGTGCCATCCTGCTATTCAATACACGGGCACGGCTCTTTCAGACGCACTTCCCGAACAAGATCCCATCGATGCATATCACCGATATATGAACACGGGACCGGCGCTGATCGTTGCCGGCCCCGCATCTATCGTTTTTATTGTCGGCAACAGGCTTCAGTGCCTGCCGCGCCCCGCGCCGCCACCGCGCGTGCTGCCGCCGCCGCCCCTGGAGCCGCCGAATCCGGAGCGGTTGCTGCTGGAGGAACGGGACGAACTGCCCGACGATCCGCCAAAGAACCCGCCACCGGATGGACGCGAGCTGGATGAGCCCCCGAAGAGCCCGCCGCCGGATGGACGCGAGCCGGACGAACCGCCGAAAAGGCCGCTGCCGGATGGACGCGAGCCGGACGAACCGCCGAAGAGGCCGCCTCCGGATGAACCTCCGAAGAGGCCGCCCGTATGCGTCACCCTGCCGCGCTGGCCGCCGGCACCGATGCCGGGCCTCGGCGCGTTCGCGCCGCGATAGCCGCCCGCACCGGGCGGAGGCGGCGCTATGGGCCGGCCGCTGCCAAATATGATCGGCACGACCTGCGTCCCCCTGCCTGTGACGCCCAAGCGCCTGCGGCGCCGGCGCCTGATCACGATGATGAGGATCACGACGAGCAGGATCACGACCATACCGATCATGGCGTCGGAATCATCATCCGATTCATAGTCCCTGCCGCGGTTCGACGGGCCTTCGTAGGATCCGCCGCCGGAATGCGCCTCCAGCTCGCCCGGTTCGCCCTCTCCCAGCCAGGCCTCGTAGGCCGCCACGCCGTCGTCCACGGTGACATCTGCGTTGTAGGCGTCTGCCACATATTCGAACACGGCCTCAAAAAACTTCCTGGCGCCGGCCTCATACCGCTTTGCCGCGAAATCCGACTCGAGATAGTCGTCGTAATAGCGCTTCAGCTGGCCGCTCGTCAGCTTTGACTGCAGGCCCGTGCCGCACACGGTGTAATAGTCATCGTCGCCGATGGCCAGCAGGAGCACCACGCCGTTCTGCTTGACTTTGTCGCCAACGCCCCAGGTATTGAAAAGCTCGTAGGCATAATCATCGATCGCCGCATCGCCGGTGGAATCCAGCGTGACCACGGCGATCTGCGCGCCACACGCATCATTGAGCAGCTGATTGGAGAAAAACACTTCGCCTTCGAACGCCTCGGACAGCACATTCGCATCGTCGAGGTAATAAAAGTCCTTGCCCGGCGACACCACCTTCGCCAGCGCGGGCATACAGGCCGCCGCCAGCAGCAACGCGCCGATCGTGATGGCGCAAAGCATTTTCCTTAAACGCATAGCATTCACCTCGATGATCGATGGAGCGAGCTCCAGAAGGTACGTCGTATCACCTGTCGCAGGCGCACGGTCTCAGATGCTTTTCGTTCAGCGGCCGCCAGCGCCCGGCCGGTCATCCCGACGCACGATCAGCCTCCGAACGTATTGAGCGCACCGTTGCCCGTGATCCCCGCAATGATCCCGCCGGGGAAACCCGAGATCAGCTCGTTGTAAGCCTTTGCAAGTTTGTGATAGTCGTCCCGCTCGGCAAGGTCGGTCTGGCCGATAAAATCGTCATAAGCCAGCTTGAAGTCCCTGAAATCCCTGTCGCTCGCTTCTGATTTCACCTGGCCGTAAAGCTTTTCTATGCCGGACCTGAGCGCATCGTACGCTTCGCTGCGCGCGTCGAGCCCCGCCTTGTCATCGGCCAGGGTCTCCGCCTGCGCCGCGACGGCGTCGGTCAGCTGCGTATCCCCCAGATAGATCACGCCCTCGCTCGCCATGACCTGTGCGCACTCCGCGGCGCTGTCCAGATAGGCGTCCATGCTGTAGCGGACGCCGAGCGAGGTGTCCGTGCCCTCGTCGAACACCTTGAGCACCTTCTTGCGTTCGCGGCCGATCGCACTGCCGCCGAAGGCGAATACGCTCAACAGGATACACACGACGAGCACGATGGCCGCAAGCTTGCGGTTCTCATCCAATCGCATACCGTTTGCCCCTTTCCCTTTTCAGGACGACACCGCACAATCGGGGCGTGCGGTGTCGTTCGATCGCGTTTCGGTCACAGGCTCGTGTCAGGTGTGGATCTCCAGGATCTTCTGCCTGAGCTCGCCTTCGATGTTGGCCAGCTCCTCCTCGGCGGCGCGGCGCTTCTCGCGGCCCTGCTGCTGGATGGAGAGCACTTCGTCCATCGTGTCGATCAGCATCTTGTTGGTCTTGGTCAGCGTCTCGATATCCACGATGCCGCGCTCGGCTTCCTTCGCCGTCTCCACGGTGGCCATGTGCAGCTTCTCGGCGTTCTTGACCAGCAGGTCGTTGGTCAGATCGGTGACGGCACGCTGGGCTTTCATGGCATCCTCGGTGTGGGCCAGGCCCATCGCGAGCACCATCTGGCTCTTCCACAGCGGGATGGTGTTCACCAGAGAGGTCTGGATCTTCTCGGCCATCAGCTGATTGGAGGACTGGATCAGGCGGATCTGAGGGGCCATCTGGATGGAGATGTTGCGGGTCAGCTCCAGATCGTAGATCTTCTTCTCAAAGCGATCGCCCTTGTCAGCCAGGTCCTTGGCCGCCTGTGCATCCTCGGGCAGCTTCGAAGCGTCGGCCTTGTCCAGCGCTTCCTTGAGCTCGGTGGCGCGGAAGTTCTCAAGCCGCTTCTTGCCGGCCAGGATGTACATGGACAGCTCCTTGAAGTAGCTCAGGTTCTGATCGTAGAGCTTGTCCAGCATGGCGATGTCCTTGAGCAGCTGGATCTGATGCTGCTCGAGGCCCTCAACGATCTTGTTGACATTGACTTCGGTCTTGTCATACTGGGCCTTCAGCACCTCAAGGCTGCGCGCCTTCTTCTTGAACAGGCCGAACAGGCCGCCCTTCCCCTCGTCGTCGGTGTCGAAGCTCTTCAGCTCGACGACAAGGTTGGAGATCATGTCGCCCACCTCGTCCAGATCCTTGGTGCGCACATTCTTGAGCGCGGCGTCGGAGAACTGCGAGATGTTCTGCTGCGCGGCAGCGCCGTAAGAGAACACGAGGTTGGAATCGCGCACGTCGATCTGCTTGGAGAAGTCGTCGATCATCTTCTGCTCGTCCTGGCTGAAGTTCTGCATCGCCAAAGTGTCCTTCTGGACCTTCTTCTCAGCCTGGGCCTCGGCCTCGGCAAGCGCCTGCGTGGCGGCCTGGGCGGCGTCCTGCACCGCTTCCTCTACCTTGGCCTCCTCGTTGCCGAAGGGATTCAGAGTCAACTTGATTTCGTCTGCCATGGTTCATTCCTCCTGATTCTTGTTGATGGTCTATGTGCATTGCATTGTCGACATGTATGGGCCGCCGGTTCATCTTCCCAGCGTCAGCGTGATCTTGCGATCCTTGCCTTCCAGCTCCATCTCCCCGTCAGGCGCAGCCTGCTCCGCGGGCGCTGCGGCTTGCTCCACAGCGGCAACGGCCTGTTCGGCGGCTGCCGGGGCCCCATCATCCTTCAGTTTGCCGGCGGCTCTGAGGATGCTGTTTGTGGCGCTCTCGACGAGATTGTCGCCGGTAAGCATGGTCTTCATGACCTTGATCTCGGCGTCGATATCCATCTCATCGTCCTTGAAGAGATTATCGGCGCATTTGTCGAAGGCTCCGGCCACGACATCCAGGCTGGACTCGATGCGGTTCATGGCAGATGTGATGTTTTCGCCCTTGATGGGCGCATCCATCAGAAGCCGGTACTGGTCCATGAGCTTCTCCGACGTGGGCAGATAGTAGCTCATGAAGCGGCGGACGAGCGAAGCCTTGCTGGGATCGCGCCCGAGCTCCTTGAAGATCTGTTCGCCCGCCTTGGTCATGCGGTCGAGGTTCGCCGTGATGCCGGGATGCGGGATGGCGGCATTCGCCTCGCGAAGCTTTTCAAGCCTCGTGCGGCCTTCCGCGATGTCGTTGTCTAGCGACGCGTTTCCGGTGGAGATCTTCTCCTCCACCACGACCGTGCGGCCGGGGAACAGCTTCGTTCCCGCGAAATAAGCGCCGACCGACAGGACTGCCGTCACGATCAGCCCCGGCAGCTTCAGGATCGCCTTCGGGAACACGATGCCGGCAAGCAGCCAGACCGCCGCCGCAATGTAGATCGGGATCGCAGATTTGATTTGCTCTTTTTTCATATACCGTCACCCCATCGACCGAATTCCGTATATCGTTCGACCGCCCGATGTGCGGCCGGATCCTGATCCTCCGGATGCGTTCCTGTACGCATGCCTCGGGATCAAAGGTCGTTCGTCTCCGCCGCCCGTATCACGAGCTCCACCGGGCAATGATCGGAGCCCATGACGCTCTGGTGGATCTTCGCGTCGACCATCCGCTCCCTCAGCTTTTCGGAAACGATGAAATAATCGATGCGCCAGCCCGCGTTCCTTGAGCGCGCCGCGCCGATATAGCTCCACCAGCTGTAGGCTCCCGTCGCCTCCGGATAAAAATACCGGAAGGAATCTATGAACCCGGAAGCCAGAAGCTCGGTCATCTTGCCGCGCTCCTGATCCGTGAAACCGGCATTCATATGGTTGGTCTTGGGATTCTTCAGGTCGATCTCCTGATGCGCGACGTTCAGATCGCCGGTCAGGATCACGGGCTTCACGGCATCCAGCGCCATCAGGTAGTGCCTGAAGTCGTCCTCCCACTGCATGCGGTAGTCCAAACGCCGCAGCTCGTTCTGCGAATTCGGCGTATAACAGCAGACGAGATAGAAGTCTTCGAATTCGCATGTGATGACCCGCCCCTCGTGGTCGTGGACGTCCACCCCGATGCCGCAGCTCACGCTCATGACCGGCACGCGCGAAAACACGGCCGTGCCCGAATAACCCTTCCGATCCGCGCAGTTGTAGATCTGCTGATATCCCGGCATCTCTACATCGCACTGGCCCTCCTGCATCTTGATCTCCTGGAGGCATATCACGTCCGCGTCCAGCGCAGAGATGCTTTCATAGAAGCCCTTTTTGATCACAGCGCGAAGCCCGTTGACGTTCCAGGATATCATTTTCATGAAAATAACACCATCCGAAGCGAAGATGTGGTATACTACATCTGTTCTCAAGTGTGATTATAGCATACTTTTATCGTTTTGCCAACATATTTTATTTTGGAGATGTACGCCATGATGACCCTTAGGGAGAAAGCCGCTCTGGCCGAGCGCGCCGCCCGCGCTGCGGGCACGATGCTGGATCATCACCATGCCAGCCGTATCATGAAGAAGAGCGAAAACGATTTTGTCACCGAGATGGACATCAAAAGCGAGCACATGCTCAGGGACATACTTCTCACGGCCTGCCCTGAGGACGAGTTCTTCGGTGAGGAAGGCGGCGGCTCCACGAACGCGCACGGCCGCTGGATCGTCGATCCCGTGGACGGCACCGTGAACTTCATGCGCGGCGAGCGGATCTATTCCATCTCCATCGCATACGAGCAGGAGGGACAGCTGGTCATCGGCTGCGTGTACTGCATCGGCACGAACGAGGTCTTCCTGGCGATACGCGGCGAGGGCGCGACGCTCAACGGCCGGCCGATCCACGTCTCCGACATATCCGACCTTCGCCAGTCCATCGTTCACATCGGCTTCGGCCACCGAAACCCGGTGCATCTCGCAGAGACCGAGGCGGTGTTCGTGCCGCTCATGGGCGCCATCAGCGACCTGAGGCGTTCGGGCTCGGCAGCCTACGACCTCTGCTGCGTCGCCGCCGGAAGGTCGGAGGCGTTCATCGAACAGGGCCTCGGCATCTACGACTACGCCGCCGGCTGGGTCATACTCACCGAGGCCGGCGGGCGCATGCAGGGCTGGCATCCCTGGCAGGATCCCATCGCCACCGGCAGTCTGCTCGCCGGCAACGGACTGGTCAACGATAAGATATCCGCCATACTCAATCCCTGAGAATTTACCGGCGCGGGGTTGACGCGGCGGCAGACGGGCATTATAATGACTATGCATCGCGATGACCGGGAGGAGTACGCGGATCAGTCCATCACGAGAGAAGGCGGCCCAGGCTGGAAGCCGCCGGTGGCGATCGCGGAAGGGTGCGCCCGTGAGCGCTCCGCACCGAATGTTCAAGGTGCGGACGGTCGGCCCCGTTAACAGCCGTCGAGTACAATGCAGAGTGGAACCGCGGCCACGCCTCTGTCGGGAGGTGCGGCCGCGTTTATCATGGGAGGATTGATACGATGAAACAGATGATGATCTACAACACCCTGACCCGCAAAAAGCAGCCCTTCGAGCCCTTGCATGACGGCAAAGTCGGCATCTACGCCTGCGGCCCCACGGTCTACAACTACTTCCACATCGGAAATGCGCGCCCGTTCATCATTTTCGACACGCTGCGCCGCTTTCTGCGCCATCTGGGTTATCAGGTGACCTTCGTGCAGAACTTCACCGACATCGACGACAAAATGATCAAGCGCGCCAACGAGGAAGGCACTACCGTCGATGCCATCGCGGAGAAGTACATCGCAGAGTACTTCAAGGATGCCGAAGCCATCGGCGTGGAGAGGGCGGACGCCCATCCCCGGGCCACGAAGCACATCGGCGAGATCATCGCGCTCATCAAGAAGCTTGAAGCCAAGGGGCTGGCCTACCGCGTGGACAACGGCGACGTCTACTTCGACACTCAGGCCTGGCGCAGCAACTACGGCAGGCTCATCGGGCAGGACCTGGACGACCTGGAATCCGGCGCGCGCATCGAGGTGGACGACATCAAGCGCCACCCCATGGACTTCGCCCTGTGGAAGGCGAAGAAGCCCGGCGAGCCCTTCTGGAAGAGCCCCTGGGGCGAAGGCCGTCCCGGCTGGCATATCGAGTGCTCCGCCATGTCCATGAAGTACCTTGGCGAGACCTTCGACATCCATTGCGGCGGCGTCGATCTGATCTTCCCCCACCACGAGAACGAGATCGCCCAGTCCGAGGGTGCCACCGGAAAGCCCTTCGCCCGCTACTGGATGCACAACGGCCACATCAACGTGGACAACAAAAAGATGTCCAAGTCCGCCGGCAATTTCTTCACCGTGCGCGACATCTCGAAGGATTACGACCCTGAGGTCGTACGCATGTTCATGCTGTCGGCCCACTACCGCAGCCCCATCAACTTCTCCCGCGAACTGATGGATCAGGCCAAAGCGGGTCTGGAGCGCCTGTACACCGCCCGGAACAACGCGCTGTTTGCGCTGGAACACGCGCCGGAGCGCGAAATGAACGAGGCTGAGGCGGCGTTTGCCGCGCGCGCCGAAGGCTTCATCGACCGCTTTGACGACGCCATGTGCGACGATCTGAACACCTCTGAGGCCATGGGCGTGCTGTTCGAGTACGTGCGCGACATGAACACCGCGCTGTCTGACGCCAATCAGCCGAGCAAGGCTGTGATCGAAGCGGGCCTCAAGGCGCTGAACGTGATGGCCCATGAGGTGCTGGGACTTCTCATGAAGGATCTTGACACCACGCCCGAGGAGGTCAAGGCGCTCGTACAGGCCCGCGTCGAGGCCAAGAAGGCGAAGGACTTCGCCGAAGCGGACCGTCTGCGCGACGCGGTGCTGGCCATGGGCTACATCATCGAAGACACCCCCAAAGGACCCAAAGTCAAGAAGGCGTGATCCGCTTGGCGCGCAGGCGAACGCTTCCGCGCCCGCAGGCTGCGTCAAAGCCCGGTGCTCCATCGCAAACGCGGTGTTTGGGGCCTTGATGAAGGATATGGGGGCAGGATGTCTCCCGGCTTATGATCGATCCTGGCGTTGCGTGCGTCAGGATCGCTTTTTCGGTGGAGACTACTGCATTTTGCGGTGCGGCGCGGCCGTCTGCCGGTCAGGGGATCCGTTTTCGCGGCACGCGGATCCCCGTGGCCGTCATGCCCGTCGGAATACTGGCGCTTTCAAAGATACAAGACCCTGCATGCCATCGCGGATGCAGGGTCTTTGCATGATCCGGGGCGCGATCTCTCCCGGCGTGGATCGATGCGCGGGCGACGGAAGCCTCGGCCGGATCATGGATGTGCAAAGAATACGGTAATTCAAGACTACGGTCTGTTTTCGGCATCCGCCAGATACAGGAGCGCGTTGCAGATGGCTGCCGCAACGTTGCTGCCGCCCTTTCGTCCCCTGGCCACGATGTACGGAACACCGGCGCGCATGATGTGCGCCTTCGACTGTGTCACATTGACGAATCCCACCGGTACGCCGATGACGAGCGCCGGAGCGAGCCTGCCTTCAGAAACCAGTTCGCAGATGCGCACGAGTGCCGTCGGCGCGTTCCCGACGGCGAACACGATGGGGCGCCCTTTAAGGTCTGCCGCCTTGTCCACCGCCTGCACGGCCCGCGTTGTGCCGCTGCGGCGTGCCGCCTCTGCAACATCGCCATCTGCGATGAAGCACCTCACGTCACAGCCGTGCCTTTGAAGCGCAGGCTTGTTGATGCCGGCCTGCGCCATGGTCGTGTCGGTGACGAACAGCGCGCCGGCGCAGATCGCGTCCTGTGCATGCCGTAGAACATCTTCCGAAAAACAGAGTGTATCCGCATAGTCGAAATCCGCCGTTGCGTGGATCACGCGCTTGATGATCGGTGCCAGGGCCACATCGATGGGATGCGGCAGCTCTCTGTCGATGATCTCAAAGCTCCGCGCCTCGATCTCCGCCGGCAGGACGCGCTCCAGTTCGATCTTCATGGACGGCTCACCTCCTCGCGCCGAAGGTCGGCCACGTATACCGGATTCATGCCGGACATGAGGTGATGCTTTCCGACTGCGCGGCTGCGGGCGATGCTCACCTGGACGAACTCACTGCCGGCCAGGCCGAACCGCCTGACGGCCTCGGACAGTTCAGCTATGGATTCGAGCGTGACGGCGTTGGCGACGATGTGCACGTCCGGGTTCCTTTCGATGAGCGCCGCGATGATATCGGACAGATCCCCGGAGCTGCCGCCGATAAAGGCGTGCGTCGGCACCGGAAGATCCGCCATCGACTCAGGGGCCCGGCCGCGAACGACCGTGAGATTCGATAAGCCAAACCGACGTCGGTTTTTATCGATCAACATGGCAGCTTCCTCACGGCATTCGATGGCGAAGACCCTGCCCTCCGGACAGTTCAGCGCCATCTCGATCGACACCGAGCCCGTGCCCGCGCCGATATCGTAGACGACCGAATCATCCCTCAGGCACAGCCTGGACACACAGATCGCGCGCACCTCGCGTTTGGTCATCGGCACGGGCCTGTGACAGTCACTCCCTGTATCGCGTTCAAACATCTCATCCGGCAGCCCGATCCGGCAGCCTCCGTCCCCTGCCCCGTATTCGAGCAGCACGGCGCTGAGCGGCGCGCATGCGCGATCCGCGAGTGCCTGCGCGGTGTCGACGGTCAGCTTTTCATCCGGATACGACAGCCGCTCGCCCAGGGTCACCCGCGCATCTCCCATCGAGGCGTCGCACAGCTCCCTGCACACGCGCCTCACGGCGTCTGTCCCGTCAAGCAGCGCGAAGACCTTGCCCCAGCGCCTGAGCGCCTCGGCTGCGGATCCGTCCCGGCCGTGCAGCGAGATGGCATGGACATCGTCCCATGATGTCCCCACCCGCGCGCAAAGCACCTGCAGGGTGCTGAGCCCGGGGATGACGCGCACGCTTTCGCCCGCGAGCAGCGGCAGCAGCTTCTTGGCTCCGCTGTAGAATCCCGTATCGCCGGACATCACGACGGCAAAGCGACGGTACTCCGCGTGCGCCTCGATGTACGCCGCGATCCTCTGCGGTGCGATCTCGGCATATTGGGGATGCCCGTATCCGGATACCGCTTTGAGCGATCGCTCGGCGCCTATGATGCATTCCGCGTCCTTCAGCGCTTTGTCGGCTTCAAGCGTCAGCGTATCCTTCGAGCCCATGCCGATGCCGATCACTGCGATCTCACGGCTCAGCTTCAGCTTGAATCTGCCGCACAGCCAGCGCAGCGCGCCTTCGAAGTCGACTCCGCTCGGCTGGACCGGTCTGCCGATGACGATGCAGCGTGCGCCGATCCGTCCGGCGGCTTCGATCTTCTCTTCAAAGTCGCCGCTCTGGCCGGATGCCTTGGTCACCAGCCAATCCGCGCCGACAGCCCTGAGCGTCGCCACGTTCATATCGACGGAAAATGGCCCCTGCATGGCGATGATGTGGGAAGGGCTGAAGCCTGCGGCCTCGCAGGCCGCAAGCGAAGCCTGCGAAGGCAGAACGCGGACATAGAACCGCTCGTCGAAGCCCGGTACGTTCGAATACGGTCCAAGCTCCTTGCTGCCGGTGGTCAGCAGCGCCCGGCCCGTTTGCTTCGCAAGTCGATCGGCGGCATCCTGAACGGTGTCGACATAGATCGCGTCGTCCGGTGCGCCGCATTCCGCGCGGTCCAGCCGCAGATACGCCGTATCGGTATCGGCGCAGGCCGCGGACAGGTTCCCGGACACCTCCGTCGCGTACGGATGCGTCGCGTCGATCACCGCGTCAAAGCGGCGAGACGCCAGGAGCGCCCGCATATCGCCTCTGTCCAGGCGCCCTGTCAGCACTTCGACGTTGTCCCCGTCCGGGATCATCGCCCGGCCGTAAGGCGTCGCCACGCATACGCAGAGCTTCAGCGGCTGGTCTGACAGGCGCTCGACCAGCCTTCTGCCCTCGGTCGTGCCTGCGAATATGCAGATCTCAGACATCCCGGTACCCCCTTGGCGTGACCATTTTCCCGGCTATGACCCTGGTCGAGGCATTCCCGATGAACACGGTGGTGAACATATCCGGCTGACGGCTCCTGAGCACGCCGAGCGTCGTGATCTCGATCGTTTCGCCCGCTCGTCCGATGTTGCGCACCATGCCGCATACCGTGTCCGGCCGCTGATGCCGAAGGATGATATCACAGGCGCGCATGAGATGGCCGACGCGCTTTTGGCTGCCGGGATTGTAGAGCACGATGCACAGATCGCTTTGCGCCGCCGCGTCCAGGCGCGCCTCGATGCGCTCCCATGGCGTCAGCAGGTCAGACAGACTGATGACTGCGAAGTCATGGCCCAGCGGAGCGCCGAGCCTGCAGGCGCCCGCGCAGGCAGCAGTGAGCCCGCCGATGACCTCGACCTCAATGGATGCATCCTCGCCGCGCAATTCGTAGACCAGGCCCGCCATGCCGTAGATGCCGGGATCGCCCGAGCAGACCAGCGCCACGTCCCGGCCGGACCTTGCCAGGTCCAGCGCCTTCCTGCAGCGGTCGACCTCCTGACGCATCGGCGTCGTGACGAATTCCTTATCGGGGCAGTAAGCGCGCACAAGCTCCGTGTAGACGTGATACCCGACGATCACGTCACAATCGCGCAGCGCGTTTGCCGCGCCCACGGTCATTTCGTCATAGTTGCCCGGGCCGATGCCCACCACGCGTATCCTGCCCAAAGTCGATCCCCCATTTCAGTTCCGCAACGGCCACCGTCACGCCGTCCAGCGCGGTCTTGGACACGATGAGCTTTCCGCCCGAAGCCAGCGCCGCGCGCTCACATACGTTGTCCACGCCCACGGTCTGTCTGACGAATGCCGAAGCGGTGAACGTTCCCGGCACACCGCTCAGCTGCGCCGCAGAATGATAGTCGATGGGCCATCCCCGCTCCCGGCAATACGCCGTCAGACCGGCCTCGCCGGACTTGACATCGATGGTCGCGACTCCCGCCACCGCCCCGATCAAAAGGCCGTTTTCTTCAAACACCCTCTCGACCGCTCTGCCGATGGCTTCCGCAGATGCGCCCCTCCGGCATCCGATGCCGATCCTCAGTGCCCTCGGCATGAGCATCAGCGTCTGTGCAAAGGGATGCCGCTCGCGCACCGACACACATATGCCCAGTTCGCCGGAATCGCCCCATACCAATCCCTCGGGCAACGCGATGCCCGCGTCGCACCCGTCGGAACAGAACGGTATGTCGCGGATCAGGATCCCGGCCGACACGCGCCTGGCCAGTTCCATCGATGAGATGGCCATCCCCTGCTCTGCCGCCCACGCATCCACTGAAAAGCGCCCGTTGATATCCGTGGCAGTGGTGATCACGGCCGTCGCGCCGATGGCCTGCGCCACCCGCCTGGCCAGCGCGTTCGCTCCGCCGATGTGCCCCGAGAGTATCGGGATCACGAACCGGCCGGCCTCGTCCACGCACAGTACCGCCGGATCGCTCAGCTTGCTCGATACATGAGGCGCGATCGCCCTGACGGCGATCCCCACGGCGCCTACGAAGATCAGCGCATCCCGGCCGAAGGTGTCGGCCAGACAGTGCGACAGACTGCCCGAATAGGCCGTGAACGCCTCATCCGCGTGCTGCGGCGGCGCCATCAGCCGGCAGTCCCCCAGTTCCGCTGAGATCCTGAGCGCCGTCTGCTTGCCCCGCTCCGTGAACGCAAAGACCCATGTGCTCATGTCGTCACCTGTCGGTAGCCGGTCTCAAAGCCGGGGTCGTAGAGCCTCGATCTCGCATAGTCGTCGCCCAGGAACGCTCCTGCCACGATCAGCGCCGTCTTTGTGAGCCCGTTTTCCCGCACCGTATGCGCAAGCGTTCCGACCGTGCACCGGTAGATGCGCTCATCCGGCCACGTCGCCTTGTAGACGACGGCCGCCGGTGTCTGCGGGTCGCAGCCGCCCTCGATGAGCTGCCGCTGCACCTCATCGGCCAAAGCGGTGCTCAGGAACAGCACCATGGTGGCGCCGTGCCGCGCAAGATCCCTGATACCCTCCCGATCGGGCACCGATGTATGCCCGGCCGCGCGGGTGATGATCACGGTCTGCGCCACATCCGGCAGCGTATACTCCGCCCGAAGCGCTGCCGCAGCGCCGCAGAAGGCGCTGACGCCCGGACAGATATCGAACGCTATGCCCAGCGCGTCCAGCGCGTCGTACTGCTCGCGCACCGCGCCGTATATGCTGGGATCGCCGGTATGCAGCCGAACGGTGGTCTTCCCGGAAGCCTCCGCAGACTGAATGATCCCGATCACCTGCTCAAGCGTCAGCTTCGCGCTGTCATGGATCTCACAGCCATCTTTGGTGTAGCTCAGAAGCTCGGGGTTCACGAGCGAACCCGCATAGATGACCACATCCGCCTCGCTCAGAAGCTTCGCACCGCGCAGCGTGATCAGATCGACCGCGCCACTGCCCGCGCCGACAAAATGGACCATAAACATGCACCTCGTCAGGATGGTATGTCCCGTGTTCCGGGAGATCCGCGTCGATGGACTGCGCATCGCGTCCGGAACCCTCAAAAGCAATGCCCGCAGAGCGCGATCACAGGTCGTGATGGACCGGGGCGTTCGCAGTATCAGATGACCGCAGACGGGTTCAATCGGCCTGATCGCTCATCTTCCAGTTCTTCACATACTCCACGAACCGCCGCGAGGAGACAGTGATCGCCCGTCCCTCCGGATAGGCCAGCACGATCTCACGGCAGACCGGAGGTTCCAAAGGCCGTTTGACGATCCTGCAGGGTGAACGGCGAAGCACCAGGTCCGACAGGACGCTGACGCCCAGACCGCCTTCCACCATGGCGATGATGGCGTGGTCGTCCTCCACCACGAACTGGGTGTTCGGCTTCACGCGCCGGCTGTTGAGCATCACGCGGATGCCGCCGGGCGTGTTTTCCGCGTACATGATGAAGGGCTCCTGAAGCAGCGCGTCCAGGTCGATGGACTTTCTTGACGCCAGCGGATGTCCCTCCGGCAGCACGGCCAGCAGCGCGTCCGATCGCAGATGCAGGCTCTCGAGCCCGTCCCGGAGCGGCAGCTGGGTAAAGCCCAGATCCACGCGCCCGCGCAGCAGCCAGTCCTGTATCTGTGCGTAATCGCCGTGGACCAGTTCAAAAGTGATGTTGGGGTAGCTCTCGCGAAAGCTGTGGATGATCGCCGGCAGCCAGTGCGTCGATACGCTCGTGAACGTTCCGATCCGTAGATGTCCCGATTCCATGCCCTTGAGTTCGTCGCGCTTCTCGCTGATCAGCCGCCAGCTCTCGCACAGCCCCTCGATATAGGGCAGCATCTCAAGCCCGTCACTGGTCAGCTGGACGCCGGAGCGGTCGCGCTTCAGAAGCGTCAGCCCGCACTCGTCCTCCAGGGAATTCAGGATATACGTCATGCCGGACTGGGTGTACCCCAGCGCCTCGGCCGCGCGCGTGAGACTGCCCATCTCGACCGTCTTCAAAAACGCCTCATACTTCGATATGCTCATTGCCGCCACCTTATCAGAAACGCAAATCCAAATATCGTATTGTTTCAAATATCCTTCTGTTTCAGGTCTATTATAGCGCAGATCTGCCCGGATGGCAACATGTCACGTGCAAAACAAAAACAGAGGCGCGGATCCGTTCCGCGCCCCTGTGCTCCGGGCGAATGGTTTTTATGATGCGCCTGACGGGACCATCGCGCTCATTCCGGCTTCCAGGCGTGGAAAGCCGTCTTGTTGAGGTCCAGCAGCGCCGCTTTGCGGCCTGAGAAGGTCTTTTCCATGATCTTATAGACCATCTCCACCGGCACGACCTTCGACACCTCCACCAGCGCGCCGAGCATGACCATGTTCGCGGTGCGGGCGTTGCCGAGCTTGAGCGCGATCTCATTGCAGGGCACTTCGAAGACATTGATGTCGGTGCGGGAAGCCTTCTGGTCGATAAGCGAGGTATTGATGAACAGGTTCCCGCCCGGCTTGACCAGCGATTCGAATTTGATGAGAGACGGCAGGTTCATCACGACCACGTCGTCCGCCTCATAGATGAGCGGGCAGCTGACGGGCTTTTCCGAATCGATGACCACGGTGCAGTTCGCGGTGCCGCCGCGCATCTCGGGGCCATAGGAGGGCAGCCAGGTGGTGTTCAGATCGCCGTACATGGCGGCGTAGGTCAGCATCTGGCCCATGGTCAGGACGCCCTGTCCACCGGATCCGGCGAAGAAAAGCTTGGTCGTCGCCATATCACTCAGCCTCCTTCCCGATGTCCCTGTAGACGCCCAGCGGGTAGTAAGCCATCATGTTCTCCTCCAGCCACTCCATGGCCTTGGGCGGGGTCAGTCCCCAGTTGGTCGGGCAGGTGGACAGCATCTCCACAAAGGTGAAGCCCTTGCCGGCCAGCTGATACTCAAAGGCCTTGCGCACGGCCTTCTTGGCGGCGCGGATGTGGGCCGGAGAGTTCAGTGCCACGCGTTCGATGTACGCGGGGCCGTCCAGCGTCTGGAGAAGCTCGCAGATCTTGATGGGCATGCCCGCCTGTTCGCGCGTGCGGCCGTCCACACAGGTGGTGGAGCGCTGGCCGATCAGCGTGGTCGGAGCCATCTGGCCGCCGGTCATACCGTAGATGCCGTTGTTGATAAAGAACGTCGAGAATTTCTCGCCGCGCGCCGCGGCGTGGACGATCTCGCCCATGCCGATGGATGCCAGGTCGCCGTCTCCCTGATAGGTGAATACCACGCGGCCGGGATGGACCCGGCGGATGCCCGAGGCGACGGCCGGCGCGCGTCCGTGCGCAGCCTCGCACATATCGACGTTCATAAACTGATGCGCTACGACGCTGCAGCCGATCGGCGCGACGCCGATGGTCTTGCCCAGCAGGCCCATCTCGTCAAGCGTCTCCATGATGATACGGTGTGCGACGCCGTGGGTGCAGCCGGGACAATAGCTGGTGCTTACGGGCAGCATGCCCTCTGTAACGGTAAATACAGGTTTCATCGCACTTCCTCCAGTATCTTCTTCGTCTTCTCGACCACTTCGATCGAGGTGGGCAGCATGCCGCCCACGCGGTGGATCAGCCTGACAGGCTGGCGGCCCTGCACGCCCAGCTTGATGTCCTGCATCAGCTGGCCCATGCTGAGCTCGACGGAGATGACGACCTTCGTCCTGTCAGAGATCTTCTCAAAGGCGGAATACGGGAAGGGCCACAGGCTGATGGGGCGGATCATGCCGGCCTTGATGCCCTGCTCAGCGAGGATCTCGATCGCCTCTCGGGCCAGGCGCGCCATGGTACCGAAGGCCACGAAGACCACCTCTGCATCTTCGAGACCGACGCACTCCACGCGCTGAAGCTCCTTCTCCATGACGGCATAACGCTCGAACAGGTGCTCGACGTGCTCCTCCAGCACCTCGGGCTGGAGCCTCAGGGACTTGACGACGCTGCGCGTACCCTTTTCGCTGCCGGAGATGGCCCAGGGCTTGGCCTTCGGAATGCTTTCAGAAGTCAGGGGCTCCTTGGGCTCGGGCAGCGTGACGGGCTCCATCATCTGGCCCATCAGGCCGTCGGCCAGCACCATGACGGGATTGCGGTACTTGTCTGCGAGCGCAGGCGCCTCGTAGAGGATCTCGACGGCTTCCTGGATGGACGCAGGCGCGAACACGGGGATCTTGTAGTCGCCGTTGCCGCCGCCGCGGGTCACCTGGTTGTAGTCCGCCTGGCCGGGCTGGATGGACCCGATGCCGGGGCCGCCGCGGGAGACGTTCAGGAGCACCACCGGCACCTCCGCGCCGCACAGGAAGCTCATGCCCTCCTGCATGAGCGCGATGCCTGGAGAAGAAGAAGAGATGAATCCGCATCCGCCGGCCGCGCCGCAGCCGTACGCCATATTGATGGCGCCAAGCTCGCTTTCGGCCTGCAGGAACCGGCCGCCCCGCTTCGGCAGCTCACGGCTCATGAACTCGGGGATCTCGCTCTGGGGCGTGATGGGGTAACCGAAGTAGAAGCGCGCGCCGCCGCGGATCACAGCCTCGGCGAAGGCTTCATTGCCCTTCATCAATACCTTTTCGCTCATCGGATTACGCCTCCTCTTCCAGGAATATCTCGATCGCGCAGTCGGGACAGACGGTGGCGCAGCTCAGGCAGCCCACGCACTCCTCCTGCTGGGTGATCATTGCGGGACAGTAGCCCTTTGCATTCACCTGGGTGTCCATTTTGATGATCTTCCTGGGGCAGAAAGATGCGCAGAGCTCACAGCCCTTGCACCTCTCCCTGTCGAAGACGACCCTGTACTGCTTCTTTGCCATATGAGGACCTCCTTGGTTGATAGGGGTAATGGAAACGCAAAGTCATGCGGCCGTTCATCGGTCCAGCCATGCAGGGCGCATATACAGCCCCATCGGCATGGGATATTCGCAGCCTTCAAGTTCCGCCGGGTCGACGATGCCGGCAGGATAGCAGTCGCACCACAGCTCTCTGCTGCTCTCCCGGCAGATCTGCTCGCAGAGCCTGTGCCCCCGCAATACACATTCGGCGTCGGTCTCGCGCAGCAGATGGGTGTTGTTGATGATGGCGTCCACGCGCCGGCCGAGGTTCCGTTCGATGTCGTGAAGCTGTGCCATGGCGCCGTCGAAACCGCGGGTCTCCGGGCGGTTGGCGTTGACGACACAAAACACCTGCGTATCCGCCTCGGGCAGCTGCCGCTCGAACTGGCGCAGCACCTTTGCGCCCGCGTCGTTCCCGCCAAGATCCAGGAGCGTCCGGCATGCCCTGTCTTCAAGCGGCGCGCGTATGTTCGCGGCCAGCTCAGGGATCTCCGCCGTGACCTCGTGTCCGTATGCGCTGCCGTAGACGGACACGCCGACCGATTCGAGCAGCGACGAGCGCTCTCTCGATCGGAAGTACGGATTGATGATGTCAAGATCCGCCAGTGCCAGGCGCGCATAACCGTCCGGGTCGCGCCCGGCCAGCTGCATCGCGAGGCTCACACAGAATTCCGTCTTTCCGCTGCCGTAGTGGCCCGTCACGACAGCGATGCGCTTCCGGGGCGCTCTGATGTCTGCCAAAGCCGTCATGCAGCCACCCCCTTCAGCACTCTACCCTGTTTTATGAAAACAACGACAGTTTAGCACACCAATGTCAAGAGTCCATTAAGTATATGGTCTATTCACGCGCATTTTGCTTCAAAAGCCGTGCGCTCCGACGCGGATCGGCAGGACAATTAACAGAATCATCATTTGACAACCCATGCCTGCGGTGCTAGAATCAACTCAATCGAATATGATTTCAAAGGCGATGACGAAGACGGCAGAGCCCGCCTGTGCACAGAGAGTCGGCCATTTGCTGCGAGGCCGGTCACAGTAAGCTCACAAGCCCATCACTTCCGAGCCGGAAGCCCCAAAGTGTTGGACTGCCAGTTTGACGCAAGTAGGCGTTTCCCGTGCATGCTGCGTAAAAGCATAGGGCTTGATGGAGCCTGAAGAGAGGCACAGCGATGTGCAATTTGAGTGGTACCGCGGGTTTGATATGAACTCGTCTCAAGGAATGCGGATGCACCGCGTTCTTTGAGATTTTTTTTGTGCAGGCCATCACCTGCCCCGCAGGCATCGAATAAAGGAGGGACCCCCGTGAACACAACTGATATGACCGGTATGCTCCATGAAGTCGGAACCCGTATACGCGCCCTGCGCGAGATCGCAGGTTACTCCGTGGTCTACATGGCCGAACAGACCGGGCTCGATGTGGAGAGCTATCTCCGGTTCGAAGGCGGACAGGCGGATCTGCCCTTCACCTTCATCCACAACTGCGCGCGCATCTTCGGCGTCGACATCACCGACCTCGTCGAGGGCCGAAGCGCCAACCTGCGCTCCTACACCGTCACCCGCAAGGGAGAGGCGAGCATCACCGCCCGCGAGGAAGGCATCTCCATATCGAACCTCGCACCGATGTTCTCCAACAAGATCGCCGAGCCCTTCTGGGTGACCTACAGCTACTCCGAAGAGCTCCAGAACCAGCCCATCCACACGCACGCCCACACCGGCCAGGAATTCGACCTGATCCTCTCCGGCGAGCTGCTCGTGCGCATCGGCGACCACGTCGAGCATCTCAAAGAGGGCGACTGCATCTATTACAACTCCTCCACCCCGCACGGCGAGATCGCCACCGGCGGCAAAGACTGCACCTTCGTCGCGGTGGTGCTGCCCGGCGAGGACACCGAGGAGGACAAGATCGTCCAGGCAGTCATGCCGGTGCGGCCGATCAAGCAAAAGCTGATCTACGACAAGTTCGTGAAGCTGGACGAGGATGAAAACGGCCAGCTGAAGCACATCAGCTTCCCGGATCACGAGAACTTCAACTTTGCCTTCGACATCGTGGACGCGCTGGCCGAAAAGAAGCCCGACAAGCTCGCGATGCTCTACCTTGACCGCGATCAGAACGAGCAGCGCTTCACCTTTGAGGACATCAGCCGCAAATCCAACCGCGCTGCCAACTACTTCAAGGCGCTCGGCATCCGCAAGGGCGACCGCGTGATGCTGGTCCTGCGCCGCAACTGGCAGTTCTGGGT
>JAFRMB010000026.1 GCA_017430945.1 Clostridia bacterium | reverse complement strand
GCCGAGTACTGGCTGAAGGGCGGAGGGAGCGCCCGACCAACGGGAGGGCTGAGGGCGCAAGCGCAGCCATGAGCGCCCCAAAGGGGCGGATCGGCAAGACGCGCCCGAAACCTTCAGCCAGGAGGAAAAGATGATAGCATGGTCAAGCAACTTCAACGCCCTCTCCCTGGACATCGACCGGGCCGCTCACGCCGAGTACTGGCTGAAGGGCGGAGGGAGCGCCCGACCAACGGGAGGGCTGAGGGCGCAAGCGCAGCCATGAGCGCCCCAAAGGGGCGGATCGGCAAGACGCGCCCGAAACCTTCAGCCGGGAGGAAAAGATGAAAGCCTGGAGTGACAACTTCAACGCCCTCTCCCTGGACATCGACCGGGCCGCTCACGCCGAGTACTGGCTGAAGGGCGGGCGCGGCAGCGGCAAGAGCGTGTTCGTGGCGCGCAAGATCCTGCTGGGGATGCTGCAGCACCCGCTGGCATCGGCCATCGTGTACCGCCGGGTGGCGGCGACGCTGCGCCAGTCGGTATACGAGGAGTTCGTGAAGGCGATCGGCGCGCTGGGGCTGCGGCCCTGGTGCAGCTTCCGGCTGAGCCCGCTGGAGATCCGCTTCAAGCCGACCGGGCAGCGCATCCTGTTCCGCGGCGCGGACGACCCGGCGAAGTCGAAGTCCATCACGCTGGCGAAGGGCTACTTCGGTTATCTGTGGTTCGAGGAGGCCGCGGAGTTCCTGGGCATCGACGACATCCGCACCATCAAGGCCAGCACCGTGCGCGGCCAGGCCGAGCAGCGGCCGGTCACGATCCTCAGCTACAACCCGCCGATGTCGGCGCGCAACTGGATCAACCGCGAGGTGCTCGCGCCGGTGCCGGACCGCCTGGTGCACCACAGCACGTATCTGGACCTTCCGCCGGAGTGGATCGGGCGGGACTTCATCAGCCAGGCCGAGACGCTGCGCGACACCAACGAGCGCGCCTACCGGCACATGTACATGGGCGAGGCCACCGGCACCGGCGGGCAGGTGTTCGAGAACGTGGTGCTGCGCGAGGTCATCGACGAGGAGATCCGCGGCTTCGAGCGCACGTACGCCGGGCTGGACTGGGGCTGGTTCCCGGATCCGCTGCACTTCGTGCGCTGCGCCTACCACGACGGGCGCCTGACCATATACGACGAATACCGCACCAACAAGGCGTCGAACCGCGACGTCTTCAATTATCTGGTGGCGAAGAAGGGCTTGACGCGGGACGAGGAGGTCATCGCCGACTCGTCGGAGCTCAAGAGCGTGAGCGACATGCGGTCCTTCGGCATGCGCTGCGTGGCGGCTACCAAGGGGCCCGGCAGCGTGCGCGCCAGCATGAAGTGGCTGCAGGGGCTGCGGGAGATCGTCATCGACCCCGTGCGCTGCCCGTGGGCGGCCCGGGAGTTCTCCGAATACGAATACGAGCGCGACCGCGCCGGCGAGCCTGTGGACGTCTTCCCGGACGCGAACAACCACGCCATCGACGGGGTGCGCTACGCGACCAACCGGATCTGGCTTCGGCCGGGCGGATAGATGAGAGGGACAGGGTATGTTTGACAGACTTCGTGAGTGGATCCGCGCCTGGCTGGGCGTGAGGGTCGAGCGGCGGGAGCTGCCCGTAGACGACTTCGTGCGCACCTACGAGGACATCACCGTGGACAACGTGATCGCGACCATCGCGAACAAGCTGGCCATGCTGACCATCGCCGACAGCACGCTGCAGGTGACGGACGCCGCCGGGCGCGAGACGCTGACGCCGCGCGCGCAGCTGATCGCCGACCGGGTGGGGTCGCTGTGGGACGGCGAGGCCACCTGGATCACCGCGCAGGCCTTCGGCAAGGGCGGCATGGTGCTGGCGCCCATGGTGACGCCGCGCCGGCAGCTGCACGTGGGCGCCGTCGACCAGAGCCGCGCGGTCGTGCTGGAGCGCGACGGCGACACGCCCACCAACGTGGCGCTGCTGGCCGAGCAGGTGACGCTGAACGACCGCCGCTACAGCCTGATCGCCAACTACGAGCTGACGGACATGGGCGGCGCGACCGGCCAGATCATCCGCTACCGGGCCGTCGACCAGGGCGGCGCGCCGGTGGGGCTGCAGACGATCCCGCAGTGGGCCGGCATCACGCCCGAGGTGCGCATCTCCGGCACCGACCGGCTGCTGCTGGCGTTTTTGCTGTGCCCGCGCGACAACCGCCGCACCGACAAGGACGCGGGCGTGCCCATCACCTACGGCAGCGACCGGCTGGTGGAGGAGCTGGTGGAGCACGCGAACATCTACCGCCGCGAGTACAAGCTGACCCGGCCCATGCTGGGGCTGGATTCGACGCTGTGGGCGTCCTCCGGCGAGGTGATGAACATCCGCAACATCCGGCGCACCGTGCAGGACAGCGACGATCCGTTCGTGCCGATGGACGCGCCGGCGCTCAGCGAGAAGGCCGTGTGGCAGTACTACGCGCCGGCCATCCGCCAGGAGGCCATGGAGGCGCGGCTGCAGAGCCTGTGCCGTCGGCTGGAGAAGTCGTGCGGGCTGTCGCAGGGCATCCTCACCGAGCGGCAGACGCTGAACTACGCCAACCGTGACGAGGTGCGCGCCGCGCAGTACGACACGTTCGCGGTGGTCCGCGCCATGCGCACTCGCTGGGAGCGCGCCATGGACGACCTGGCCTACGGGCTGGACGTGATCTCCGAGCGCGCCGGGCTGACGCCCGCGGGCGGCATGGGGCAGTACCAGCTGGTGTTCGACTGGGACAACAGCCTGATCGAGTCCACCGCCGAGACGTTCGAGCAGTACCTGGAGCTGGAGAGCCGCGGGGCGCTCAGCAAGGCGGAGCTTAGGCAGTGGGTGCGCGGCGGATCGCTGGAGGAGGCGCAGCAGGCCGTCGACGAGATGGGCGACGCGGCCGGCGACGGCGCGGATCCGGCGCTGATGGCGGCGATGAGGGGCGCGGGAGAGGATTAACCCATGTTGACCGATAAGCAGATGGACGCCGCGCTGGCCGTGTTCCAGCAGCGCATGCAGGCCGTGACGGACTTCTACTACCGGCGCATGGGCGAGCACATCCGCACGATCGGGCAGCTGGCGCCCTCAGACGTCCACCGGCTGCAGCAGCTGCGCAGGATGGACGCGAACCTGCGCGACGTGAAGCGCCGCCTGGCCAGGGCCGCAGGGCTGAACCTGAAGGACCTCGAGACGGTGCTGCAGGCGGCCGCGCAGGTGGACGACCGCGTGGCGAAGAAGATCCTGGGCGTCAGCGACGCATCGGTGGCGCTTCGGAACAACGTACCGCTGCAGCGCGCGCTGCAGGCGCAGTACGCCGAGACCGCGGGCAGGCTGAACAACCTCAGCAACACCACCGTCGACCGGGATCCCTACCGCAGGGCCGTGGACGCGGCCGTCACGGCCGCCCAGTCGGGCGCGGAGGACTACGAGAGCGCCATCCGGCGGACGCTCCGGCAGGCCGGTGAAATGGGGCTCAGAGTCCGCGAGAGCGGCACCAGCGCCGTGGAATACGCCTCCGGCCACACCCGCCGCGTCGACACCGCGGTGCGCATGAACGTGCTGGACGCCATGCGGCGCATGAACCAGCGCGTCATGGAGGAGGTCGGGAAGCAGTTCGGCGCCGACGGCGTGGAGATCGACGCGCACATGCTCTGCGCGGAGGACCACCTGCCGTACCAGGGGCTTCAGTTCACGAACGAGGAATTCGAGGACATCCAGGGCAGCCTGCCCCGGCCCTTCGGCGAGTGGAACTGCCGGCACACCTGGGCGCCGATCATCATGGGCCTGAGTCCGCGGGCGTACACCGACGACGACCTGGCGCGCTTCGAGCGCTACTCGACGGAGCCGGTCACGATCGACGGCGCCACGAAGACGCGCTACGAGTGGTCGCAGGCCATGCGGCGGAGGGAGACAGCGATCCGCGAGAAGAAGGACACCGCCACGCTGGCCGCGGCCGCCGGCGACGATCAGTTGCGCCGGCAGTGCCAGGGCTCAATCAATGCCATGGTGAAGGAATACGAGCGCCTGAGCGACCGCACCGGGCTGGGGCCGGACTTCAGAAGGACGTATGTGGCAGGGTTTAGGGATGCGAAAACTGAAAAGCCGCCAACGCCAGGAGCATCAGATGCGGTTCGGAACACACATACAACGGTATACTATGATCCGACTGCAACGTATGCGATTAAGCTTTCTGGCTATAGTTCAGTGGTAAATGATGGCCTTTCTGCCGCAACGAAGGATTTGGCCATTAAAGGAACCGAAACCGGAAATGAGCATATGTATCTTGTAAATCTTCGTACTGGTAACAGGGATTTCTACGAAACAAACGAGAATCCAGGTTCTGTGGGGTATCAGTTCAGGCAGTATCTCAACGAACATCCCGGCGAGACGTTTGCATTTGTTCATAACCACAACACAGATGGTTCGCTATCCGAAACGGATATGCAGACGCTTTTAAACTACGTGCAGATTCCTGTAATGATCGCCGTTAGAAATGATGGGGTGATCTATGCAGCCGAACGAAAAGGTAATGTGCTGGGGACGGGATTCTTCGATGATCTTTACGCTGATGATCTCAAGGTGTTGCAAAAGCAGTTAAAAGATGGTACAATTACGCCAGCACAGAGGACCATGATGCGTGAGTCGATTATTGTTGATAATCTGCTGCGGGATTATACGAAAGGAGGGCGCTTGATTGAATACGATACGAGGCAACGACAGTGATTGGGCCAGCCCTTCTCTCAAAGAAGCGCCGTTTTGGCGAGATGGCATGACTCCTGAAGAGTATGATGCTGAACGCGAGTATCTCGGCCGGAATTTTCAACTTATGTTATCCGGGAACTATGAGCCTTTGTGGAAACAGAAAGAACATAACTAATCCGCCCAACCCGGGCGGTTTTTTGATGGAGGGAGCACGATGAAGAAAAGCCTGAAGGAATGGCTGTATCTGATCGGCTGCGGCGCTATCGGGGCATTATTCGTAACCTATGGTTATTTTAAAGTGCGGCTGCTGATCGAGATCTGGAGAGCCGTTTGCAGATGATCTAAGCACCTGAGGGTGCTTTTTTCATACCCAAATTTGTCCGGAATGACGCAAAACTACCAAGGCCGGGCGGAAAGAGACCGCGATACCAAACTGCAAGCCGAAGAGAGGAAAGACCATGACCAGAGAGGACATCACGAAGCAGTTCCCCGAGGCGACCAAGGAGCAGATCGACGCGCTGTTGAACATCCATTCCGCGGACATCGGCAAGGCCAAGGGCGACGCCGCGAAGCTTCAGGGCGACCTGAAGGCCGTCCAGGACCAGCTGACCACGGCGAACGCCACCATCGCGGAGATGGAGAAGCACAAGGGCGACGTGGCGGCGCTGCAGAAGCAGATCGACGACTACAAAGCCGCCGACGACGCCAGGAAGCAGGCCGAAGCTGCCGCGCAGGCGCGCCAGGCGCTGCTTTCGCGCATGGACAAGGTGCTGGGCGAGCGGAAGTTCATCCACGAGCGGATGCGCGAGCTGATCGCCGACGACTTCGACAAGGCGCTGAAGGATCCCGCCAACCAGGGCAGGAGCGACGCCGACGTGTTCGAGGACGTCACGAAGGACCAGAACTACTTCGCCAGCCAGGCCGGCGACTTCCAGATGGCAGGATTCGGCCCGGCGAACAAGGGCAACCAGGACTACGAGTCCCAGATGCGGGCGGCGCTGGGGCTGCCCGAAAAGAAATAGAAGGAGTGAAACACAATGCCGAATTCCATCGCACTGTTCAGAAACTACGTCCCGATGCTGGACGAGGTGTACAAGCTGGCCGCGCTCTCCAGCGTGCTCGACGGCGCCCCCGAGCTGGTCCGCGCCGGCGCGAACGCCAACGAGCTGGTGATCCCCAAGATGACCATGAGCGGCCTGGCCGACTACAGCCGCAACGGCGGCTACTCCGCCGGCGACGTGACCATCACCAACGAGACGGTCGCCTGCAACTACGATCGCGGCCGCATGTTCCAGGTGGACAACCTGGACAATGCCGAGACCGCCGGCATCGCCTTCGGGCGCCTGGCCGGTGAGTTCATCCGCACCAAGGTGGCGCCGGAGATCGACGCCTTCCGCTTCGCTACTTATGCGGGGGCGTCCGGTATCGGCAGCGCCGCCGCCAGCCTGTCCGCCGGTGCGGACGTGGTGGCCGCTCTGCGCACCGCACACGCCGCCATGGACGAGGCTGAGGTGCCCGCGGACGGCCGCATCCTGTTCATCACCAGCGCCCTGAAGGGCATGGTGGACGACCTGGACACCACCAAGAGCCGCGCCGCGATGAACCTGGCCAGCCAGATCGTCGTCGTGCCGCAGACCCGCTTCTACACCGGCGTCACGCTCGGCACCGACGGCTACGCCCGGAAGGATCCGAAGCAGGAGTTCACCGCCACCACCAGCCAGACCGATTTCGTGGTCACCGCGAAGCCCGCGGCTATCACCAAGGTCACGGTGAACGGCACCGCCGCCGCCTCTTCCGCCTACACCTACACCGCCGCCACCGGCACCGTCGCCTTTGGCACCGCACCCGGCAACGGCAAGACGGTCGTGGTGTACTACGACACCGGCGCCAGCATCAACTTCCTGCTGGTGCACAAGCCGGCCGTCATCCAGTTCCAGAAGCACATCGCCCCGAAGGTCATCACGCCCGAGCAGAACCAGGACGCGGATGCGTACAAGTTCGGCTACCGCGTGGTCGGCATCGCCGATGTGTACGAGAACAAGGTGGCGGGCATCTACTGCCACAGCGCCCCGGCCGTCTGATCCGCCCGGAGGTGACACGGCATGGAACACCTGACCTATGAGGACTACGCCGGCATGGGTGGCGCCGCTTCCGAGGCGGTGTTCTGCCGCCTGGAGGCCCGGGCCAACCGCATCGTAGACACCCTGACCCATGGCCGGCTGGCCGACGAGACGCCGCTGCGCAGCACCGTGAAGTACTGCCTGGCGGCCCTGATCGACGCCTTCGCCGCAGACGCCGCCATTGATGCGGGCACCGGCCGCGAAGTCGCCGCCGTGCGCAACGACGGCGTGTCCGTGACCTACGCGGGCGCGTCGTCCGACCCCGGCGGATCGACCTCCGGCCGGACCGCGCGCATCGTGCGCGAATGGCTGAGCGGCGAGACCACCGCAGCCGGCGTGTCGCTGCTGTACGCGGGGGTGGGCATATGATGACAACATACGAAAAGAGCTTCAAGGAAGAAGCGGTACGATTGTCGGACGAGATCGGGGCGAAGCAGGCAGCAGCCCAGCTCGGGATACCGTACTGGACGCTGGCGGACTGGCGAGCGGCGCGGAAGGCGCGAGGCAGCCAGGCATTTGTAGGCAGCGGGCACAAGCGACAGCCTACAGACGAGAAGGAACGGCGGATACTGGAGCTGGAGAAAGAGAACTCCGAGCTGAGGCGCGCGAACGAGATTCTGAAGGACGCGCTGGGTTTTTTCGCCGAGAGCCGAAGGAAGTAGCGGCGAGGCTGCGGTACGCATACATCGAGCGACAGTCAAAGCGGTGGGATGTCCACACACTATGTGAAGCGCTGAGCGTGAGCGAGTCGGGGTACTATCGATATCTGCGATG
>JAFRMB010000025.1 GCA_017430945.1 Clostridia bacterium | reverse complement strand
TGTCGCCCTGATCGTAGAACTGCCTGAAGATCTTCTGTACGATCTTCATGTGCCGGTCTTCGGTGGTGCGGATGAAGTCGTCGTACTCGATGTCCATGAGCTTCCAAAGCTCCCTGGTCTCCGCGACGATCCGGTCCACGAACTGCTGGGGCGTCACGCCAGCCTCGGCGGCCTTGCGCTCGATCTTCTGGCCGTGCTCGTCGGTGCCGGTCAAAAAGTAAGCGTCATAGCCCGTCAGCTTCTTGAAGCGGGTCATGGTGTCCGCGGCCACGGTGGTATAGGTGTGGCCGATGTGCATGTTGCCGCTGGGATAGTAGATGGGCGTGGTGATGTAGAATTTCGGTCTTTCCGCCATGGTGAATCCCCCTTCAGATATGATCGCCTCTTCACGCCGCGTTATGTCCGGGCAGGCGGACCCGTCCGACGGCCTGCGCCGGCCGCGCGCGACCCAAAAAGCGCCCCTGCCATGCAGGGGCGCGATCGCGCGGTACCAACCCTATTCACGCGCCGGTGGCGCGCCTTGAACGCCTTAACGCGGCGGCAGCATCGCTTCGCCGAACGCTCAAGCGCTTTCGCGCAGTTCACGCCCGGAGCTCCGGAGCCATGTTCACGCGCCCGCTGCCACCGGTTCCCAGCTGCCCCGGCTCTCTTGAGGCTGCAAAGCCGCGCTACTCTCTCCATCATCGCCTGTGGGTCCTATTATAGCGCAGCGCCTGTTAAGATTCAAGTGAGCGTCCTGCGCCTGCCAGCCGCATGAGCTCCGGCTCGAACTGCAGGCCCAGCCGCTCGTCGGTGCCGGCTGCGCGTGTGCGGCGGATGCACGCGGCGGTGAAGTCCACCGCCATCCTCAACCCTTCGGCAAGCGGACGTCCCTGCAGGCAGGCGCCCGTCAGCGCGCTGGCAAACACGTCGCCTGCGCCGTGCCACATGCCGGGAACGTATTCCGAATCGCAAATGAGCGTCTGACCCGACCGCTCGCGCGCCGCCGCACCGATCCGTTCCGGCCCGAACCGCACGCCGGTGAGCACCGCCGTTCGCGCGCCGAGCGAAAGCAGCGCATCCAGCGCCTCTTCCGCCCACGCCCGGCCGCATTGCTCGCCGGGATAGTCCATGCCCGTGATCAGCGCCGCTTCGGTCAAATTGGGCAGCAGCATCTCGGCCCTGGCGCCAAAGTCGCGCATCGCCGCGACGTACGCCTCGTCCAGCGTGGCATATAGCCGGCCGTTGTCGCCCATGACAGGGTCCACGATCAACCGGGCGCCGTCGTCCAACGCCGCCAGCGCGCGCTCCAGCCGCGCGATGTGGCGGTGGGAGCCCAGCCAGCCGGTGAACACGGCATCGAACCGGAGCCCCAGGGTGTGCCAGTGCTCCGCGATGGGCAGCATGTCCTCCGCAAGGTCCCGACAGGTGTAGCCTTCGAAACCGCCGGTGTGGGTCGAGAGGATCGAAGTGGGCAGTACGGATGTCTCAAAGCCCATGGCCGACAGCACCGGCAGCGCCACGGTCAGCGAGCACCTGCCCACGCACGAGATATCGTGCACCGCCAGCACGCGCTTTTGCCTGTCTGGCGCCAAAGACAGCGACAGTTTTTGCATGGATCGCGCTCCCGTCTTCCAGTATCGCCGCATCCCGCCCCCAGATCCAGTCAAAAGAAGCGGGATTTGAACGCAATACAGCAGAAGGGTGGCGCAGCGCCGCCCCTCTGCCGCTCGCTTTTATATACAGACTGCTAGTGACGCTCAGACCCTTCTGAGGTTGCTGAACTTCACGAAGCCGCCCTTGCCGGACAACGTCTTGATGTAGGCCCAGTTGCCGCGGGTCTCGTAGACGAGCACATGCTGCTTCTTGGAAAGCCTGCCGACCCGCCTGCTGCTTTTTCTGGCCTTCTTATACATCGTCGTCGCCTTCTTGGCGTAGTAGACCTGCTTGGAATTCACCGCGCCATAGGAGGAGAGGTAGGGCTTGTAGACATAGCCCGTGCGGCCGGATGCCGTGCGCACATAGCAGAATGCATGCACCTGCTTGCCCGAATAGAACACCTTCTCGCCCTTCTTCAGGCTTGGTTTCTTGATGGACGACGCGCCGGGGCCGGAACGCAGGCGCGCACCCTTCACGTTCACCTTCATGATCTTGACGACTTTGGCGGACGCGCTCACAGGTGCGATCACAAAAGACGCCAGCAGCATCATGCACAGTGCCACTACAAATACTCTCCGCTTCAAAACAGACACCCCCTGTTGTTCAGTCACATTCTATCACATATCGTATGGAAATACAAGCCTTTTGATCTTCCCCGGCGCATCCGCTTCGCTCACGCTCAGTTGAAATACACCAGTTCTTCCTTGGGGGCGCCGGTCGGAACGGCGCTCTGTTCCGTCAGGATGATCGCCTCGCTGTTGTGCAGCGGGCTGAAGCTCTTCTCCGCCTTGGCTTCCACCATGATCCAGTCGTTTGTCTTGGGACCTTCGCCCTTGTACCGGCACAAAAAACCGATCCCGCCGATGTCCTCGGCGCAGCAGGTCATCACATGCCTGCCGAACACATAGCAGTTGTTGGGCATGTCTTCCATGCGGAAGGCGCGGCCCCTGGCTCGGATCACCTTGCCGTCGTAGCGGTCCGGATGCTCCATGGCATCCAGGTAGAAGGTGCCGAAGTCCTCGTCTGCGATCTTGATGGGTGAAGCCTTGACGTCATAGGGCAGGTCCTCGTCCGCCACGCCGTCGTCCGTCGTGCCGTCCAGGTTCTCAAAGAACACCCGCGTCGTGGGGTTCAGCCCCTTCACCGCCCTGCGGTACTTGCTCTTGGTGGTGTTTTCGTCGCAGCGGTTGAAAATGACCAGGTCCGCTTCCTTCAGACCGTCCGCCACGAACTTTCGCATGTTCCGGAGATACACCTCGAAGGTCCCTGCGTCCACCAGATCGATGATCTGCGCCAGTTCCCACGTGTCGGGCTTTTTCGCCTGATAGATCGTCTCCAGCAGCCACATGGCGTTGAATTCGATGATCACCCGCTCAGGCTTGTACTCGCGGTCCATGCGCGCCAGCTTGTGTCCGGCGATGTCCCTCGGCTGCTCCAGCTCGACCAGCACCGCGTTGGCCTTTTTGAGCACCTCGGGGTCGTATTCCTCCTCGCCGGCCTCGCAGCACAGCAGAAGCGTCCTCTCGCCCTCGGAGAAATTGTCGTCCGTGAGCATCTCGGTGACGAATTTCGTCTTGCCGCTGCCCAGGAAACCCGTGATGATGTATACCGGTACGCTCGTCATAAGAGATCCCTCGATCGATGTTGGTCTCTGCCGGCGCTCAAATGCCGAACAGCGCCTTGATGGCGTCGGCCTTGAGGTTGCAGCCGATCACGCACAGCCGGCCGGTGTAATCCGCGCCGCCGTAGCGCACGTCCACTTCCTCCGGCACGTAATCGAAGTGCAGCCATCGGCCGTCGGTCAGAGGCAGTATGCCCTTGGCGCGCAGTACATCGCCGTACTCGTCGAACGCGTCCAGTGCCTCGATGGCGCTGCGCAGCTCGGCTTCGTCGAACTTCTTCGGGGTCTCAATGCCGATGTTATCGAAGATCTCGTCGGCATGATGGTGGCCGTGATGGTCATGTCCGCAGCCACAGGAACAGCCCTCGCCGTGCTCGTGGTGATGCTCATGATCGTGATCGTGTTCATCATGATCGTGATGATGCTCATGATCGTGATCGTGCTCATGATCATGATCGTGCTCATGCTCATGCTCATGATCGTGCTCATGATCATGGTCATGCTCATCATGCTCGTGGTCATGATCGTGATGATGCTCATGATCGTGGTGGTGCTCATGATCGTGGTGGTGCTCATGATCGTGATGATCGCCCTCGGGCAGATCGTCGATCGTCAGCAGGAAGCTGGGATGCTCGATGGTATCCAGCATCTGCGCGGGCGTCAGCTCGTCCCAGGGCGTCGTGATGATGCGGGCCTTGGCATTGTGCTCCCGCAGCAGATCCACGCACTTCCGGATCTTGTCCTCGGTGGTCATCTGCGTGCGGCTGAGGATGACGGTCTCCGCCGACTCGATCTGATCGATGAAGAACTCGCCGAAGTTGCGGGCGTACATCCTGCATTTGCCGACGTCCGCGACGGTGGCGCAGCCCGCCAGCTCGATCTCATGGGTCTTCGACACGTCGTCCACCACGCGGCGGATGTCGCTGAGCTTGCCGACGCCCGAGGGCTCGATCAGGATCCGGTCGGGATGGTACTGGTCGATCAGCTGGCCCAGTGCCTCGGTGAAATCGCCCACCAGCGTGCAGCAGATACAGCCCGAGTTAAGCTCGGTGATCTGGATGCCGGTCTCCTTCATGAAGCCGCCGTCGATGCCGACCTCGCCGTACTCATTTTCCAGCAGCACGACCTTTTCGTCATTGAACGCGCCTTCGAGCAGTTTTTTGATCAGCGTGGTCTTTCCCGCGCCCAGAAAACCAGAGATGATATTGACCTTCGTCATGTTTGGTCCACCTTCATATCGTTACTTGCCGGCGATGCGGCATCGCATGACCTCCCGCTCCCCGCAGGGGCGGTATCACGCCGAACAGAATGATAGCCCATTCTTTCGGTTTTGTCACGCACAAAGGTGTGAATTCACAAAATACTAACAAGCCGTTCGCTCACAGCGTGCGCACCAGCTTCACACACCGGCCGAGCACGCGCACCGTCTGAAGGTCGCCCACCACGGCGGTGAACTCGTGGTCGAAGGCCTGCATCTGGATGCGCCCGCCGTCCAGTTTCAACAGCTTGCGCACCATGCGGTTGCCCTCATACTCCACCAGCATCAGGCGGTCGTCCTCGGCCTTTGAGGCCGGCACCACCAGCAGCAGGTCTCCGGCGTACACGCGAAAACCCCTCAGCCTGTCGTCCGGGCAGCGATAGTACAGCACCTTGTCCGGCGCGCCGCCCTCGATCTTTCCGGCGACGATGGGCGTGAGCACGTGGTCGATCACCACGCCGTCCGGCGACATCACCGGCACCCGCTTCACCACGCCGCCCAGCGCATCCAGCCAGGCGTCGTTGGACTCCGCCTGTGCCTGCGCGTCCGGCGCCGCGTGGGCCTCAACGGGCAGCACATACGCGCGCGGGCGGGGCCTTGGCTTCATCGGCGGCTCCGCGGCGACCTCCAGCTCCGTGGAGATCGGATTGTCCACGCCGAGCGTATTCAGGATGCGCTGCGCCTGGTCGTCCGAGACGATCCTGCGGCCCGATTCGACATCCTTGATGTAGCTCTCCGCCAGGCCGCACTTCCTGCCCAGCGCTTTCTCCGTCATGCCGGCCTTGACGCGGGCCGTGCGGATGGTATCGCCCAAACGGCTCATCGCGCTGCTTCCTCCGTCCCGGATGGCGGCGCTCTGTGCGCGGCACAGCCGCCTCCATCAAAAGATGTGGTCATTATACCACACTTTATTTCAAGATTCAATACTTTCCGTAATATTTTTGCAATAATTTGCAAATCTTTTTCAACGATGCCGCAACGATCGACGATCCCGGCCGCGCTGCCGCCCGTCAAATGAAGGCACAGGCGCCTGCACCGGCAGGATTTGCGGCGGATGCGGCGAAATAGACAACATCCACGTCACAGGAGGCTCGGCATGAACGTATACGACTTTGACAACACCATCCTGCGCGGCGACAGCTCGGCGCGCTTCTTTGCGTGGTGCCTGAGGCGCTATCCCGCCATGTGGGCGGACCTGCCTGCGCAGCTCGTCAACGGGCTTCTGTTCATACTTCGCCTGAAGCCCAAGCAGGCGTTCAAGCAGCGCATGTTCGGCTACCTTCGGCTGATCGACGTGGACCGGGCGCTGGAGGGATTTTGGCGCGACAATCTGCCCCGCGTGAAAACCTGGTACCGGTCGGCGCACCGGCCGGACGACGTGGTCATCACCGCCTCCCCCGAATTCCTGGTCCGCCCGGCCTGCCGGGCGCTGGGCATCGCGCAGGTCATGGGCTCCCCCGTGGACAGCAGGACCGGTCGCTACGACGGCTTCAACTGCCACGGCGCTGAGAAGGTCCGCCGCTTTCGGGAGGCATATCCCGACGCCGTCATCGAGAACTTCTACTCCGATTCCCACTCCGACGATCCCCTCGCCGCCATCGCCCGGCGCGCGTGGCTGGTGAAGGGCGAGACGCTGACGCCGTGGTAACGCACAAGGGGCCATCCCAAAGGATCGGCCCCTTGTGCACGCCAAAGCGATCCGGCGCTCAGGTCTCCTCCACGTCCAGCACGCCGGCGATGGCGCGGATGTGACTGAGCAGCACGTTGCGGCTGACCGTGAACCGCGGTCGATCCGGTCAGAACGCCGAGGCGTTGGTCCGGATGTATCGCGCCAGTGCGGTCTCCAGATCGCCCAGGTCATACCAGGCATCGTCGAAGTCGTCGAAGGGATACCGGTCCAGCAGCGTTCCGAAGTCGTCCGGGTCGTCGATGGCAAATTCGTCCAGCCGGTTCGGGTCGATGGCGTTGTCCGAAAGAAAACGCTCGTACAGCGCCGCCCACGGGGCCGCGCCGACCTGGCGCAGGCAAGGGGCCGCACAGCCCGCCATCGCGCGGCTCGCGTTGGCGAAGAACTGGCGCAGACCGCCGTTTTGGATCTCCTCATCCATGGTCATCGCCACATAGCAGGCCCACTGGGGACTGCTGAGGCACTCGCGCAGCCTTTCCGGATCCCATTCCAGCGACGCAGCGTCGTGCAGGATGCCCTGTCGGATCGTCTCCACCAGCTCGATGTCGTCGTCGATGGCGTCCAGCGCATCGTCGTTCAGCGCGATGAGATCTTCCGCATCGTCCAGCAGCTCCGGCTCCGTCAGCACGCGCGTCATGTCGTACCCCAGCCGGTAGTAGCCGCCGGAGGTGCCCGATGCGGTGTAGATCTCCATCGACGCCGGATAGCGGTCGAACAGCGGCGCGTAGCGGCGGACGGCGTAGAGGAAGTCCGTCAGGCTCAGCACCAGCAGGTACGCTTCGGCGCTGCCCTCTCCCGGCATGCCGGCCCGCGCAAAGGCCTTGCATACCCCCTGGGCTTCCAGCCCGTCCACCAGGTCGGCGAACAGGCGGTCGAGGGCCGCCTCGTCGTCGAAGTCGACCGCGTCAAAGGCGATGCGCGCCACCGGTATGCTGAACGCGCTCACCATGTCGTCCCCCGCCCAGGCGCCCTCGGGTCTCTCGTCTTCGATCAGCGGAAACACCATTTGGTTGCACAGGTCCACGCACCGGCTGGCGAACAGGATCGTGCCCGCCGCCAGCGCTTCGTCGTCGTCGGGATCGACGTCATTGGGCATCATGGTCGCCGCGTGGATCATCGGAAGCGAATCGTCGTCCTCCGGCCACTCCGAGGCGTCGCCGATGACGGACCACAGCGCCTCCGGTGCGATGGCGCCGGGCGGGCACTCGGACAGAACCTCCGCCTCCGCCAGTTCCATGGCCACCTCTCCGTTGTGCAGCAGCGCCTCGCCGTACTGACCGCACATCCACAGGTACGCCCCCAGCAGCGCCTCCGTCGGGGCGTACACGGTCACCATGACCTCCATCGGCGAGTTCTCCGCCTCCTCGGGCCGCGCATGGATCGCCAACGGCCGCACGGCGCCGTCGAGGAACACGCCCCGCGGCACATGGTTTTTAAAGGTCCAGCGGTCGCCGTACCGCGCCGCCAGCCGTTCGTACAGGCACTCCATCAGCAGCCGGTCCTGATCGAACCACACCGACGTCGTGACCAGCATATAGCCGCCGTCGCACTTGTCAAAGTGCGCCAGCATTTCGATGCCGCCGAACATCTGCGAAAACAGCCCGTTATAGACTCCGATCGCGTCGCCGGTCCGGCCTTCGTCGATCATTTGCTCCAGGCCCAGCGCGCCGAACCGCTCCGCAAATTCGTCGCTCACCGCGCTGAAGCTGTTGAAGTCATCGGCGGAGGAGGTGTATTGCTCTTTCAGGAAGCACGCCCCGTTCAGCGCGATCTCCCCGTGATGGCCCTCCAGCGAGGCGTCCGTCTCGTCCACCGATCCGAAGTTGGGGCATCCGGGGCAGTGCGCCTTCACCACCTCCCGCAGCCGCGCGTTGTATTCCCGCTGTGACAAAAGCTCCACCTCGCAGGGATAGACGTCGTGCTCCGGTTCCAGCGCCAGCGCCTCCTGGGACACGTTCTGTTCCAGGAAGTACGGCGGCATGCACTTCTCCTCCGACAGCGCCATGACCTCGAATGGCGCGCCGTCCCCGTGTTTTTTCGTCAGCGCTCTCACGTCGCGCACGTCCTTCGGCAGCAGATAATAGCGTCCCATATAGAAAAAGGCATCTCTCTTCATCGGTCGACCTCCATGTATACAGACAATCGCGATCCGGTCGTCGTTCTGTCATTATAGGATATTTTCCCCGTCATTTCAATATCCGGCCATATAAAAAAAGGCACTCATTCGCTGCCGCGCAGATCATTCCGCTCCCCTGCGCCATTGATCCGAGCGCAGGGGGCGGCTTTTTTCCGGTTCGTCCCTGGTCCTGTGCCATATCCGTCCGGCACCATAGATTCGAGGGCCGCACAAATGCGCCGGACGCGATGTCTGTTCTCCGTGGTTCGAACAGGCTGACGACCGCCGCAGGGACGCCATTCATGGCGTCCGCCGCACAAAAAAGAGACCATCCATAACGGATGATCTCGTGGGATCCGGCGACGACCTACCCTACCGGGCCGTTTCCAGCCAAGTACTATCAGCGTGCTGAGGCTTAACTTCTGTGTTCGGGATGGGAACAGGTGGATCCCTCAGGCTATTGTCACCGGAAACTCTTGGGGCTCTTTGCGTCGCGATCTTTGGATCGCGGCGGAGCCGAGCACCTTGAAAACCGCACAGGCCGGGCCTTCCCTTCCGCGCCTGACCTTGACGCTTCCGCTCTGCCCTTTCGAAACTTCTCTGCTCTCAAATCTCTCTCTGGCTTTCCCTCTCTCCAGGGTCTCCCTTGGATCAAGCCCTCGACCGATT